>CAZLHA010000081.1:0-6755 GCA_964559155.1 uncultured Candidatus Bathyarchaeia archaeon | reverse complement strand
ATGCTCCATTACCTTCATCTTCATACCAATGACTACAGTGTTTCTGTTTATGAACCAGACCCAGATCACTGTACTAGAGACGGGTGAATCAGCGTTCCTTGTATTGAATTTATATAGATGCTATCTCACATCTCATACAGTTTTATATAGGATAGGTAGCACCTTTTCATGAAACCATCAGAGTTGAATTAACTTGGATGCTAACATTGCACTAGATAAAATACTTAAACCCAAGAGCGTGGCTGTAGTCGGCGCCAGCACTGACCCCTTCAAATGGGGATACATGCTGCTCAACGCCATCGTACAGAGCGGATTCGAGGGTGACATTTACCCTATCAACATAAAGGCTGATGAGATCGGTGAGATCCTAGGCCATAAAGTCTATGCCAGTGTAAAAGATGTCGAGGGCGACATCGACATGGCTCTAATCGTAATCCCCGCCCGCTTCGTGCCTGGACTCTTCCAGGAACTCAAAGAGAAGGATATAAAGGGAGCAGTAGTAATCACCAGCGGCTTCAGCGAGGCAGGTGAAGAAGGCAAAGAGATGATCAACCAGATCGTTGAGACCGCAAAGTGTAACACAAGATTCATTGGACCAAACTGCATGGGCGTCACCAGCAGCGAGGCGAAGCTAAGCGCATTAATGATTCCTTTCCTGCATGAGAGTGGTGAGGTTGCATTCATCAGCCAGAGCGGTGGATACGGTCTCCAGTTGTACATCAGGGCATCAGCCATGGGGGTTGGTGTAGGTAAATTCATCAGCAGTGGAAACGAGAGTGACCTCAAGGGATGGAACTACCTAGAATACTTTGGGCAGGATGATGACACAAAGATCATCTCCATGTACATTGAGGGTCTCAAGAATGGAAGGAAATGGTTTGAGGCAGCTAAAGAGGTGAGCAAAAAGAAACCCATAGTTGCCATCAAGGTTGGTGTGACCGAGGCAGGTAGTAAGGCAGCGGCTAGTCACACTGGTTCTATTGCTGGAAGCGACAAGGTTTATGACGCGGCCTTCAAACAGGCGGGTGTCATAAGGGCTTATGATAGCGCTGAGATGTTTGATTATGTTAAGGGGCTTCTCTATAGTCCATTGCCACAGGGTAAGAATATTGCCATTGTGTCTAACAGCGGCGGCGTGGCCGTTGAGACAGCTGACCGACTGATCCAGAACGGTTTAGAGGTACCGGTCTTCAGTGAGGAGGCTCAGGCGGAGATCCAGGAGCTAATCCCTGCTTTCTGTAACGCAAAGAATCCAGTGGATCTTACTGCTACTTTGAATATGAACAGCTTCCTCAATGTCCCAGATATCGTCTTGAAGCAGCCTGATATCCATGGTATGATCACCATTAGCTTGGGTACGAGCATCATCAAGACCATGTTCCCGGATGTTGCCGACGAGGACTTGACTGGAATGTATCAATGGATCAACAACACGCTGCTAGAGACATACAAGAAGTATGATAAGCCAGTTATCGTTATCGATCCATCCGCGGATGTTGCAGGCGAGTCAGCCAAGATACTGGAAGCAGCACGTGTACCAGTCTATACTACTCCTGAGAGGGCAGCAGACGTTATGGGTGTTCTCTACAGGAGAAAACAGTACCTAGATAGGGTAAAGGCTTAACACTTTTTTCTTACTTTTTCCAATTTTATTAGATCTATTTATCCAATTGTGTATAATGAAATCTTTTTCCTTTGTTCCCCCAGTCACGGATAAGCTGCGGTAGGCTCGTAGGGTATAGATTGTATTCTTCTAGTTCGTCTGGTTTAACCCATATGAACTCTAGGTGTTTCTCGGCTGATGAAACTCTTTCAATGGCTAATTCTACCTTGAATATCAGATTAACTTCTTCGTATCTTCGCCCCTGTCTATCAGTGAATTTATGCTCAAGAACACCGATAAACTCCCCTATCTCCAACTCCTTTCCTAGTTCCTCGGAGAGCTCCCGCCTCAACGCCTCCTCAGCGAATTCTCCTTCCTCAAGATGTCCACCTGGTAGGAAAGTGTTAACCTCGCCAATCTTATGGGCTAGTAATATCTTGTTACCTTGGGCTATCAATGCCCGTGCTATGAGTTCAATAGACGCCATAGGATAAAATAATGTTAATTGAATATGCGTTTTCCCTTTGTCACCATATCAGTTTTTTATGGTGATCATAACTCAATCTAGCCTATTCGGGGACTTTTCCGGTGAAAAGAACACGATTTAGGGCTTTCAGACCCATACCCCCATTTTTGCTATGGATTCATGTCGATTATACCATTATAATGACGTGGGTCTACATTCGTCTTCTGGAGCATCTCTAATTGTTTCTCCATCTTCCGTGTATTCTCCCTGATGATCTTGATCATATCCTTGTCCAGTTCACCTTTTCTCTCCGCGATGTGTGTAGCTTGATTTATGAGTATAATCTGGTTCCTGATCTCCTGCTCGGCCAGCCATATTCCCTCTTTAACCTTTTTCTGCTCCTCCAGATGCTGTTTATATTTCATCCTCTCTTGTTCCCGTACAAAATAGATTATCATGAAAACGCTGAACAACATAGTGGCAAATATAATCTTATCCATGTTGTATTTTTCGAGGAAGTTAACGAGTACAGGGGCATCGAATACTTCAAAGACGCTGGTGACGACAAATATACCCATTGATATGACGTAGCCGACGTATATGATCCTATACTTCTGGATGGTCTCAGTTATAGGTGGTAATGAATCCATAAATGCCCTCAAAGGAGCCGGAATATCCTTTATCCCCAAAGTGATCACTGAGAGACATCAATCCTTCAGTCCCTTTATGTAACTGCATGTAGCCCTCCACTACCCACAATCTATGGCCCAAGATAGTTAAACGTCTCACCTATAGCATCAATCATACCATTAGCTGTTGATGAACCTATGATATCCCCCGAGGCTTCACGGATCAATCCATAGAAAACACCCACTGTGAAGGCGAACAAAGTCCAACTCCACGAGACCGTGTATACTCCCATCCACGGCTTCACCCATCTTAACCCCCTCCCAAGGCCATAGAATAGACTGGAAAACAGTAAACCGGGTCCAAAACTTATTTTCCCGATTCGCAGTGTTTTACCGTACTCCAGATCTATGCTGGACTGGATGAATCCTCTGTAGAAGACTTCCTCGGCGAATCCACCTATGAATATGTTCCAGATGAATTCCTTCAATAATTTACTGGATAGCCCTAAGAATATGGTATTCAGCATTAACGGGGTGAGGATTAGTAACCCTATGATGAAAAGTCTTCTGTCTGTTGCTGGTATAACCTGTTTTCTCCTAGCTAACAAGCAGCTCATCAATAGTATTATTGCTCCAAGAAACACTGCGACACGAAGGTTCTCCCGGTAATTTATCTCCCAGACGAGGAAAAAAGAGAGCAAAGCCTGTGGAATTAGAAAATAGCTCCACCCGATGAGCCCAGTGTTAACACTGTTTCTCCAGTTATCTGTAGTTAAACCCAGTAACCTTAACTCGTATCGCCTGAGCAAGATAACTATGAAACTGATTGCTATCATCAAGGCTCCGATGAGATAGCTACCTCCCAGCGCACGGTTCTCCCACCGTATCAGGTCTCTGACCCCCGGCGGGAATAGGATGATAATTTGAAGAACCGTGAACGCTAGGAACGCATCAAGTATGGATCTACCTTTCATCACAGCATCAAGAACCCAATGGAATAAAAGAATAATTACCTAACCCTTAAACCCGATAGAAGGATGGTTGAGAGTATGTTTAACGGCGTCAGGCGATCATATGATCTCCTAATACTCTACGTGATGAAGGTTATAGAGCAGCTTGGAACAGATAAGGCGCTGGAGCTCTTGGAGGATGCAAGTAAACGCCAGGGAGTTATCACCGCAAGGGAGATGAAGAGAAAGCTCCCTGATGGATTATCTACTCTGGACACTGGGGCTGAGGTATACAGGAGATTCATGATGGACGCAGGGGCAGAGATTAAGATACATAAACGGGATGAGACGAGTGTCACATTCATTATTGAGAGATGTCCCTTCTTTGAAGCCTTTTTGGATGTGGGTGTGGACTGTGGAATGTTCCTGAATGGACTATGCAGTAACCTGACTCTGCCCAGTATACAAGCAACCCTTAACGAGTTCGATCCGGATCTTAGAGTAGAAACCATACTTACCCGTGAATCTGCCGAGGAATTCTGCCTAGAACGAGTATACTTAGACATATAACTCCGCGTCAGCTGTTTCAGGGGTATCGTTTAAAACCATTAAGACACTTTGTTCAGTTATGGTTATTCACGTTAAATCCGATATTTTGATAATAGGCACCGGGGGAGCTGGGCTTAGGGCAGCCATAGAAGCCCATGAAAAAGGCGTCAAGGTAGTATTAGCGTCAAAAGCCCCGGCAGGATACAATAATTGCACCATCGTAGCTGGCAGCGGATACTTGGCTGCCGTAGGCGGTATGAGTGTCGAGGAGCACAGGGAACGAACACTTAGCACAGGAAAAGGGTTGAACGACCCAGCACTAGTAGAGGTACTGGTGAATGAAGGTGCTGAAAGGGTCTTAGAGCTTGATCGATTCGGCTGTGCAGTCAACGTGAAACACGGTGGAATAAGCGTAGGGGGACCAGACACCAAGCTAGGTCAGGGCATCACCCTCCCAATGGTCAAATATCTTGAGAACCAGGGTGTCGAGTTTGTTGATAACGCGATAATCACCCAGCTACTCAAACAGGATGGGAGAATCATCGGAGCTGTAGGCTATAATGGGCGAGAAGAAGAACCAATTCTTTTCCAGATAAAAGCAGTCTTACTCGCATCAGGGGGAGCTGGGGCATTGTTCCAGCGAACAGATTGTCCCCTAAAAACCACGGGAGACGGTTACCGTCTCGCCTTTGAAGCCGGGGCTAGGCTCAGGGATATGGAGTTCTGCCAGTTCTTTCCCCTTGCATTAGCCGATCCCGATGTACCCCCATTACTGGTTGATGGTAAGGTCGTATGGGAGGGTAAGATACTCAACGCCTTCGAGGAGGATGTCCCTAAGAAGCATAATGTAACGGAGAGACCATACATAGCCAAGAGCAGAGATCTGCTATCTAGGGCTATGATGAAAGAGGTTCATGATGGCGCAGGTGTTGACGGAGCTGTATTACTGGATGCCCGTGAGGTGGTTAAGAACGGTGAACCTGGAGAAAAGTACGGTATGGCTGACCGGGGGTATTATATCAATAAATTACACGCCCATGAACGCCCTATAAGGATCGCCCCTGTGAGCCATTTTACCATGGGGGGAGTGGTGGCAAATACCTATGGCGAGACAGGCGTCCCGGGTTTAATCGTAGCAGGAGAGGTTATGGGCGGCGTCCACGGAGCCAACAGGCATGGTGGAAATGCCTTAACCGATGTAACTGTTTTTGGTGTAAGAGCAGCTAAGAAAGCTGTAGAATATATCCAAGGTAGAGAACATGTGGATATAGTGGAATTAGCGGAGCCTGAGCTGGAGAGATATAAGGAGTTATCCAGAAGAGATGTAGGTTATACTCCATCTACACTCAAGGATCTGGTTAGGGAGAATATGTGGAAACACGTGGGTGTAATAAGAGATAGCGAGATGCTGGTGGAAGCCTATCAACGGCTAAGCGAGATAAGGGACTCCACACGTAGTATACTGGCGAAGCCGGGTAGACAGCTTCAGGACGCCTTAGAGCTACTAATGGCTCTTGATGTCTGTGAATACATCATCAGGGCAGCCATGGAGCGAAGGGAAAGCCGAGGAGCACATTATCGCTTGGATCACAAAGAGGAGGCCCAGGAGTGGAGAAAAACCATAATCCTATCCAAGGAAGATGAAGCAATAAAACTCGATCACGCTCCAATAGGTGAAGCCTTTGACTCAACTAGCTGAACGAATTAGAGTGGAAGCCGAAAAAAGGGCGGACCTCAAGCGCAGAGAGGACCTGCACAGATACTTCAAAGAACCCATCGAGACCTATGGATTAAACCAAACTCAGAACAAGGAGATAGCCAAAAAGTTCTACCCTGAGGTTAAAGGCGATTTTGAATCTGCTCTCGAATTAACTGAGGAGTTGATGGCAACGGGTAACATGGATCTCGCCTCTGTGGGTCTCAGGATCCTTGACAGGTTCAGGCTTAAACTAGGGGCTGAGCAGTTCCCCTTGTTTGATGACTGGGTGGAATACTTGAATAACTGGGCTACCACGGATCACTTCGCCACCCATCACCTAATGATGTGCATAAAAGACGACCCAACCCTTGTGGAAGAACTTGTAAAATGGACGAGTCACGAGAACAGATGGAGGCGTAGAGCCTCAGCTGTAACCATGGTTCCCATAGCTAGAAAAGGTGAGATGCTTGAAGAGGTGTTCAGGATCGCCAATGAGTTAATGCTGGATAAGGATGATATGGTCCAGAAGGGTGTGGGATGGATGCTCAAGGAAGCCTCAAAGAAACAACCGCAGGAAATACACCATTACCTCCTCAAATGGAAACAAAAGTCACCTGCATTAATCCTCAGATACGCATCTGAGAAACTCCCAGACGAACTCAGGGTCCTCAAGACAAATTAAACTAATCTATCTTCAATCCATAATCGCTTTAATAGACAATAAAGAATGAAACTCGGAGATTCCTTGGTGCTAACTGTTAACGATGTTATGACAGAGAGTGTAATCGCAACGGAGGTTAAAGAATCCGTGAAGAACGCTGCGCGGGAGATGGCTAAATTCGGGATAAGTAGTTTACTC
>CAZLHA010000080.1:1974-10789 GCA_964559155.1 uncultured Candidatus Bathyarchaeia archaeon | reverse complement strand
TAATGGTATATGACCAGTACCTGAAAGAACTGGCTATCGGCCACCTTTTCACAAGTAATATAATAAGATCAATAGACGAGATCAATGAGATACGGATTAATGAAAAATCGGCTGTGATTGAACTATATAACGATCTCAACATGGACCTAATTCACACTCAAAAAGACAGCATACTTGAAAATGCATCAACTGGGGGAGATAGCCATTTTCTAACAAAAAATAATGGAGTACCCGTGGTTGAACCTGAAACCATATACTCCTTAATGGATGAATTAAATCAGAGAGGAGAAATATTCGGCTCTACGGGTGGAACCCACTCAGCGTTAATCTATAATGAATCAATGGGAGTCGTATTCGCGGAAGATGTGGGGAGATTTAACACCGTTGACAAGGTGGTGGGTTTGTCACATGTGAGGGGATTTGATCTGGGTAACTCGATTATAGTAACTAGCGGTAGGTTAGCAGGTAAAATGGTGTTGAAAGCAGCCTTAGCAGGACTGCCGGTGATGTGTAGTGTCTCTGCTCCAATGAGTACAGGTGTTAGGATAGCTGAGGCGTCGGGAATGACACTCATTGGCTTCGCCAGGGATCAACGTTTTAATGTGTACTCTGGTCTTAATCGATTGGACTCATCTTTTTAATGGCTTTATTGACCAGTAACTGGGAATACTCCTGCAAGGAGGAATATCATCAAGGACAATGTTATCTCTAAAGAGCCTAAATGGCAGGGACTCTTGTGCTGAGCTATTTATTTCAATATAAAAAATGAGATATCGATTTCTCCCTCAACTTGATCTTTCCTATTCAAGATAGTATGAGATCATAGGATGCATATTTTTTCAGTTCCTAGACCTATTATTTAAATTAGATAATCCCCGGTGTAAACTCATGAAATTTGGAGTATATCTAAGAGGTGCAGAAACCTATGAGAGGATGCTTGAATTAGCTAGGACAGCAGAGGCACTGGACTATTTCGGAGTATTCTTGAATGATCATGTTGAGGGGCTTTCCGGGGACCGAAAGGAGCCTTACTGGGAGGCATGGACCACCATCACCGGTATCGGTGTAGAGACAGATAAGATTCGCGTAGGTCACATTACCTTGTTTAATAGTCTCAGAAACCCAGCTTACTTGGCGAAATCCGTGGCTACTCTTGATCAGATGACTGGGGGGAGATACGAGTTTATCTTAGGGGCTGGGTGGAATGAACCCGAGTATGAGGGTTATGATCTTATGGAGAAAGGACGAGGTATGCCTTCCGCCGGAGAACGTGTGAGCAGGCTCAAAGAATCAGTGGAGATAATTAAGGGCATGCTTCATAACGAGGTCCTTAGCTATGATGGGAGGTTCTGGAAGCTTAAAGATGCGGTGAATGTGCCTCAGCCTATTCAGCAACCATTCAGGATAAGTGTGGGCGCTAGACAGCCTAGGATGATACGGATAACAGCTACGTATGCTGACGGGATTAACGCTTCAGGTAATCTCAAGAACGTTAAGAGAATCTTAACCGAGTACCAAAAGAACCTAGAGAAACTGGATAAAACAGTTAACGATGTTTTTATCAGTGGATTCGCTCCCAGCGTCTACTTAATGAAGAATGAAGCCGAGTATGAGGAGACTCTTCGAAAATGGAAGGCTCGTGGTACTGATATAGGAGCTGCCCGTGAGTATGATTTCATTGGTACCCCAGAGACCCTAGTTGAGAAGTGGAGACGTGCTATGGACATGGGTATGAATATGAGTGTCATCAATGTAAAGCCATTCGAAACTCTTGAGGAGAACAAAGAGATGCTTGCATTATTCAAAGACAAAGTTGCTTCCCAGCTCTAAACATTTTTCAAACACTTTTTAACATGGGTTATCTGATTTTCCGATATGATTCTTGACCAAGAGCTCAGGAAATATTTTGGAGCGGATGAGAGACGGGTAGTCTTGGTTGGTGTAGGGAACCCCATCCGGGGTGATGACGCCGTTGGCCCAACAATCATAGAGCTTCTTGAATCTAGACCTCTTGAGAACGTATTATTGCTAAATACAGAGTCTGTTCCTGAGGCGTTCACGGGGAAAGTGGAGGAATTTAACCCCACTCATGTACTGTTGATTGACGCAGCTAATTTCAAAGGCGAGCCAGGGGCTACCAAGCTTATTACGGGTGAACAGATTGGTGGTCAAGCTATATCGACGCATAGTCTACCATTGAATATCTTTATCTCGTATATAGAAAAGTCTCTTGACGTTTTTGTGTTATTGCTTGGTATTCAGCCTTATTCTATCAAACTCGGTGAGCCTATGAGTGAGGTCTTATCGGAGGCGGCTATCTCTATATCAAATACCCTATACCAAATACTCTCAGAATAGCTGTCTAGAATTTATTATGCTAAAATTAGGTTATTTTTATTAAAAAATAGTTAAGAAAGATATGCTTTATTCTCCCTCTTTCTTGGCCTTCTTAGGTTGAGGAGGTTCCCTCTCCAAATCCAAGATGCTGCTCTCCTTATCCAAGACCGCCAACTCATACTCAGTCGTAAGCCTCAGACAATCCGTCGGACAAACTTCCTCACATTGACCACAGAATAGACATTTCCCTAGGTCAATCTTCAGCCCAGTCATCTTTGGACCTGGTCCACCTATTTGCTCTATCGCAAAACTTGGGCATACTCTTGCACATAGTCCACAGCCGATGCATTTCTCTTGTTCATACTCGTGTTTTCCTCTGAGTCCTTCCGGGGGATCAAGTTTTTCGAAAGGATAAATTAGTGTGGCTGGTTTCTTGAATGCGTTTTTGATTAGTTCTCGTTCCATTGCCATATTAGATCACTCCTGATAGGGCTATTGTTGCCATCACCTGTAATACTGCTAGTGGTACCAAGTATTTCCATGCTCCACTAACCATCTGGTCTATCCTGAACCTAGCGAATAATGCACTTAGATTGCTCAGGATGATTATACAAAAGCTTGTTTTCACGACAAACCATACTATTGGGGGTAGTACAGGTCCAGCTGGTCCACCTAAATATATGCTGGTTAATAGTCCGGCTGCCAGCACCATCTTTACATGGTGTCCGCTTCTCAATAAGCCTAGTTTAACTCCACTGTACTCTACCTGCCATCCGTGGACGATCTCGGTCTCGGCTTCACTCATATCGAATGGGCGCATCTCTAGCTCCGCCAACAGACAGATGGTGTAGATGACAAATCCGATTAATAACACGATGCCAAGTAGGAACCCTGGTAGCGTTGGGTTCGCTATGAATGATTGTGCACTGCCGACTTGCCAGTTTACTATGTTTATTATACTCAAGCTCTTGGCCATTATTGCTGGGCTTATTGCTACTAAGCTGAGTGGGATTTCGTATGCTAGCATCATGAAGGCAACTCTGGTTGCCCCTACCGCTCCGAAAATGTTGCCGCTACTCCATCCTGCTAGAAATACTGCAAGCACAGTCATGCTCATGAGGAACAAGACCATGATTAGGTCCCCCTCAAAGGCCGCAACTGGTTCATATCCCCAGAGGCTGGTTACGCTCTGTATGGGAATAAGGAATGTTGCTGCTAATGGAATTGCAAATATGAAGACTGGTACTATATTGAACACAATTTTTTCGGCTGCTGCTGGTGTGATGTCTTCTTTTACTAATAATTTGATAAAGTCGGCTAAGGGCTGTAGTACTCCCTGCCACCCTGTGTGAAGTGGGCCGACTCTGTTCTGCAGTCTGGCGACTGTTTTTCGGCTTAGCCACTCTGCATAGAGAGTGTAGCTTAGAATGAAGGATAGTCCAGGGAATATCAGGATTTGTACTGCTGTTAGTATTGAGTTCATTCTTCAAACCACTCCTTTCTATATTTTCTCAGGTCCGCGTCTGTCCATGTCCACTTCTTGTCTTTTCCTTCATCATAGAAGGCCATCCTGTCAGTACAACTGAAACATGGGTCAATTCCAGCTAAGACTATGGGGATGTCAGCAATGTATCCCCCTTTTAGTCTCTCAACTAGGCTGGGGAGATTAGCCAATGTTGGTGCTCTTATCTTATGTCTGAAAGGCATATTCTTTCCATCACTGATTGTGTAATGGATTAATTCTCCTCTCTGAGCTTCAACGAGATATGCTGCTTCACCCTCCGGAACTCTATTGAGGGGTCCGAACTTTGTTTTTATCTCTCCTTCAGGTATCTTATCCATCACCTGTTTCAATATCTTACAGCTCTCCAATACCTCAAGTGCCCTGACTAAGACTTGGCCTAACACATCACCATTATCTACGACTATGTGCTCAAAATCAAGTTCATCGTATACTAGATATGGGTTGAGTTTTCTGATATCACTTGGGACTCCGCTGCATCTTGCGTTTGGTCCAGCTCCGCTGAGTTTAATCATATCGCTCTTTCCAAGGTAGCCTACCCCTACAGCTCTGTCCAATATGGTCTGTTCTGTTGATGCAACTTTGATGTAGTATTCTGTTCTTTCAATGATCTTGTCAACTAGTTTTCTCCATCGTGGGAAATTGTCTTTTTTCAAATCTCTTCTGACGCCGCCGATTGTTGGCATTGCGTAGTTGACTCTGTTTCCGCTAATTTCCTCCAGCAAGTCCATTACGATCTCTCTATCTCTCCAGACATAGTAGAAGAGTGTGTCAAAACCGATCTCGTGAGCTGCTACCCCTAGCCATAGCAGGTGGCTGTGAAGTCTTTCAAGTTCTTGTACAAATACTCTGATGTATTTGGCTCTTTCAGGTATCTCAATACCTGCTGCTTCTTCTACCGATCCAGTGTATGCGGTTTGGTGGGCGTTACTGCAGATTCCACAAACCCTCTCTGTGATATACAGATTTTGAATGTAATTTCTAACCTCCATGGCTTTTTCGATACCACGGTGGTTGTAACCGATTCTTGGTTCGACATCTATTACTGTCTCACCGTCTACTGTAAAGTAAAAACTCTCTGGCTCTTTTAGGGCTGGGTGTTGTGGTCCTATTGGGATTATGAATTGTCTTTCACTCATTTTCTTTCTCCTCTATTGCTTTGTCTGCTGTCTCTTTGAGAGCTTCAATTGACATATCTTTCCTAAGGGGGTATACTCCTTCCGGCCAGTCATAATCTAGTATGAGTCTTGCTGGATTAGGATGTCCCTCAGGGAATACACCCATCAGGTCATTTACTTCTCTCTCATACAGTGTGGCACCTGGAAGTATCCCCGTAACTGTGGGTATCGTTGGATCATCTTTAGGAACCGCGACTTTTAGGTTGAGTGCAAAACCCTGATTTCTCAAATGGTATACTATGTCAAAGTTTTCTTCCATGTCAACAGCGGTTATCGTTGTTATGTGTACGAATCCCGCATCATGTAGGTATTCCATTACCTCTAAAAGTTCCTCACGGGTTGTCCGTGCGTACGCGGCATTTAGTCTCTGTAATCGTGTATCTGTTACTCCTTTTTCCTCAAGGTCTTTGAGGAGTTTTTGTTGTTCATCCATACTCATTCTTTTCACCTAGTACCCCGCGCTCTGTAGTAGTTTTACCACTCCGTCCAGTATTGCTTCTGGCTTCGGTGGACAGCCTGGAACATATGCATTGACAGGGATGAAGTTGTCAACACCATCCATCGTATTGTAACATTCCTGGAATACTCCACCGCTTATGGCGCAACTTCCAACCGCTACCACGAACTTTGGCTCCGGCATTTGTTCATATATTCTTTGTAAACGCTTTCGAATTTTTCTTGGGACGCTGCCTGAGACCACCATAACGTCAGCATGTCTTGGTGTTCCTTTTAACAGTGCTCCAAATCGCTCAACATCAAACCTTGGTGTCAAGGCTGCAACAACTTCAATATCACAGGCATTACATGCCCCCGCGTTGAAGTGTATTAGCCAAGGCGATCTCGTTCTTGCCCATGTGACTATACTCATTTTCACTTCCTCCAACTAAATATTAGTACTGTGATAGAGAAGAGACCTGCACCAGCATAAAACAAAGGTAGCAACAAATTAATTGGTTGTGATAATGTCGTTGCTAAAATAAACCCTAGAACGTCAAATATCATAAAATATACGGCGTATATGAAAAAATTTTCAACGTTTAACCTAACTTTGGTCGCTGGTATAGGCTCTCCACATGCATATGGTGCTAGTTTTCCCTTGGTATCGGGACTTTGTGCTGCGTACTTGTTTCCGACCGCAACTACTAAAAGACCAACCAAAAGTGCTAGACCCATAACCACAGTAAATCCCATTAGACCTACTAGCAATAGTTATACCTCAACATAGCGTAAACCCGGGGCTTAAAAAGATTTATAATCATTTTTTTTGAGCTAATCGATGTGTAAATATCTAGTTTTTCTTGATTATAGTATAAATGTCATTATCTTAGTAAGTTAAGGCAAAATTTGGGATATAAATGAAGATTCTTGTAGGGAGAACTTTTTATAATCTGATAATGGATACATATGCAATTCAAGATCTGGGGAGTTGTAAATGGCGTTAGAAATCGTAGAAATCACATTAATCGCAGCGACCCTTGCCTTTGCCTTGATGGTAGCTGGTTTGGATAATATTCTATATTCCGCTCTAAGTTTAGGTGGAATGTCTATTTGTTTAGGTGGCTTATACTGGACAATGTATGGTCAATATGTTGGCTTGTTTCAGTTATTGATCTATGGTGGGGCAATAGTCGTACTCTTTGTTTCAGTAATTATGTTCGTCAGGAGTGATGAAAATGAGTAAAGATAAAAGAGCAGGGTCAGTTAGAGTTTTGGCTAGTTTAATTATATTTGTTATGTTGATGTTTGTTCTGATTAGAACTCCTTTTCCGAGTTCGGAATATTCTCACACTGAATTAATTCCAACTAAACCAAGCGGTGAGATAGGTGGGGCTATGAGTAGATTTTTATGGGATTTTCGAGGTTTTGACCTAATGTATCAAACTTTAATACTATTTACCACTGCGGTATGTTGTTTAGCACTACTAAGAGAGGAGAATAAGTAAAAATGGAACCAACAATAATGATCGGAGCAGCTATTTCATTGTTTATAGTTGGCTTATATTGCGTTAGTAAAGCAAATATGATAAGGATTCTTCTGGGAATCGAGATCATACTTAATTCAGGTAATCTTTTGTTTGTATATTTTTCTACGATTAAACAATATCCGGGGTACGTAGATCCTATTGGTCAAAGTATAGTAATAATGAGTATAGTTATTGGTGGTTGTGTTGTTGCAGTTGGGCTTTCATTGATTGTTAATGCATACAAACAATTCAAGACTACTGATTCGAGAGAATTAAGGAGGATGAGATGGTGATTTCTCTACCCCTTTATTATCTCTTCTCCCCTTTTATTATGGCTTTAATTGGGGTAATCGGAGATAAATTTAAAATATCTAAAATCAGAGAGGTTACTGCCATTCTGCTTAGCATTTTGGGTCCCTTTAGTATTTGGCAACTATATAATAACGGTATTAAGAATGGCGAAATTATGGTTTTTTCAATAGGTGGACTGCCTCCACTTGGAGCTTGTTTTGAAATTGACGCTCTTAGCATCTTTATGGCTGCCAGTGTAAGTCTACTTACTTTCTTTGTTACCGTTTACAGCCTAAATTATATGACCCATGATTCAAGGCTAACAGAGTATTACTCATTGTTGTTTGCACTAACAGTAGGGATCATGGGTGTTGCTTTCGCTGGTGATCTTTTTACTATGTTTATTTTCTGGGAACTAACTGGGATAGCTAGCTATGTCTTAGTCTCGTTTAGAAAAAACGAAGCTGATCCAGTTGAAGCCGGTTTTAAATACATGGTGATGGGTAGCGTTGGAAGTACCGTTTTATTCTTCGGTATGGCGTTATTATACGGCATGACGGGGACAATGAATTTGGCTCATCTAAGTTCAGTCCTTAAAGGTCAACCATTAACACCTTGGTTATCTCTAATTTTTATCCTACTCCTTATTGGGTTTGGTGTAAAAACTGCTATTGTGCCACTACATACTTGGCTTCCTGATGCTCATCCCGCAGCACCAAGCCCCATAAGTGCCATGCTATCCGGAATAGTTATTGAAACAGGTCTATATGCAATGATTAGATTGTTTTTCTTGTTATTTGAGCCGAAATTTTTCATGCTGCCTATAGCTTTCCTAGCTGTATTAACTATGACATTAGGTAACATATCCGCTTTACTTCAAAATGATATAAAGCGGCTTCTAGCTTATTCCAGTATAGCACAATTAGGTTACATGCTTATAGGATTAGCTGCCGGAACAACTTATGGTGTCATGGGTGTATTATTACACGTTTTAAATCACTCACTATTGAAAGGAATGGCCTTTCTCTCGGCAGGTTCTATGGTGCATGAAACAAACACAAGAGATATTGAGAATCTGAGAGGTATCAGCAGATCTATGCCTATTACTTCAGTATGTCTATTTATCGCTCTATTAGGTTTAGGTGGTGTACCTGGAACAAATGGCTTCATAAGTAAATTCATATTGTTTAATTCTGCCATTGGTTCAGGTATGATATGGTTAACAATAATTGGTATTCTAAACAGCGCGTTGAGCATGGGTTATTATATTAAAGTGATTGGCATACTTGTTGACTCAAAAAAATCTCTTGTCGAGGCGAAAGATCCTCCCGCTGCAATGCTAGGCGTTACAATCGTGATGGCATTTTTAATAATTGTATTTGGGCTATGGCCAAACTCTACCATTAATTATGCGTCTACAGCGGCGAAATCACTTATTAATAACTTACCCGAATACGTGGAGATGATATTAGGATGAAATCGGTTTTTTCATTATCCTGTCCTCTGTTATCTGTCTTCTGCTA
>CAZLHA010000080.1:0-1964 GCA_964559155.1 uncultured Candidatus Bathyarchaeia archaeon | reverse complement strand
GGGCGGAGGACATGTTCCAATGCTTCCCTTAGATGTAATAGTTTCTTATTGGAACCCTTTACATTATGTAGTTCATGTTCTAGCATCATTGTTAATAGTAGCACTGGCAACACTAGAATGCTTTAATATTATTAACATGTTAGAGGAAGGTGTCTTTTTTAGGCTTAATATTGTTATATCAGATGTTTTTGTTACTTTAAGTGAACAATTATTTCAGAAAATTGAAGTAGGCATTTTTAATGAAACTATTAATGAAGGCGTACCTTCATTCATAATTTCTATTTATCATAGAGTGAAAAAGATACAAACAGGTGTATTATCGTATAATATTACCTACATTTTGTTATTCATGGTACTGATGATGATAATAATGGTGTTTTTGGGAGGCTTTTAATAAATGTACGGACAACTTTGGTTAGCATTACTTGCTCCAATTATATTCATACCACTCGTTTACTTTTTAGGTAAAAGAATAGGAAAGAACATCAGTTGGGTGGCCTTTATACCACTACTTTTAAGTTTCCTTTTCTTTTTGACTTTAATACCGGAAGTATCACACGGCGCCGTTGAAGAATATATCACCTGGTTGCCTCACATAAGATTCGGGGTTCGGGTGGATAGTATTAATCTTCCAATAATACTTACCTTATCTGCTTTAACCGCTGTAATAGCAATATATTCAAACCCATATATGGATCATAGTATTCATGAACAAAGCCATGCAGATGATAAAGAGGCACATGCTCTTTACTATGTTCTTTACTTGGCTTACGCTTCAAGTATGATGGGAGTTGTATTATCTACTAACTTGTTTGAATTTTATTTATTCTTTGAGTTGATGATTATTCCTTCGTGGGCCTTAATTAACAGCTTTGGGACAGGTGAAAGAGAAAAAATCGCTTTTATGTATCTTCTATATTCAATGGTAGGCGCAGTTATTTTCGTTACAGGAGCTCTAACCGCTTACTCTTCTATCCATAGTTTTGAAATAGCAGACCTTGTATTATTACAGGGTGACCCTAAGGCAATTTTTGTTGTAGCGACAATGCTTGTTGGGCTAGCTGTGAAACTAGCAATGTTTGGACTTCATGGGTGGCTCCCTTTTGCTCATACTGAAGCTCCTACACCGATAAGTGCACTCTTAAGCCCTGCCATGATAGGACTTTCTGCATATGCAATGATACGACTTCTTATACCAATTCAAGTACTAGAAAACTATACCAGCCTTACACTTTTCTGGGGTTTAGGTACAATTCTTTATGGTGGGTTGATGGTCTTATCGCAAAATGATATAAAGCGATTATTAGCCTATTCTAGTATTAGTCAGATGGGCTTACTTTTCATAGGCCTAACAAGTGTAACTACTCATGGCATTACAGGATCCTTATATCATTATGTTTCTCACGGGTTTGGAAAAGCAACATTATTCCTAACCGCAGGTGCCATAATGCATCAGACTGGTGTGAGGGATATCCGTTCCTTAGGGGGTCTTGCAAAGCGTATGCCATTATCAACAATTATGTTTATCCTAGGATGTCTAAACCTAGCTGGACTGCCTCCTACCATGGGGGCAATTTCTAAACATCTCATAGTCGAAGGAACATTTGAACATGCAATAAGTGGGCCTTCCTCAGAAATCTTAGTATTTTTCATTAAGGAATTAATCGCTGGATTAACTATAGGTTATTCAATATTTACAATTCGTCGAATATTTTTTGGGTCTTTACCTGAAGAATTAAAAGATGTTAAAGAAGCTCCTCTTAATATGACTTTGCCGATCGTTATCTTATGTTTGTTATCAATCATATTTGGACTTTATCCAAAGCCAATACTTGAACCATTAATTGAAGCCGTGGAACATCTTACACATGGAGGAATAATCTAATGTTCGATAATATGTTACTAATTACTATTCTAATGACAGTCGTACCAGCACCAATAATATATCTAATTGGAAAAAAAAT
>CAZLHA010000079.1:0-10801 GCA_964559155.1 uncultured Candidatus Bathyarchaeia archaeon | reverse complement strand
CCTTCTCAACATTGTAACTATCAAACTCTTTTAGCGCTTCAGCAAGACCATAATAACTTGCAACTACTTCCGCTGATTTAGAAAGATAGACGTGTATAATCAAGGAGTTACCTTGGCTATCCTTCAACTGCCTCATAATATCGTAGGTTTCAATTAGTTTATCCCCGCTACCTGTGACACCCCAAGCTATCTTCATCTGGTCACCCTCTTCAGGTACGTGTCCAAATGATTAATGGTTTTAGATAAAGTCTTGAATCCTTCCACATCCTGTTTAACGCCTTCTAAGCTATCTTTTGACCAGAAAGTTGCACCAAGGTTAGCCCCGAAAGTACCTCCACTTATTGGAACCCCTCCATTCATCTGGAAAAAAGATAGTATCTGCTGGATAGCGTGCTCATGTCCACCAACCCTGTCGCCTCCTACAGCTATTGATATCACAGGTTTATACCTGAATACATTGCCGTTTTTTGAGAGAAGGGCTCTACAGCGATCGAATACGGTCTTTAGTTGCCCGCTTATACCTCCATGATAGATGGGAGTAGCTATCACATAGGCACCAGCCTCCTCCATCAAAGAGTAAAGTTCATCCATATCATCATTAAAGATACAACCGTTTCTTTTTCTACAATGATCACAGTGAGTACAAAAACTCAATTTTTTAGCCATAACACTCCAATAATGTGTTTCATAACCATGCTCCTCAAGAAGCTGAAGCCCATGCTTACATACATATTCAGTTGATTTTGAACGAGGACTACCGGATATACCTAGAATCATTAATAACTGAATCCACTTGAAGCGCTATATTACTTACCCTATAGTCAACTATTTTTAACTGCTAAAACCTATTCAATATGAACAACTATTGACCATAAGAGTATTACTGAATCCCATAAACAGAGAGATAATTGCTAAAAAAGGAGACATACTCCTCCACAAGCTACAGGAAGAGGGAATCCACATAGAAGCTCTATGCGGGGGGAAAGGCATATGCGGGAAATGTAAAGTTATTCTCGATAAAGGCAGTGTTGAGAAAAGGTCAAAGATCCCAGATAAACTTCTATCAAACAAAGAACTGGAAGAAGGATATTATTTAGCTTGTATGGTCAAATTAATTGAAGACTGCGAATTCACCATTCCTTTAGAAAGCCGTGTTGAGAACCCAAAGATTCTCATTAGCTCAGAACTGAAGATCCCTGAGATTAAGCCAGCGGTAAAAAAATATCTCTTAGAATCCAAACCTGAAAAAAGTAGTAATCTTTTACTTAGTTATCGGCGCCTTAAAATTAGCGACTATAATGGAGCACCCCCCAGAGTTCCTGAAAAAATTTATGATAAAATAACTGGATTCAATGAAGAAACAGCAACAGTAACTATCACACGTACCAATGAATTCCCAGAAGTAGTTAATGCAGAAGAAGGAGATACAAGATCAAAACACTATGGCTTAGCAATCGACATAGGAACTACAACCATAGTAGCACTAATAACAGATCTAAACACGGGTGAAATACTAGGGAAAAACTCTGGAATGAATCAACAAATAACGTATGGTGAGGATCTAGTTACCAGAGTTGCAATTGCTAGAACAGATAAGGGATTAAAAAAACTTCAAGATGTAGTAGTTAACTCAATAAACCGAATTATTGATAAAATCTACAAAGAAACAGGTATTCAACCTCAAGAAATTAGTGAAACCTCAGTGGGAGGTAATACGGTAATGAACCACTTATTCGCTGGTCTTGAATCGGGATATCTTGAGATAGCAAATGTAGAGGTACCTCGTGAACCCATTATTAAGAGAGCAGCAGAGATCGGTTTAAATGTAAACCCGGATAGCTACATTTACTGCCTCCCTAATGTCAGCAGATTTCTTGGAGGAGACGCAATCGGGGATGTAATCGCTAGTGAGATGCATAAGTCAGAAGACATGAGTTTAGTAGTAGACCTAGGCACTAATGGTGAGTTAATATTTGGAAACAATAAATGGTTATTCTCATGCAGCTGCGCCAGTGGACCAGCGTTTGAAGGCGAAGGAGTAAGACATGGCATGAGAGCAGCTATTGGCGGCATAGACCATGTAAGGATAGATGAAGAAACAAAAAAGGCCAAGATATCTACAATCGGAGACGCTCCGGCAAAAGGAATCTGTGGGTCTGGTTTGATTGATCTTGTAGCAGAAGTTTTTAGAGTAGGTGTAATGGATTTCTCAGGTAAATTCGTATCAGGTATGCCCTACGTGAGAGAAGGCAAATGGGGGTTAGAGTATCTTGTAGTACCTGCTGAAGAAACAAGCATTGGAAAAGACATTGTATTAACACAAGCAGATCTTGACTATGTTATTGACTCCAAAGCTGCTGCTTGCGGAGCAGTCACAGTCCTCATGAAGAAACTTAAGATAGATATCTGGGACACTAAACACATCTATCTGGCAGGAGCATTTGGAACATATACAGACATGAAGAACGCCATAAGATTAGGGATACTCCCAGAGTTCCCCAACGGAGAATATCATCCACTGGGAAACGGATCCCTATCAGGAGCATATGCTACATTAATATCAACTGAAAAAAGAGAAGAAGCCACAGAAGTAGCTAAAAAAATGGTGTACATCGATCTATTAGTTGACCTAGAATTTATCGAAGAATATAGCAAAGCCCTGTATATACCCGGAGATAAAGATTATTTCCCATCCTATACTAAAAGCTGATTAAGCTATATCCATATTTTACTCCTGCGACAAACCTCGATACATCGGGGGGGGAAGGAAAATGGGTAAGCATAAAGGCACTATTGTAGTTACAGGTAGAGGAGGAACTGGAAAAACCACTTTCACAACGCTTCTGAGCCGCTATTTAGGCGAAAAAAAGGTAGACCCAATATTATTAGTTGACTCGGATCCTGATGAAAGTCTAGCAGACATGATAGGGATAGATCTTAAAAAACACGGTAAGAGAAGCATTGCTAGCGTATTATCAGAAATCATCGAGGAACGTAAGATGGCCAGAATGAGTGGTATGACACCCACTGACAAGATTGAGCCATTTCTATTTCAAGAGAGCCTATACGAGGGGCGTGATTTCTTTGATTTCATTGGAATTGGGACCAAGTGGATAGAGGGTTGTTACTGTTTACCTGATAGATCATTAAGTCAGATCATGGATTTATGGGGAGAAAACTATGAATACGTAATAGTTGACTCACCTGCAGGTGTCGAGCATCTCAATAGAAGAATAACTAAAGAGATCAAGGATGTATTCAACGTACTTGATCCCAGCAAGAAGAGCTTCGATAATGCAGCTCGGTCACATAGAATAATGAAAGAGGTAGATATAGAGTTTGAAAACTATTACCTCGTCGGAGGTTACCGATTTCCAGAAAAAATGGTTGATGAAGCTAATAAACAACCTTTCCCCTTCCTAGGGAGAATAGAACCAGATCCACAAATTATGGATTACAATATTGAAGGAACTTCTCTGTTTAAACTTCCTGAAGATAGCCCAACCTATCAATCCATCAAAAAAATTATGAAAAAAGCAGGATACTAGGTGTAAAACTTGAAGATCGCTATAGCAGGTAAAGGGGGAGTGGGTAAAACATTCGTTGCTGCTACCCTCTCCAGACTCCTTGCACAAGATGGTTACAAAGTATTGGCAGTTGATGCGGATCCTAATCTAAACCTTGCATATAGTCTAGGAGTTGAATATGAAATAGCTAATAAAATTACACCGCTCTCAGATAATGAAGATTTGATTAAGGAAAAAACAGGAGTTTCGCCTGAAGAGGCTCTAGGTAATATGTTCAACATGACACCAAATGTAAACGACGTTGTTGATCGATTCGGAGTTAATGCACCTGATAACGTTAAACTATTGATAATGGGCACCGTGAAAGGAGGGGGAACAGGATGCATGTGTGGAGCTAACGCGATGCTCAGAGTACTCATCCAACATATGCTCATACAACGTGATGAAGTACTTGTTATGGATATGGTAGCTGGACTCGAACATTTAGGAAGAGGAACTGCCCGTAGAATGGATGCAATGTTAGTGGTTATAGAACCTAGAATGAAATCAGTTGATACAGTAAGAAGAATACTGAAAATGGCTGAGGATATTGAAGTTAAAACGGTATTAGCAGTAGGTAACAAAGTAATGCGTGAAAAAGATGAGGCATTCATTTATAAAAAAATGAAAGAATTAAATGTTCCCGTAATCTCCATGATTCCCTATGATCAAGCGGTTGCAGACGCTGATATGGAAGGAATACCTACAATAGACTATAACTCAGACTCTAATGCTGTAAAGGCAGTAAAAGAGCTTGAGCAAGAATTATTGAAGTATTATAAATCTTGAGCGATTCCACGTCATGAAGATTAAAGCCATCACAATAAGATGCACGTATTGGAAACCCGGAACAGATTATATAAACAAGATAATACTAAAAATTGAAAACAAAATAAAAACAGATGATATTATTGCAATAAGCGAGAAGGCAATATCCACAGCTTTAGGAAATATTCTAGATGAAAAAACAATCACTCCCGGGAAAATAGCTAGGATTCTTGCAACATTTTGGACACGAAAAATATGGGGAGGTCCGTTAGGAAAAATAACTGGTTTAAAAAAGCAGACAATAGAAAATTTGAAAAGTTATCCCGAACTTGAAGGTGCGGCTCATAAACAACTAGCATTACGTAAAGTCGGGCTATTACAAAGTCTAAGACATTATAGTGAAGGAGGTATAGATGCCAGTAATCTTCCATTTACGTTTGTTAGTTTTCCTCTAAATAAGCCAATGGAGATCGCTACTGAGATCAGAGAAGAAATCCAGAACAAACTTGGGGTAAAAGTTACGGTGATGATCATGGATGGAGATACCACTTATTCTTGGAGAAATCTCCATCTATCACCTCGTAAGCTAGATTCTTCAGACTTCATACATTTAGGTGGGGTAATAACTTTCATCTTGGGAAGAATATTTGGGTTAAAGAGTCGTCAAACGCCTATAGCCATTTCAGGGAAATATGTTAACCCGGATAGAGCATTATGGTATGCGCATCTATTTCATAGGCAATGTGGGGGAGGCGCTGGGCGTACAGTTTGGAGTATGAGTGAGAAAATGGAGACTTCAATCACAGGTGTAACATGGGAGATGCTTGAATCAGTTGATCATTACCCTATTACCATAATCAGGGTTTTAGAATAAAGGTTCATCTTGAATATAGGCTCTGTCTAAACGTAAGGCTATCGCCGCTTTTTCCAGTTCTTTACCCAGATATGCGGCGTGGTCATGTTTAGTTATCAACTTTTCCCTGATTATTGTTTGATAGATATCTTTTGCATTATCTGATTTTATTACTGTTCTATGTTCATCGGTTCCTAAGGGATAATGGATAGCTACTATTTTCGCCTCGTTTCTGTCAACCTGTATTTTAAACCACCCTGATTTATCTGGATGATACTCTTTGTTACCAGTACCTATCAGAACTCTAGTACCTTTCTCTAAGGTTGAGTCATACAGTTCTTCTTTCCATCGTTTTTCCTTTAAACAAAGTAAATCCAACCCTAAATCCTTTGGAACCGTACCCCTTTTTTCGGCTAAAAACATCATATTCGATGCCGAAACAGCCTCAGATACACTTCCACGGGCCTTATCACTATACTCTGGAACATGTAACATACAAGCACCGGATTCTCTGGCTAATGCAATTAAAGCAGCATGTACACCGGGACTGTCAGCATCTATGAGTTCAACAGCGTTTCCAACTCCAAAAAGCAATGGAATTTCTGGGCTCTGGTGATGAAACATTTGAAATGCTTTTAGGCCCTCCATTAAACCGGGTTTTAATAAAGGCTCGACTACTAGGTCCCCAATGATTTTTTGAATCCCTATTTCTTGTAATTTGTTGATTATTTCTGATAGATAATGTACCCTCTCCTCTGCTTTTTTTGGGAGATAACCTTCTCTCATATTGGAGGGTAGTACAACCACAGATTCATCATCGATTTTTGATGCGATCTCATTCATATTTCCGTCATCTATGCTTAGGATCAGGTCTATTCCTGAGTCAATAGCTGCTTTTATCTCCAAAACATTAAGGGTATCTATGCTAAGAGGCAGATCAACTGTTTCTCTCAAAGTATTGATGATTTTATCGATTTTTTCTGGAATTGGATCTCCGGCTAGCATTCCGATGTCAATTATATCTGCGCCTTGTTCCACATAGTACATTGCTTTGGATTTGATGTCTTCAAGTTTAAGGCGTGGAGCATTTACTATCTCACCTAGAACTCTAATTGGCAGTCCTTTTGAAACAGGAAGCTCCCCGATTAGGAATCCCCCTTTTTTAGATATTATCTCTCTCCAGTTTTCTTCCGTTGAGTTTATGTCTTTCAGGGCGCGGGTTCTTAATTTTTCGTGTATTAACTCATTCGCGGGAAATGTTTTTGATAGTTTTATGTCCTCTTGTAAGACCAAAGAGAGATCCGCGGCGTGTAAAGGACCTTTGTAGGTGGGAACTCCTGTAGTTTTTTCAATTATACTAAGGTCTCCAGTAACTGCACCGGGCATGAGAATTATATCATAATCCGAGAGATCGTGTTTCTCAAGTTGTTTAGCAGCATACTGAGGAGTTATGAAGGATGCTACGGTAACAGGTAAAGACAGCACATCAACATTAAAATCAATATCTTCTATTTGTTTGATTATCATATCTTCTGCGAGTCTACCAGTCACAATAAGATACTTCATGCAACCATCTCAGTTATGGAAGCACCTCGGTTGTCTGCATTTGAGATGTATGCTTTCCCTGTGTTTTCTCCATAATTGAGGAACTTTTTCATAGATTGGAGCAGTCTCTTTGCCTGATTCTCTCCGTTTACTAATCCATATAGGGCTGGGCCCCATGAAGTTTGACCTGCCCCATATGCGCCAATATCGAGTAGATGATTCACACATTCTTCTATTCGTGGATGAGAATAAGTCCCTCCTTGGATCTCTGTCCAGTAAGCACCGAATATGGTATCAAGTTTAGTTATAGCACTACCAAATAAGTCAATATCTTCTTCAATAATAGCGGGAATCATCTGCATTAGAACTACTCTAGATACATGAGCCACCGTATCTGCTTTTGGAGGCTTAAGTTGTTGAAAGGCTTTTTGTTCTTTTTCACCACTGAGTCCTTTTTTAATATCGGGTATACAGATTATGAACCTCCAATTCTCTGGAAAATCTTGTCTATAGATAAGGGGGGGAATGGAATTCGGATTACCTATCCTATGACCTCCATCAACGATGAAACCACCTTTTATGAACCCGTGCGTTCCTATTCCTGATACACGACCTCTTTTGAGATGAACAGCTATTTGGTCTAGAGATTGATTTAGGTCATATATTTTATTAAAAGCCATCCCAAGTGATAACGCTAACTGGGTACCAGAACCGAAGCCAATATGTTCCGGGATTTCTTGAATCATTTTTACAGAAATACTCGATGAGATATTGTAGATTGCCCTTATCATCTCTATTAACTGAGAAACCCTCCCTGATTGATCACCGCATACATTTGTATCAGATGATCCTTGCACATCCAATACGAGTCTAGGGGTTTGAACAGAAACCCCCGCGCTGCCATGAATTCTACCTAAATCGCCACGCATATCTATAATACCAAAATGAAGCCGGGCAGGGGCGCTAATTTTAAGCCTCAATAATCTACCCCCCATTGTTCAAACAATTCTTTTAGACTATTTACCACCTTTAACGCATTAGAATCGGGTTGAGAAACCTTGTTAATTACATTGAAACACCACTTAACCAACTCTAACAGAGTTTTTACTTCTCGTGTACGATTTTCTGAAAGGAAAAATTTTATTCTGGTCGCATGAATAATAGCTTCTATTGCTTGCGCTCTACCTCTGCTGAAAACAGTAGGCTCTTTTTTCGTTATTTTTATCGAAACAGGGTTAAGGAAAAACGAATACCGGTTACCTGAAAAATCTTTTCCAGAATGTTTCTCGGAGTAAATTGTTGTATCAGATCCATTAAGGATCCAATCTCTAATCAACGGAGTCTCCCCTAAATCTTCTTTAAAAGCTGCTTTATGGAAAAGTAGTGGATCATCAGTCAAATTAATTGAAGCTTTATCATCATTGATAAGGTTCTTGAAACTATCACTAGACGTGAAAATTCTTACCTCCAATAAATTTGAGTCTCTTATTATCCCCATTGGCGCTGGATTGAATCCTCCTTTTTCGTCCCTAGTAACCAATATGGCTTCCACTATATCGCCCTCATTAAAGCCCAGTCTTTCTAAAGTAGTTACCATTTTGGTTGAATTCATTTTGATCAACAGATTGGACATAATTATTTCTACACCGGGTTACAAATAATTATCCAATAATTACCATATAGATAATAAATAATCTTCTTTTTTACCTAGAATAACTCGATAATAAGTATCCCCCTCCGAGATAACGCGTTCAAGAGTTCCTCTAGCCATTATTTTTTCACCCTTTTCCACTTGTTCTGTAAACTTTCCACGATAACTCTTCAGCTCAACTATATTGTATTCAGAACTAGAATCCTCAAGTTTTATGTTCTCAACTCGATACGTACATGGTATGTATATCGATTTTGAGGCATCCGTTATAGTACCTGATATTGTTACGCGGCTTAAGGGCTTTGATACGGATTGGTCCTCTTCGATCAATAATCTGATGAAATAGTCTACATCATTAACTTTTCCATGAAGAATTTTTCTACGTTCAATAGAACGTAATTGTTCAAGATTTAATCCTGTTTTCCCCCATCGCGATATAAGCACAGGCCAGACATCATCCTCATCGTATCCAGATACCTGAGCTAATTCTCTCCTTAGTTCCTTTAAAGCAACATATACCTCAAACCCCTCGATCTCGCCATATACATTGAGATCAATATCAGAAGCCTTAGTTTCTAAACCAATAAGAACAGAACCAGATATACCGAAATTAGATAAAGAAACACCACTTTTTTCCAATAATTTATTTATAAGGTAAAAAATCGTTTTCTCTAAACTTGATTGTGGATTCGACATTATGTCATGTAATCTTTTTCTTGGATCATATACCTGTTCAATCAACGGTTCAGGTACTGATTGCAGACACATTCCCAACCAATCAATGTAATTAATATAGCTTGGATAATTTTCCTCCAGGAACTTTGTAGTTGATTCAACATCATAGACCCGTTTATAGGGTCTTCCTAAATATTCTCGCTCACCACATTTACTTGGAATATATCTTAGTGTACTCAAAATGATACCATCATTATGTCTACCACCTTTTACAGCGAAAAAAAGGTCATCCACCGTTCTAATATAATGACCTTCAGAATATAAATAAGAAGACATAAAATAAAATTAACGTTGAACCTTATAAGATCATTAATCAACAATAAACGGTGAATGTTTTGAACCCAGTCGATATAAGAAAATATGTTACTAATTGTAGCAGTCTAGCAGCTCTTCTAGAAGTATCAGCATACCCAAAACCAGGTAATGTACATAGATATAGTGATGGATTTACCACAAACTATGAACAGTTTCTAGCCGGAAGTGTATCGATTGGATCAGTGATGGGACATCTAGCGGAAAAAAGCAGCAAAAAAGAATACATTGGATTGGGCAAAAGCATCAACAATGCTGTAGACGAGATGTTCAAATGGCAGAAAGGGGGAAATACACACCTAGGAATTATCCTTCTCTTTACACCAATATCAGCCGGAGCAGGCGTAGCTTTATCAAGAGGACCATTAGATTTAATTGAATTAAGAGAAGATATAAAAAACATCATTAAAAAGAGCCAACCAAAAGATTCTATTCATATTTATGATGCCATTAATAAAGCCATGTCTCAAGAAAATCTTGGGTCCTCAAATAAATTAGATATAACAAACTCAAAGTCAATCGAAACAATAAAAAAAGACAACATAACCCCCTTAGAAATATTCGAAATTTGTAGCAAAAAGGATTCGATATGCAAAGAATGGGTAACAGGATTCAACATAGTTTTCGAACAAGGTTACCCTTTCCTAAATGAAAAACTATCGAGGGGCGCCGGAATAAATAACGCAACAGTAGACACCTTTTTGAAAATATTATCAGAAAACCCAGATACATTAATCATTAGAAAAAGCGGTAAAAAAAACGCGGACCAAGTATCACAAAAGGCCAAACAGATACTGGAAATTGGAGGAACACAGAGCGAGGAAGGAATAAATAAATTATGGACCTTGGATAAAGAATTGAGAAAGAAAAAAGGAAGATTAAATCCGGGAACCACAGCAGACTTAACCGCAGCTACACTTTTTGTCCTATGCCTCACAGGTTGGAAACCCTAATCATTTATACATTCTAAGATAGTGAGGATAATTCTCACAAATTTCTTTTACACCATCTTCGTGAAGCAACCCCTTTAATCTCTTTTCTTCCTTTACACCGAGATAATTAATTGAATACTTATCCATTAAGTCCAATGCCTTTTGAAGCGGGTCATCAATATCCACACAAATTAAGGGCACAGATATCAAATCTTTAGCAATTATTGACTCTTTGTCATTAGACTTTACGAGCCACCTCATAATATCTTTTAAAGTAATTAGTCCAATAGGATCATTATCCTCGTAAACAATCACAGCTTTATAATCGATATTAAGAAGCCTATTTGTAAGCTCAACAAGGTTCTCCTTAGCTTCTGCCCTTGGTGGCATTTTATTCATCAATACTCTACAGGGTAAGCTGCAAAATTCTGGGTTTAAC
>CAZLHA010000078.1:0-11369 GCA_964559155.1 uncultured Candidatus Bathyarchaeia archaeon | reverse complement strand
CACCGTACCTAAGTAGGGTTAAAGGAGAGTGTGAAGTGAATAAACTAATATTCAAACTCATTAAGCCCTTACTAAAAAGAAAAAGCATCGATTTTCTCAAAGATTCGAATTGGGTAAGTAAAAATAAGCAGGGATTGGAGAAAAAATTAGTTAGACAATCCACGACGGGAATCGGGGAAAAACTAGGTATAACTCCAGATACATCAATTAACGAGGTGCCTCTAACCGGTTATCCTTTTTACGAGAAATTCTATGAATCACCAAAAGAGGGCGATTTAATTTATCCTCTAAAAGACTATGTCAGATCCCAGACCAGTGGTACAATGGGGAAACCGAAAACCTATCTGCTACCCAGGACGGGTATAAAAGAGAACATCCGTAATACAGGTCCAAGCCTCTTCATGATAGGAACCTATGATGGGAAAAGAACGAGCTTGGAAGCTGATGATGTAATATATACTAATACACCTGAAGGCTCTTTCTTCACTGGTCACGTTAAAAAGGCTCACGGAGACAGTGGACCCAGTTTGGGTAAGGTTGTTCCCCCTGATCCTGATGAATTAAGTTTTCAGGAAAAAGTAGATTATTTCATAGATAACTACAAGGATATTGATATAGCGTATATGACCGTCACCACCTTAATTGATGAGGTATATCCTAAGATTGGGGAACCATTTAAACTAAAAGCCTTCTTCACACAAGATCTCTCTGCTGCACCATTAAAAGAAAAAATCAAGAAGATTACTGGTGGTTACCCAAAGACCGTATTTGGGTCAACGGAGAGTATGATGTCTAATCTCCCCAGTCTTGAGCACCCCGGTGGATTCCTGTTTGATTGGAGGGTTATATACCCTGAATTTATCCCGGAAAAACAACGAGTTGATACCAATATTAATACTTTTGAGGCTCCAGAGATATTGAGTCTGGATGAAGTTGAGGTTGGGAAGAGGTACCAGTTTATTGCGACTCCTTTCTTTAATGATATGACACGTTATGTAATGCCGGATATCTTCGAGTGCATAGACAATGGGGACGATATCATAGGCTGCGAGACCCCTATCTTCAAATATTTCTCACGATCCGATAGATTAATGGTGCTTCATAACTTTACACGGATAAATGAAGAGGAGTTATTACAGGCCTTAGTAAATGCTGAGCTTTCCTTCGTTGATTTCACTACACAGCGGGAACTTGAGGGAAGCCGAGAGTATATGCACCTATATATTGAATTACGTGAGGATATCCCGGAATTAGAACTTATAGAAAGAATAGACCTTGAGCTGCGTAAGATGGATAAAGACTGGAGAGACCTTGTGGATTTCCTGAAATATGAGCCCATAAAGATAACAAAACTAACCCGAGGTACTGTTAAGAGATACCTTCAAAACAAGGAAGGTGTTCCAAGACTTACTAGAATCGGCATGAGGAAACAGAGGCTAGAAGAGCTTCTCAATCATGAGGAAACTGGATAATTTCTCTTGATATTGACTCAAACTTTGAGACTGTAGCGTGATCTTCATGTACGTCGGGGTGTATAATACATGACAAGCTTACATCCCCCACTTTTAGCTCCGGGTTTTTACTCACCATGATAGTGTAGATGCGGTTAGGTCCTTTCATGAGTATTATCTGAGATAAAGTGTATATGATTATATCCGCTGGTATCGTCGTTTCTCTACTGGCATTAATTATGTCTGAGATCACCCTGTGGAGGATGTTCAGGTCATCATTCACTGTTGTAATTTTGTTCTCAAATAAGCTGGTGTACTTGTTTCTATCCTGCATTACTCTTACAAGGTAAAGCATTTCGTCTAGTTCTTCCTGAAAGACCGATGGATGTATTATATCGTAATAAGAGAATAGAATGGTTCGAATACCTCTTTTATTATTATCTCTTATACGGTGTTTTATCCATTCAATCTCCTTTGACTTTGAGTTTGTATTCATTTTTATTATTGTAATTCCGCTTTTATGTTCTTCAGCATACTCAGAAGGCATCCCTGTTAGCATGAATTCTCTTAGGTCATCCACTAGGACTGAGAATGAGGGCTTGGACATACCATAATATACTATTATCTTGGAGACTCCTGAGATGAGGTCAATATATAAAATGTCCAGCAGATTGGCTGATAAAGTTATATTGGCCAGTAATATGGGCACCCAGCCGACAACTATTGTGAGCACATCTACCTTGAATCTCGTATAGAGATATCCTAGACTCGACGTTATGACTATATGCGGCACTAATAGCATAACCCAAGCTAAGGATTCGTTATCATATCTGTACATTATTAAGAAAAGAATGGCCTGTAAGGTAAGTGTCAACATGAGTGTGATTTTTGCCTTATTAACCAATTCACCTATCCCACTCATCATCAATATAAACCCTAATAGATTAAGAAGAAACGCTAGAACCCCTATGGGGTTGATCTCTATTTCTGGTATGAATAGTCTCAGTATTATATTAGCTCCATAAAATAGAAATCCTGTGCTCCAGTATAGATAGAAACGTCGCTGCGTCTGTTTAAAAAGAATATATAATTTATAGAAGATAAACAAGGTTATAAAACCATTAAACAGACGTGTAATTAGGCTGATCACAGAGACTTAACGTTGTTTATGTAATATATAATTTCTCACTTGACTATAGTCAGGTGAATAATTATATATACTACTATTATTGATTGAAGTTATGTGTTTTGATATAGAAACTATTAGAACTATGTTTGATATATAAGAAATATTGAGTTTTAGACGTCTCCATTTTGTTCTATTTTGGTATCCTCATATGGTGCGGCGACACGTCTATAGAACTCGTGCTGGACACACTCTAGTACACCCATTGCTTTATTTATATGGTAATATCTTAGCGGGTATACTTCTTTGATGATCTTTGTTATCACATAGTTGAGGTGTCCATCTATGGTCTCTGGTGGGTTCTCTTTTAGCAGCTTGGTGATTTCTTCTAAGGCCTTGTCATACTGTGGTCTGTCTTCCTGTGCTATGTATGGCATAATATTTCATAGGTGGTTGAATGTATATGGTTTACGAAAACTTCAGCCTACTTCTTTGCTAATTTTATAGCGTATTCGGCTATTGAATCTGCTGCGTTTATCCCTGTAGCTTTAAGAAGTCCTCTGAAGCCGGGTGATACATTTACCTCTATTAGTTTTGTTCCCTCTGGTGTCTGGATAAGGTCTACCCCTGCTATCCCTGTGTCCAGTATCTCAGTTGCTTTTATCGCGATTTCTTCCTCTTCATCGGTGAGGTTATATTCTATTCCTGTTCCTCCCGCGTGTATATTGGCTCTCCAGTCATCTTCTGGGCTTATTCTCTTCATAGATGCTATAACCTGCCCATCTACGATAAAGACCCTGATATCCTCTCCATTGTTTTCTAGGTATTTCTGTATCAATATGAGTTGATCTAGTTCTGTTAATGTATCTATTATGGGTATAGCGTTTTTCTCACTCTCTACTTTCATTACCCCTATTCCTTGGGTCCCTGTTAGGAGCTTGATGATTATTGGGAACTCCATTTTTTGTTTAATTATACCCGTATCCATACGTGATTTGGTAAGCCATGAGGTTGGGAAAGGTATATCTGAATTAACAAGTTCCTGGACGGCCATGAATTTATTCCTAGCGTGTATTAACCCCTTTGAGGATAAGGTACATGGTACATTTAGTGCCTCAAATTGGCGTAGCACGATATACGCGAAATCTGTTAGGCTTCTTCCTATTCGTGGTATTACTGATCCAGCGTTCTTTATCTTCTCATCTTTGTATAGAAGCGTTGCCTCTTTTTGATCCACGCTGAGTCTTATCTTTGGAGTGTTAATGTATCTTGGAGACGCGTTTTTCTTCTTCAAGGCTTTAGTTATCTCTCTGGTTGAAAAAAATTTTCTACTCGTAGAGAGAATGAGAACATCTGACATGATTTACTAGTGCAGAGTACTTTTGATAAATATGGTGCTTATAATGTGGGATCGATGAGGAATTTACATTTCTTTAATATATCTTTTCCAATGATTAGCTCGTAACTCATATGATCTCTTTCACTGATGGATACCGGTATCTTATGGTGTTCGGCTTTGATCACTATTTCCGCGTCCACGACTAGTCTTTTCTTGCTCTTGCCGCTTAGACTGGATTTGACTTTCACTATTTTATGGATGGGGCCTAGCCCTACTTCTGCTGCTATATCATCGTCCACACTGGTTCTATCTGCTCCAGTATCTATCTTTGCCTTTACTTTTTTCTCTCCCAATAGGCCTTTGATAGTTATTTCTTCTTCTAGTCCGATTATTTCTCTTATTTCACTCAAATTATTCACAGTTATTTTGACTTTAAGTAGATGTTGTAAGTATGACATATAGAGGTTTCAATTTGACATATAGTTACTTTTTTTCTTCTTTGTTTCGAGAGAGTATCTTAGTATTTTTTCCCCATCTTCGTCGAACCAGAAAGTCGCTTTTACTTTTTTCCCTTGGATTAGATGTGGTAACCAGTGTTTGTCATCGAGCCACATCTCATGGTAGGGAATTTCCTCAATGTTGAACCATTTTAGTTCTCCTTCCTCGTTCGGTGTTAAATCGCCAGTATAATCTGTAACAAGGAAAATGTAAGTAGTCCAGTCTGGCTCTGTTTTTTCACCGAAAAAAAAGTTGATCCTACCTAAGAGTTCAGGATCATGAATCGTTAGTCCTGTTTCTTCTTTTACTTCTCGTATTACGCCTTCAAGAGGTGTTTCATTAGATTTTAGTTTGCCTCCAGGACCATTCCATTTTCCCTCCCCAAATCGTCCAGCTGCTTTGTGTTGAAGAAGGATCTGTCCCTCTTGGATAATTTCGCATATTGTTGCCCGGATCAACGTTAAGACCTTTCTGTGGGAGGTTTGATATAATATGTCTCCCTTTTAGTAATGCTTTGTTACCGAAAGGGAGATCATATCAGAAAACACTAGACCTGTTGAAAGGAGCCATAGATATACATGTTCACGCTGGCCCCCATCTAAAATCCAGCCCACGCAGCGTTACACCTATTCAAGCCGCTAGACAAGCAAGAGACGTTGGTATGCGTGCTATCGTATTTATGGACGTCTTTGAGATGAGCAATGGTACTAGCCAGTTAGTTAACGAGGCTGTACCGGATTTTCAGACATTTGGAGGTATGAATCTTAACACGGTCTACGGGGGAATGAATCCAAGAGCTGTGAAAACCAGTCTCTATTATGGTGATGGTGCTAAATATGTAGCCTTTGGAACCCATAGCACTCACTGGATGACTAGCAGAGAAGGTCACTATATTGATGGCGAGTTCAAAGAGTTCTGGAAGACTGACCCCAAGTTCAGGGAAGAGGAATTGGAGAGGAGCATCAAGATACCTGTAGATGAGGCACCTAGCCCTGAACTGGACGAGATTCTAGGTCTTATTGCTGGTCATCCGGATGTGTACATGATTACAGGACATGTTTCGGCGGAGGAGGCGTTAAGGTTAACCGAGTTAGGTAAAGAGTATGGTATCAAGAAGATGGTGGCTAGTAGCACAATCTTTAAGATCGCAACTATGGATCAGCTTCATCAAATGGTGGAGAATGGAGCCTACATAGAATATACTTTAGCAGCATATGGCCATAGCAGCGGTACTAGGAAAACAGATTATTATATCGAGATCGAGTACGCCAGCGACAAGATACCAAGTGAACACCCCAAGACCAGTATAAAGACGGTTGCGGAACACACACAGGAGCTTGGAGCAGATAACTGTATTATGGCGACTGACTTCGGGGTATATACCTTGCCGCCTCCGGTTGAGGGTTTTAGGGAGTTTATAGCTCTTATGCTGGACCTTGGGGTACCAGAGGATGATATTGTCCAGATGACTAAACTTAACCCTGAGAAACTTCTAGGTCTCCACTCTCCTTGACTGCTTTTCATCGATCAACTAAGAAAATAATCAATCATACAGGCACTTACCTGGTGCTTTAGTTTGAATAAAAAACATGTTATGGATTGTAGTTGTACCACTTACTCTGGGTTTATCTTATCTTGCTGAATCTCCAGAGAATTATGGCTAGTAATATAATCCCTCCCGCGAAAAGTGCTTGGCCCGCTATGGGTGGCAACTGAGCAGGGGCTTGTCCGATTAAATGAAGTAAATGCTTCACCTCCATCTCTTGGTTTATCTGCTTGTTAAGGTAAGTAAACCATTTAACGCACATGGACCAGTATGTTTCAATGATCCGTTCTTCACTTAACAGGCTCAGTTAATGGTATCTTTATTACAATATAAAGTGAGTGGATTGACGAGATGTGATAAGTGTGTTAACAGCTTATGGATTTTGGATGAATTTTTAATGAATTCTTAGTAATGTTTTTGTTGACAGATGGCGTGGAGATTGTTTCCTTTATTGTTCGTGTAGTATTCATTACTAATGTTAATTATGGTTTTTATTCTAGCTTTTCAGATCGATGAGTTAGAGCATTCTGCTAGACAAATTAATACTGTATTTCCTGAATTTTTTTATGACCATGTGACGTTTAATGGACTGATTATAGGTTATTTATGTTCTTAAAGTGTATTAAATTAGTGAACACTATTTTTCTTCTATATCATATAACCTCTCTTTATATGGGGTTTTTTCTTCGTTTAGTTTGTTAAATTCTTCTTCCAGCATCTCTATTTCTATATCCTTCACCATTCCATAACATGTCTTTATGATCTTGTTTAAGGTGGTCATTGCTCTCAGCTTAAATTTCATTGGAGTGATGGGATCGTTTAGGGTTGTATCCAGATTATTTGAGAGATTCTCAAGAAGATTAATGTATTCTACTCTCTTATTATGTGTGTACATATTAGTTCTTTCTAATTGTATTTTTTTGTTTGTTATTAGACTCTTATTTACCTGAGTGGTTAGTCTAGGTTTACTATTCCACCTTTTCTTGCTTAAGAGGTGTTTTCGTACCCTGATTAATAGTATCACGTCTGTTTTTAGTTGGGGTAGATTTTTACGGATTTTGCTGAAAAAGTTTCGTGTTGTCTGTGTTTCTTCCCCATGTTTTATCCATTTCATTAGTCTCTCTCGTTCGGTGTCTGTTAATATGTGTGTTCTCATGATTTTTCTCTCCACTCTGTGCGATAACTGGTAGGTGGTTATATGGGAAAAAAATAGTTCTTTTCATTCATGTTTTTACTCCTTCTTCATTTTTCATTTATTACATTTGACATTTTTATTACTTTTATAATTAATTGATAAATATTAGAAGTTTTATAGTATATTAATAAATGTTTAGTAATTTTATTATGTACCAATTATTTATGGGTACATATTTTATCCCATTATGGTACTAAATTATCCCTCATTTTGTCTATTAATGTTTTTATGTGTATATAATTTAATATTGTGGATATTTTTATTGGCTATGGTGAATCTGTCCACTGTTATGACTGCTGAGATGGCTTCTCAGAGATATTTGGTGGGTGTTGATGGTATCATGTTCTAACTGCCTAGGTGTTTGAGTATCAAGAAAAGAGGGTTATGAGCTAACTGTGTCTCATGCTTCTTAGGATTCGTTAATCGGGGATGGCGGTGTTTCGCTGGGACTAGATTTGGATCCACATATTCTCTAATAATGACTCTTCCCCCAGTAGTTCTCAGTGGTCTCAAAGAGCCCCTCCAGCTCAACTCTACCAAGAGCGTACTCAAGCTGTTCCTGGGCATCATCCATCACCTTCCTCTCATCCACAGATCTTACAATTCTTTCCTGCATCAAGATCTCTCCATCCACTATCACGGTATCCACATCACATCCATTCCCGAAATAAGTCAACTTATCAACAAACATATTCAATGGATAGAAATGCGGCTTATCCAGATCTACAAGAACAATATCCGCCTGCTTACCTGGCTCAATACTACCAATAATACCATCCAAACCAAAAGCCATGGCGCCATCAACAGTAGCCATCTCCAAGACCTTGCCTGGGGGAAGAACATCTGCATCCCTGTAATACCGTCGGTGATATCTCATGCACTGGAACATGTGTCTGAACATATCATAACTACGATCAGGGGCACCTCCATCACTACCCAGAACAACCGTTACACCTGCATCAATCAACTCAGGGACAGGACAACGACCCATGATACTTGCCACAGCACTGGGATTATGTGCGATACTCGTACCTGTCTTCCGGCAGACATCTATCTCCTCCGCGGATAACTCTGTACTATGGCTGAACACAGAATAGGGCCCAGTGAAACCCAGCTCATCGTGCGAGAACTTTACAGTGCCTCGAGTATGCCCATCCATGGTAAACAATAGATTGTATTTTTCCCTAAGTCCATTAACTCGCGCCGCGTGATCCTTGAGATCCCCTAATTTCTGACCTGTTATACTTTCCTGCTCAGGGTGGGGAACAGGATGCATCAGAGCCACCTGTATCCGGTCATCTCCTCTGTCATGGTTTTCCTGAATTATCTTCTCACAGACATCTAGCTGTTCATCAAACCCCACCATTAGATCCCTTCTAGCCTCTCCTGTCCAGTCACAGTACTTGCTTGGATACGGTGGCCTCCTTGGACCTACGGCCACGAATGTACGTATACCTGTCTCTTGGGCTGCATCACAGTGCTTTCGGGCGTATTTGGGGTCATCAACCCTCATGATACTGTCACCCCCTCCCAGGAAGCTTATCCCACATGTGGTGCCAAACTTGAGACGCTCAAGGTAGAGTAAGGCTGCTTCTGCCTCCCAGAACTCTGCTGTTGAGCCCTCAGCATAGAGTTTCTCGCACGCCTTATACCATGTGTTATTATGCATTCCCAGTGTGCGTAGCAGGCTGTGCCCGGCGTGGCCATGACCATCCATTAACCCCGGGATAATGGCCTTCTTCGTTGCATCTATGACGATATCGTAATCGTAGCTTTTCTCTAGTTCACTAGACTCACCCGTGTCCAGTACTTTTTCTCCCTCTATAGCTACTGCTCCATCCTCTATGATTCTACGCTGTGGATCCATGGGGATTAGCACCCCGTTCTTGATGAGAATATCCGCCAATTTAATCAGAATATGAGAGGAGTATAGATGCTAAAAGATTATCTGGCTAATGAGTTGGATCCAGTAACGCCACGGGTTCTCCATCTTGATAATATATCCTTGGCGTATTAACATGCAGATGATTCAATAAGCTATACGTCATCCAGCCAGCGGTCTCAGCCGTCTTACTGATAGTATTTTCTCCCTCTCTACCGATGATCTCAACCACTTTACCCTTCTGCGCCTCGACGCCCTCAAGATCCACCAGATAGTGGTTCAAACTCACAGAACCTAGGCTTGACTTGTATACGCCATCAACGAGTATTCGACCCTTATTGGCCATCTCCCTTGGGATACCATCATAGAAACCGGCGTGAATAGTGCCAATTTGCATCCTCTTTGGCGCTATAAATTTCCCCCAGTAGGTTACACTTTCTCCTCTCTCTACTGTCTTCACGTACTCAATACGTGCCTTGAAACTGAGTGCTTGTTTTAAATCAACTGGTGCCTTCAAGTCTTTTTTCTCGGGGTAAACGCCGTATAGACTCATACCTGGTCTCACAAGATCCAGCCAGCCTTCAGGGTTGTGGAATGTTGCATCCGTGCTGGCCATACTTCTAATGGGAACTTTAATATCTCTCTTTTTTAATTGCTTGTCAACTGCTATAAGTTTCTCCATCATTTCCCTATCCATATCAGGGTTCTGCTGGAACGTTGAGAAAATACCTTTGACATCCACATTTTCTAGGTTATTTACATACTCGATATAATCTGATGCCTCATTGTGCCGGACTCCTATCCTGTTTAAACCAGTATCCACCTTGATGAAAACCTCAGTCTTTTTATTCAGCTCTTTTGCTGCTTTTTCTAGTTTCTCCGCGTCTTCCTTGGTGTAGATGGTCTGAGTTATCCTCTTCTCCACCACATCCCTGTACTGTTCAGGTGTGAAAAGAACATCCATATTTAGTACATTAAGCTTTAACCCTGCTCTTCGTATCATCTGGGCCTCATAGAGTTTGGCCACCATACACCATTCAACACCCAAGTTCTCCAAGTGCGCTGTTATCGGAATTAGTCCGTGACCATAGGCGTTATTTTTAACAACAGCCATAACCGTGGTCTCAGTATGTTCTCTAATCTCGTCTAGATTTTTTTCAATACTGTCAAGATCTATCTCCAGCCACGAAGTGTATCTCTTACTTATTTCCTTGATTTCTTCAGGGCTAGGTTGTTTCTCAAAATAAGTTGACATAACCGAGAAAACGGTTCATTAACTGAAAAGGTTGACGGTTAAAAGTGGACTGGGAGAGCCTTAATCTGTCGTTTAATTTTGTCGATTTGGGTGTTTATGGGCCTGTTGTTCGTAGTAGTATTATTTGTCCTGTGTGGTATATGTTGTGTTTGTTGATTCCTTCTAGCATGTATTGGTATGTGAATTCTTGGTCTGGGATTTTGAGGTCTAGTTTTTTATGGTTTCTATTTATGGCTTCTTTTAACATCTTATGCGATGTATGAAGGTTGGTTTTGGTATTGTTCCATTCTTTTTCGGTGGTTCCTGTTTTTGGCCAGTCGTTTAGTTCTCCTGGGTTTGGATGTGGTTGGCCTTCTAGTATTTCTGCTGCTGTTTTCATCCAGTATGTTATGTGTTCTGTGATCTCCCAGATGGTGTGTCTGTGGGGTATTGGTCTGTTGGATGCTTCAGTGTGGGGTATGTCTAGTAGGTTGTAGAGTCCGTGTCCATGCCAGTTGTTTTCTAGTGACTCGTTTAATCTTTTCTGCACGTTGTTTTCGTTCAAGATGTAATCTTTTAAATATAAAGTATTAATAAAACATACGTATTAATTGATGTAATAAGGCTAAAGTGGTATAATTTCGTGGTCGATTACAATCTAGGTCATGGAAACTCGACTCACTTTGTGTTTTAAAATAATTAATATAAAAGTGGGTAACTACAAGGGAAGTGTTTCAATCTACCTTTACTTTGATCCATACTGGAATCTAGTTGATGGTGAAGAGTATCTGCCCTGTTGAGGGTAATCTTCAACCCTTTAAGGTTACTTTAGAGCAGGTTAGAGAGATCGCGATTAGCGCGGGTATCTCGGCTGATCCTTATGGTGTTAATGGAAGCATATTTTGTTATCATGTCTCACGAGATTCACCAACTGTCTTTCAGGGTTAATATGTTTGGGAGTATCCATACTTGGATAGATCTTCCATGCTCAAATCCTCGTAGGAACATTGCTGCTATTATAGATCCAAATACTGGTGAGTTGTTTGCTATGGTAGAAGGATGAGTGTTTGGCATAGGGTCTATGATTGATGTCGATTA
>CAZLHA010000077.1:0-11378 GCA_964559155.1 uncultured Candidatus Bathyarchaeia archaeon | reverse complement strand
ATGTATATATGTCAGTTCCTGTAATGGTTCAACACATCTGGGAAGAAGAAAAATGACAACCGCATACGATGTACCAGCAGACGTATTAATCGACAGGCTCTCTGGATACATGAAAGAGAATTTCCGTGAGATACAGCCCGAAGAGTGGGCTAGCTATGTTAAGACTGGGAGCCACGCTGAACGAGTACCCCAGAATCCAGACTGGTGGTATGTAAGAAGCGCCAGCATGCTAAGAAAACTATACATGAAAGGACCCATCGGCGTAAGCAAACTCAGAAAAGAGTACGGTGGAAGAAAAAGAAGAGGCGTTAGGCCTTCTCACTTCGCAAAAGCTGGTGGAAACATCATCAGGACTATCCTGCAGCAACTTGAACAAGCAGGGTTAGCCCAGAAAGATGGTATTAAAGGACGAACAGTTACTGGAAAAGGTAGAAGTCTGTTAGACGCCATGTCAACACAGATAAAACGAGAACTTGAAAGAGAAAACCCAAAACTTCAACCCTACTAGAGTGATATTCAATGACTTCAGATGAGGATCTATCCGCGTTAAGGAAACGCAGACTGGAAGAGCTAAAAACTCAGAGAGAAAATCAGGGTCAAGCAGCGGAAGCTCAAGCACAAGCTCAGGCTGAAGCAGAAGCCCAGAAGCAGGCCCTCATGCGTAGAATTCTAACCCCTGAAGCAAGACAGAGACTCCAGAACGTGAAACTGGTTCGACCTGATTTCGCGTCTCAAATGGAGTTGCAGTTAATTCAGTTGGCGAAGAGTGGAAGGGTTTCTCTACCCATGTCAGATGAGCTACTAAAGAAGCTACTTAAACAGGTTCAAAGCCAGCAGAAAAAGAGGGACATCAATATTAGGAGAGTATAAGAAAAATGGCAAGAAACAAACATTTAGCCTATAAACTACGATTAGCAAAAGCAGGAAAATCAAAGAAATCGGTCCCCGCTTGGATTATCGCCAAGACTAAAGGCGATGTCAGGTGGAGTCCAACGAGTAGACGCAATTGGCGTAATAGAAAATTAAGAGCATAGTGATTAACGATGTCAGAGATGGAACGAATCTATACTGTACCTCTTAGAAAGGCTTGGATTGCCCAGAAGTATCGAAGGGCAGAGAAAGCTATGTTCATACTGAAGCAATTCACTGAACGTCATATGAAACCCACTGAGATTATAATTGATCCTAGTGTTAATGAAGCTATCTGGGCTAAAGGGATTAAGAGCCCACCAAGAAAGATCCGTGTAAAAATGACCAAAGACAGCGATGGTCTAGTTACTGTTCAACTGGCGGAGGCATAACTTTGAGCGTAAAACTTTACAGAATACAAGGCGAGATTATGAAGAAACACTTCTTTGAGCCTTTGTTATTCAACAAGGTTGTATCAGCTACCAAAGAAGATCATGCTGTTGAGAGAGTGTATGCCGAGCTTGGGAGTCGTCATAGAGCCAAGCGTCATGAGATAACGATCAACAAAATAACTGAGGAAAAACAGGAAGAATAAAAATGGAACAAAGTCTTCAAGATAAAGAAAACAGATTTCGGCAACTAATATCCGAGATGCGTATGATGGAGGGAACGGTTAACACTCTCCAGCAGAGGCTTCAAATGTTGATGGCATCCGTATCGGAGTTAAGACTAGCAAAACAATCACTTGGAGACTTGAAAGATATCGAGTCAGACAGTAATCTACTAGTACCTATAGGTGGCTCTGCTTTTATCAACGCCAACCTTGGGGATATAGAAAAAGTAGTGGTAGGGATAGGTGCTGATGTATCACTCGAAATGTCTTATGATGATGCCGTCAAGGAAGTAACTGAACGATTAGACGAGATGGAACACGCTAAAACCTCAGTTGAACAACAACTTAACCAAATAATGGCGCAGCTTCAATCTCATGAACGTATGGCGGAGCGACTTTCCTCTGAGATTCAACAAGGGGCTCAGGGATCCATTTAATGTTTGAAAAACTGAAGAATGGACTTAAAGATATAGTCAACAAGATTAGTAATTCTGGTTTAACTGAGAAAGATATAGAACCAATTTTATGGGATCTACAAATCCAGTTAATCGGTAATGATGTAAGCGTAGAAGTAGCAGAATATATCTGCACAGATCTAAAAGAACGGCTACTAGGTACTGATGCTCCTCGTTTCGGAGATAAAATAAGTGTAGTTAAAGACGCTCTTAAAGAATCCCTTGAAAACGTGATGAAAGGCGAGGAAAGTATCGATTTCTGGAACCTTATTCAGGAATCCACGAATATAGAAGAACCTTTCAGTGTAATGTTTGTTGGAATCAATGGCACAGGTAAGACGACGACAATAGCAAAAATATCCTATAAACTGAAAAAGAAGGGATACAGTGTTGTGTTGGCTTCTGGTGACACATATCGCGCAGGGGCAATCGAGCAGCTTGAGGAACACGGGAAAAGACTTGGTATACGTGTAATACGTCATAAATATGGATCAGACGCTGCCGCAGTAGGATACGATGCAGTTGAACATGCAAAAGCACAGAACATAGATGTTGTACTAATCGATACAGCGGGAAGAATGCAGACCAACCGTAACCTAATGGACGAGCTTAAGAAAATGAAACGGATCGTTCAACCCAAATTAACCATAATGATTCTAGATAGTCTAATCGGAAACGACGCAACCGAACAAGCCATGACTTTCAATGAACAAATAGGCTTCGATGCAGCCATACTAACTAAAGTAGACGCAGATGCAAAAGGAGGAAGCAGTCTAAGCGTCTCATATTTAACAGGAAAACCAGTATTATTCATAGGCGTTGGTCAAGAATATGAAGATCTGCAATCTTTTGACCCCGAGTGGTTCGCAGAGAAACTCCTAGAGGATTCGTAAACTTTAACTAGGATATATGTTTCGATAGGGTGAATAAAATGGGGTTAAACGAGTTTTTCCAATCCGCAGACAGGTTACTTAGGACTCTCTCTAGACCTGACTGGAAGACATATTGGATGAGTCTAAAAATAGTGTTCGCCGGCATCGGTATACTGGGCTCTATTGGTTATGTTATTAGACTATTAGCGGCTGTAATACAGCCTACTGCCTAAGTTTCTTTATTGTATGGATACCTTACGTAGAACAAGTACAATAATAGCATAAGGAATCCCCCTGCTGCAATTGTCACTAATTCAAACTCCCATAATAATACTGCTGTGTTAAGTTGTTTTGTCGCGACAAAGGATAGTATCTTAGATAATACTCCCACATTTTTCACCAGATACTACCAATCCATTGTGGTCTTTTATATGTCTTCCCTGTTTAGAATAGGTTAAACCGGTGATTTTTTTAGGAATCTTAATATCTACGCGCTTGATAATGCTTGGTGCATCGGGCGTGGTCTAGTTGTCCGAAAGAAATATACGAACATCCCTTTACGCGGTAAAAGTTACGAATGGCCAAGAGAGAACGGTTGCCCAAATGCTAGCTGACAAAGCTAAAGTTGAAGGCACACCGATACAGGCTATACTAGCTCCAGCTGAGTTAAAGGGCTACATAATTATAGAGGCTCAGACACCCCACATAGTGGATGAACTCATTAGAGGTATGAGGCACACTCGACAAAGGGTGCCAGGGGTAATCAGTCCGGATGAGGTAGACCATTATATAGAAACCAAGCCGGTTGTAGAAGGTCTAGATGAAGGAACCCTAGTAGAAGTAGTTGCAGGTCCCTTCAAAGGAATGCAGGCAAAGGTTGTACGAGTGGAGGCCTCAAAGGAGGAGGTAACCATCGAGATACTTGAGGCTGCTTTCACATTGCCTATCACAGTCCACGCTGACTATGTCCGAGAACTCAAAGGAGTAGAATAATAATGGTAGAGAAAACATTAAACTTCATTGTCAACGGCGGTCAAGCCACTGGTGGTCCACCAATCGGTCCAGCTCTTGGACCCATGGGTGTTAACATCATGGACATCGTCAATACCATCAACGAGAAAACAGCCGAATACGACGGACTACCGGTACCAGTAGACGTAACCATTGATACAGATACCAAGGAGTTCACCGTCGAAGTCGGCATGTTAACTACATTTGCATTAATAAGTCAAGCCGCTGGTTTGGAGAAAGGATCAGGAGAACCTAACACGAACTTTGTAGCTGATCTAAGCTTCGATCAATTGATTGATATAGCAAAGAAGAAGAGACCAGGAATCTATGCCGCAACCTTAAAGACTGCGGTAAGAGAAGTTCTGGGTACTTGTCAGAGCGCCGGTGTAACTATTGATGGAAATACAGCAAAAGAGGTTCAGGAAGCCATCAAGGCCGGTGAATATGATGAACAGTTGGCGGCGGCTGAATAAACCTTTAAATTATATACCATGTGAGAAAGAGAGGAATCTATAATGTCACTCCCACGAGAAGAAATAATAGAAGGAATCGAAAAGGCAAGAGAAGCCTCACCAGAAAGAAACTTTGAGCAGAGCTTCGATATTGCCGTTAACCTTAGGGAGCTCGACATGAATAGGCCTGATAACAGAATCAATCTACGTTTCCAGCTTCCCAATGGAGTTGGAGACAGGAAGGTTCTCGTATTCGCCTCAGGCGACCTAGCGCTGAGAGCAAGGAGGGCAGGAGCGGACGAAGTACTAGAGCCCGCAGAACTTGATCAGCTTGCGACGGATAAAACGGCAGCTAAGAAAAAGTTAGCACCATATGACTCGTTCGTCGCTGAGGCACCGATGATGCCAACAGTGGGTCGCGTAGCAGGACCAATCCTAGGACCTAGGGGAAAAATGCCCACCCCTGTGCCTCCACAGGCACCCATAGACGAGATAATTGAACGCGAGCGCCGTACTATCGTACTCAGGAGCAGAGACAAACCATTTGTCCACTGCATAGTAGGAAAGGAGGGAATGAGCAACGAAGAAGTCGCCGATAACATCGAAACAGTACTCAGAAATCTGACTGCTGCGACGAAGAGAGGCTTCCAGAACATCAAAACGATGTACTTGAAGCTAACCATGGGTGACAGTGTCAAGCTCGTGTAGGTGAAAATAATGAGCAGCAACATTCCATCCGATAAAATTGAGACCGTTCAGGAAACAGTCGAGCTAATCAATAACTATGAGATCATTGCAGCAGCAGATCTAAACAAAGTAAGCAGCTCAATGCTTCAGGATATCAGAAAAAAACTCCGTGATCGTCACAATTTCAGGGTCGTAAAAAACACCTTGATGCGCATCAGTATGGAGGAGGCTGGAAAAGAGGGGACAGATAGCTTCATTGATACTATCAGTGGACCGAACGTGTTTCTCTTTACCGATGGCAACCCCTTCAAAATAGTCATGGAGTTAGACGCTAACAAGGTTGAGGTATTTGCTAAACCGGGGGATATCGCAACAAAGGATATAACCCTGTCAGCTGGAAACACTGGGCTAAGCCCCGGTCCCCTTATCGGGAAATTCGGAGCCCTCAATGTTAGGACCCGCATTGAAGCAGGTAACATATGGGTGACTCAGGACACAACCGTATGCAAGAAAGGAGAAGAGATCAATGAAGATCTAGCTGATCTGCTTCAACGTATGGATATCAAAGTATCCGAGATGGGTTTGAAAATCAAAGCTGTCTATGAGAACGGTGAGATTCTCCTAGGCGAAGATCTGGATCTTGACCTAGACCAGTATAGAACACAGCTAGAGCAGGCCGTAGGAGGCGCCTTCAAGGTAGCCATAGAGGCGGCCTACGTGACTCCACAGACACTGCCCAGCATATTAATGAAAGCAGTAACACAGGCACGTTCCGTAGCTGTAGAATCCGAGTGGCCAACAAGCCAAACCATAGAGCTATTGATTGCCAAGGCAAATGGACAGGCTAGAAGTCTCGCCAGTAAAGTGGGCGAGAAGATGGCTGAAGTCTAACCAATATCTTATTTTTTGATTAATACCTATATCATATCAGCTCTATAACTTATCTATGAGTAAAGAAGAGCCTCTCAAAGAGTATAAAGAGAAGAGGGATTTCTCGGATACAGCAGAGCCCAATTGGGAACTAGCGGAAAACTCTGGGGAACCGGTATTTGTTATCCAGAAACACGATGCCAGCAACCTCCACTATGATCTGAGATTAGAATCCGATGGGGTTTTGAAGTCTTGGGCCGTCCCAAAGGGTCCTTCCATGGATCCAAGTGTGAAGCGATTAGCAATACCTACCGAGGATCATCCTATGGCATACGCTGATTTTGAGGGTGTGATACCTGAGGGAAATTATGGGGCAGGCACTGTGATTATATGGGATACTGGAACTTTTCAGAATAAGAAAGAAGAGAAAACATTCTCTGAGAGCCTAGATGAAGGCCACGCTACTATCACTTTAAAGGGTAGTAAACTTGTCGGTGATTTTGCCCTCATACGTACAGGTAAGGGGGATAATCCTCGCTGGTTATTCTTCAAGATGAAGGGAGACCACGCGGAGCCGGGTAGTGATATAACCTCTGATAAGCCGAACTCAGTTAAAACGGGGAGAAGTCTAGAGGATGTAGCGGAACAAGAGGATCCCGCTGATATTAGTGATTTTAAGTAGCGACAAACCTATTTTCCCTCAATTCATTATATTTCTATGAAATTAGATTATCTTAGAATTACCCAGAGTAGTGTAGATATAGGTGATCCGCATATTTGCAGTGACTCAATAAATAGAAACACCTTACTGGCAGCATTGTATGATTCACTCGTTTATCGTGTGGGTCAAGGTTATTTTAAACCAGCTCTGGCTTGGAGTTGGGCTGTTCAACCCGATGGTTTAACTTGGTTATTCAGGGTTAGACCGGGGGTAAGGTTTCATAATGGAGATGGCTTAACGTCGGATGATATTGTTGCTTCGCTTAAACGAGTAGTTGATCCCTCTATAGGAGGCGCATATGGTACGCAGGGGGTCTATGCTGGTTATCTTGGAGACGCGAAGTTTGAGTCAACGGGTGATGATACTTTTTCCATAACTACTAGTGAACCCATGGCTGATTTACTGGATATCCTCGCTGAGATACCGATAGCTCCTGGAGATTATATTGATCGACTGCCCCACGAATACATAGGTTCTGGGCCTTATCAGATCGGGTCTATACGCCGGGGTGAGGTTGTACTTGAGAGAAACAGGGATAACTGGGGTAAAGAGGCATTAGTGGATGAGTTGACTTTCATTGAGGAGCCTGATCCAGGCGCTCGCTCTGAGATGGTTCTTGAACGGGATGTTAATATCGGTGCTTTAATCCCCTATTCACGTACTAAGATGCATGAAGGCTCTAATAGGACTGTTATTAGATCCTTGGAGAGCAGTCTATGTATTATTTTCATGATGAACGCTATGGAGGGGCCTTGTAGAAATAGGCTTGTAAGACAAGCGTTGAGTTATGGGGTTGATGTTGATACGATTATTGACCGTGTTAAACACGGGGCTGCTTCCAAGCTTACAGGTTATATTACGCCGCATCATTTTGGATATAATCCTGATACCAAATCTTATCCATTTGACCCAGAAAGGGCTAAAGATTTGCTTAGGGAAGCGGGGTACACGGATGGCTTGAAATTAGGCATTGATGTTCCCACCGAGATGCCTGATGAGGCTCCAGAGCTGGGAGAGGCTCTGAAAGAGTACTATGCAACGATAGGGGTAGACGTGGATTTGATATATTATAGGAATAGATCGGCCTACGCTGAGATGGTTCGTCATAAGAGGATCCATGACTTGTGCTGCTTTGACTCCAGTCCACTTAGTGCTTTTAGGGTTCTCAAGGAGAAGATCCATTCCCGTACTCGTGGTCCGTGGTGGGAGGGTTATAGTAACTCTGAGGTTGACCAATTGATTGATCGCGCTCAGAGAACTTTTGATAGAGATCAACGTGAAGGGTTATACCGGAGAATATTCCAGTTGATCCGGGATGATGCCCCATGGTTGTTTCTCTACAGGCCCACTTATTTTTGGGCTGTTTCAAGTGAGTTAGTGGAGTGGACGCCTCTGTCAACTGGATTAATAAGGCTGGCTGATTAACCCAGAGAAATACGCCTATTTGGTGTTTTGATTTAAGCCCCCTATATCTATTATGGTTTCGGCTTAAAGTTTCAGAAATATGGAGTTTCCTAGAAAGGGTTTCCCCATTTGTCTCTGAAAACTAGTTCAGTAACTTGTTTTCGTTTTTCTTTTTCCTTGGGGTCATTTGGGTATCCTATGGGTAGAATGGATTCGACTATGTAGTTGTTAGGTGTGTTTACCGTTTTGGAGACTAGTTTAGGATCAGATGGGGTGTATGTAACTGTCCCTAACCCGAGTTCTTCAACTGCTAGTATGGCGTATCCTATACTAACCCATACACTTGGTTTGTAATTAGGTGCGGTTGTGTCTCCTAGCACTATAATTAGGATTGGTGCTTGTGTGAGAAGTGGCTTTGATGGGCTTAACCCTTTTTCGTTGTACCATTTTTTTCGTTCAGGGCTTATTGATTCATAGAATCTCTGTTCGCCTTTTTCGGCTGATTTCCTTATCTTCTTTTTCTGTTCTGGGGCTGTTACTATGATGTATCTCCAGGGTTGTGCGTTGCTGCCGCTTGGTGCTTGTCTCGCTGTTTCTATTATGTATTTTATGTCTTCTTCTTTTACGGGGGTTTTTTTGAATATGCGTGTTGTTTTTCGGTTGGTTGCTGTTTCTAGTATGTTCATTGATTGTTTTTGGTGTTTGTGGTTTTATTGTCTTATGGTGTTTACCGGGGGGTGGGTGTTCATTTGTTCGTTTGTTCTTTTTGTTTGCGTTTGTGTTGTCGGATGAAGTGGGTTAGCATTATTGATGCGTATGTGTATATGCTCATTTTAATGGTGTACCAGTCTTGGAATAGTACTGGTTTGTTGCTCTGGTCGAGCATATGGTAGTTTTGGGTGTAGATGAGGATTAGTGTCAGGAAGCATAGTATTATGATTAGGTTTTTTAGGGTGTAGAGGTTCTTTATTTGTCCGTTGCCTGTTATGGGTGGTGGCATGGTTTTTGGTTTTATTTCTCCTGGTGCATAGGGACATGCGTTTTTAATCATCTTGATACCTCTGGAATATTTTTTTCGCGAGCCGGGTGGGTGGTATGAGTTGGTCTGTTGATTGTAACTCGATTTCCCTTTCCTCTGCTTCGGCTATTAGGGTCTCTCTGCAGGTTTTTTCTAGGCTGCATGTTTCGCAGTTTCCTTCATACATGTACCAGACTTTCAAGCCGTTGCATTTGCTTAGGCTAACAATTACGGGTAGGTCATGGGCGGGGCTGTATGCGGACATTACTCCATCGACTAGGTTGAGGGTTTTTACTTCAAGGTTGTTGGTCTCTGCTGCCTCTATGAATGCTTGTTCTATTTTTTCATCAATATTATGGTATGCTTTGTGGATTGCCTGTCTGCTGACTCCTAGTTCTCGTCCAATATCTGACTGGGATAATTTGTGTCTGCGTAGTCCCCATATCTCAGTCTCTCTCTGTGTTAGGTATCCTACTCTAAAAGTCAACCCGGTTCAGTTAACCTGTGGTTGTTGACATTTAAATTATTTTTGAAGAAATGTGAGGGTTACTGGTAGCGGCCGCGGGCTGTTATGGGCCAGACGGCGCAGACTTTCTCGTCTTTGATAACCACTATCTCGTCATGTTGGTTGACTGTCGTGCAGCAGTGGTTTGGGGTGAACTGGATTTTCTGTCCCCATCTTAGTTTTTTTCTCCCTGGGTCGTCTTTTTCGAAGTAGATGGTTCCATGTTCCTCGCTTAGTCCCACGCGTTTAAAATCTATGTATTCTCCATCCGCTTGGACCAGTACTACGGGGTCAACGTCACTATGTCCCCCTGACATTACTTTTACCCCCGCGTCTGTCACCATTCTGTTCTGGAAGTTGTCGCTGATTATCTGAGTGAGTACGGTCAAACTGTTCTTAAAATAGACATCATTGATGCTTTTCCACCCGTATCCGCTGCCTTTTTCTCCGGCTCCGAATACGAAGCTACCTGGTTCAATCTCGGTGATCCCTGGATAGTTGCCCGTGACCTTGTATGTGGCTGTGCTACCCGCTGATACGATCTCTACATCTATCCCCGCTTCTCTAATGTCCTCCGCTGTATCGACTGTCTGCTTATTGCGTTCAAGAGCGGTCTCCCTTGGGACGGGGCCCTCGTAGCCGTAGATTCCTCTAAAGTTGAGTCCCGGGAGTTTAACTAGTCTTTTAGCCATTTTAACGGCGTCCTCACCGGGGGAGACTCCGCATCTGCCGTGGGTGATCTCGATAATAACATCCTGCTTAACACCCCATTTCTCCGCGATCCTGCTGATCATCTCTGCTTCTTGTAGATTATCTAGGCTGGTGAGTACTTTTCCCTCCCCCATTGCCACTGTCATGGCTACAAGTCTCTCCAGTTTCTCGGGGTCCGCTATCTCCTGGCTGATGAGTATGTTCTTATCCCCGTATAGGATCCCGCTGTTGAGTAATGTCTCTGCTTCACTGAGTTTCTGGGTCATGACTCCGCAGGCTCCTGCCTCAATTAACTTGTTGCATATAGCTGCTGCTTTGAAGGTCTTGGCGTGGGGTCTGACGTTTACGTTTGTTTTTCGCGCGAATTTGAACATCTTATCGATGTTCCACTGGAGCTTCTCCAGGTCTAGTAGTAGCGCTGGTGTGGGTATTTCTTCTATTGTTTTACCTATTATGGACATGGGATATGATTGGTCTCATGGTGCTTAACAGTTTTCAGGTTAGAAGTAGTCCTGCATTATCTTATTCATCCATTCCGGTGTCTTAGCGTCCCTGCTGTCATATACTGGGACATATGGTTTTATGTCGATAACGGGGGTGCCATCTATCGCGTCCAGAGCACATACCTTAACCCGGTCCTCACCTACTTCTAGTATTTCAACTGCTGTTACGCCGATCCTGTTAGGTCTGTGTCTGGCTCTTTGAGCGAATATTCCTAGAAGTGGCATGTCTTCTCTTTCTTGGGGGTGACGTCTGAGGTGTTTCTCAGGATTATACTCTGCCTCGTGGAGGAATGTGAGTACAAGTAGGTGGCTGAATCCTTCTAGACCGAGTAACCCCGGGGCGTACTCTGGTTCGAGTATTATCTCTGATTCAACTTGGCCCCAGTTCATATCCGCTGGCTCAGTGACCTCTGATTTAACGTGACCAATAAGGGGTCATTTCATACAATGAAAAAATAAGTGTGTTACTAAAAAAGGGAGATGTTAGATAGTTACTCTATATCTGTCCATTAATTCTTGGCGCTTGCCCTCGTTCCAGCCTGTAATATCTGTATAGTATCCAGTTATCCTGCTCCAGTGACGGATTTTGCTGGAGCCACATGTTGGACAAGTGTTTAGCATTCCAGCTACTGTGGTCTGGCAGTCAC
>CAZLHA010000076.1:0-11503 GCA_964559155.1 uncultured Candidatus Bathyarchaeia archaeon | reverse complement strand
AGCCCCGGTATCAATATCCACAGTAGCCTTGACCTCCATATGCATATTATTCACAGTAACCTTAGCCGGGCGAAACTCCATAGTGAAATAGGTCTCCAGCTTCACCTGATAACTATCCTTACCCACTTCTGTGTTAGCCGTTGGGTTCCATACCAGACTACCCGCCATGGCGTCAATCTCCTGCTTTAATAATATCTTGGCGGTGTTCTCCCCGTAGAGATTCACCCACGCCTCAAATTTCTGCTCCTCCTCGATAAGTACATCAAAGACATCCTCTGCTATACTCTGCTCAAAGTCGCTTGAGGGATTAGCTAAGTGAGCCGTCAATAGTCTTACTCCATCATTTTCCCTCACTAGTGTCTGTATTTCCTCAAGCTCATTATTCACCGAGTTATACGCGGTCTCAAGGTCTGAAAAACTCTGAGTCATATCACTCCAAGATCCCTCAAGAGAATTCAAATCAGTCTTTAACTGAGCAAGTTCATCCTCAATAGTGTTTAGGTCACTGTTGAGGTTTATCTGCCCATTCTCCAGCGCCGAGACCCAGTCCGATATCCTGTCAACCACATCCGTTAAGACCAGTATGCCCTCTAGGTTCTCATCAATCACATTGATGCTCTCATTAACCGAGGAAAGCTTGGAATCAAGAGCAGAAACATTATCCTCTATATCACTTATCCGTTCCTCAACGGTATTGCTTCTTTCATTAACCATATCAGGATAGAAGACTGCGTAACCCGAGCCAAGCCCAAGACTAACACCGATTATTAACCCAATCACGACCAGCGCCAAGGGTTTTGAGACAGGTATTCGAGACTGCATAATAGTATAGATGAGAGCGAAAAGATAAGCTTTGAAGTCTATTTTCTACGTGAAGTGGTTCCAGCCACCCTTCTTTATGGGTACTAGACCAGTATCCGTCCTGTGGAGTATCTCTTCATCCTCAGTGACTACACCGATCTTAACTAGGCTACATCCAACCGAGTTAAGAGCTTCCCTAACTCTAGACTCATCCTCCGGTTGATAAGTGAACACAAGCTCATACTCCTCACCCCCATTAAAAGCAAGGTCAATGGGATCCAAGTGGTTATTCTCAGCATAGCGCATAGCTAAAGGATGAACTGGTACCGAATCCACCAGGAAGCCATAGCCCGAGCTACGTCTAAGATCATACAGGCTAACGGATAATCCGTCACTGCTGTCCATACAGCTGGTGATGGCGCGGGTCTCCGCTAACGCCAGTCCTTCATCCACCCTAGCCTCTGGCATGTAAATGCTCTCCAGTGCGGCTTGTTCAACCTCCTGTGACGGCTTAATGCCATTCAAGAGATATGTGAAACCCACGGAGGTTAAACCAAATAAACCGGTTACAGCCAGAGTGTCACCGGGTTCAACGCCTCCCGCTCGCTTCATTAAATACTTCTCTTCTACTATACCTATGGCTGAACCGGCTATTATTACATCACACGCCTCATTAGTGTCACCCCCCACCACGTAGGCATCATAAGCCCTAACCCCCGCCTCAAACCCCTTCGACATCTCCACCACATCATCAACTGGGTAATCTGCCGGGACCGCGATATTAGGCATAAAAGCTAGGGGTTTCACCCCTTTGGCCCCAAGATCGCTTACGTTCATCACAACGGTCTTTCTACCAGCCTGAAAAGGGGTCATACCCTGTGGGATATCAGTCTCCCATACCAGCATATCCGTGTTAATAACCAATGCTCGTCCATCACCCAGGCTCAGCGCCGAGGCATCGTCCCAAAAAGGAAGTGGCATACCCGGCATGGATGTCAAGTGCTTCATCACTCGTTTTATAACTGCACGTTCCCCCACCTCAGAGACTGTGGTCATAATTATCACTCGAATATCACCACGGGAGGTATAAAAATGGAACCCGGGTAAACATCTTATATCGGAAGCCTTGCCTTATTGTTGTGATTAGTTTTGAGTGACATGAAGATGCCCCTTGAAGATATCAGGGTCGTGGATATGACCCACGTCTGGTACGGTCCATGGTGTACCATGATGCTAGGTTACATGGGAGCTGAAGTAATCAGAGTGGAACCACCATGGGGGGCCATAGACAGGCTCAGCAGGAGCGGAGTTTATGGGGGAGTACCGTATACATTCCACCACCTGAACCTTAACAAGAAAGATGTAACCATCAACACAAAGGAACCAGAAGGATTAGAACTACTCAAAGAGCTCATAAAGAAAAGCGACGTACTGGTCCAGAACATGAGCGTGGGCGCCATGGAGAGGATGGGACTAAGCTACGATGTACTCAATGAGATAAACCCAAAAATTATCTACGCCGCCCTCAGCGGATTCGGTCAGACAGGTCCATACAATGAACGTAAAAGCTACGCCATGATAGCTGAAGCCATGAGCGGCCACACACGGCTCACCGGGGATAGAGCAGACCCAGAGGGGCCACCACTAGAGATGGCTCAAGCATACGGTGACATCGGCCCTGGAACCATGGCCGCTTTCGGAATAGTTTCAGCCTTAAGATACAGGGACTTCACAGGCGAGGGACAGATGCTCGATCTGAGCCAGTTCGAGATAATGACAGCCTTCAACACAGCGATAACATTATGGCAACTGGGCCAAACCACGCCAGCGGAAATGAGAAAAGAGAATCCAGGTGGAGGAATCGGGGGATTATTCCAAACTAAGGATGGTGAATGGGTACGTATAGGAGCTTATAGTCCCAAGGCCGTTGATACTGTCCGAGACATATTTGATGACCCAGATTTCGACACAGAGAAATTAGAGAAATGGGTCTCAGAGCACACCCAGAAAGAGGCCGTGGACAAATTCGTTGAAGCTCGTCTACCGGTTGCACCAGTTTACCACACCAAGGATACTGTAGCTGATCCACATCTTAACGCAAGAGGATTATTCCAAGAGATAGAGCACCCCAAAGCAGGGAAATATGAGGCCATAAACTTCCCCTTCAAGATGAGTAAGACACAGCCAGAGTTGAAGAGACACGCACCGTTACTAGGACAGGACAACGAGTACGTTATCTGTGACCTGCTGGGCAAGTCCAAAGAATACATGGATGAACTCAAGAAGAAGGGCGTTGTCGCCTGGACCTAATTTTTTTCTCCAAATTTCTTTTAAACATGTATCTCGAATAGGGCTTGCAGTGCCTCGGTAGCTCAGTGGTGGAGCGGCAGCCTCGTAAGCTGTAGGCCGCGGGTTCGAATCCCGCTCGAGGCTCCATATAAGCAATTTAGTTACACGGGTATTCTAATAAAATCCCTGTTATTGGAGAGGATTTGTGTTGTATAATTATCTAGCGCTATGTTAAGATGCAAGGTACCCTAAAGAAGTTTAAACACCTCCATTGGAGTGTAAGCCTCGGTATTTTTCTCAAATTGCTTTGTAAAAGTAAACGCCACCATTAACTACCCAAATACTTGAGTCATTCTCACTTAAGATAAAACTCGACTTAGTAATATAGTGAGAAGAATTAGATTTGAGCTAGCGCTTGGTTTAGGTCCTTGATGATGTCTTTCACATTCTCAATCCCAACACTGAGACGCACCAAGCCATCACTTAATCCAGCCTTCAATCGCTCCTCACGTGGTATAATACTATGTGTCATGCTAGCTGGGTGACTGATAAGCGTCTCAACAGCACCAAGGCTTACAGCTAAACTGCAGAGCTCTACGCTGTTCATCATTTTACGTCCAGCCTCCAAACCTCCTTTCAACTCGAAGCTCATCATCCCACCGGGACCGTCCATCTGGCGCTTAGCTAACTCGTACTGGGGAAAGCTCTCTAATCCAGGGTAGTTAACGTGATCAATCTTGGGGTGATCTTCCAAGAACTTTGCTACCTTGACGCTGTTCTCGTTTATCCGGTCCCACCGTACATGGAGAGTCTTGATCCCACGGAGGGTAAGCCATGCATCCCACGCCCCCATGGTGGCACCCATGTTCTTGAAGACTGGATCCATCCGTTCCATGAACTCAGCGCTAGCGATTACTGCGCCTCCCACCATGTCGCTGTGACCGCTGAGACTCTTGGTGAGACTATGAACAACCACATCAATGTCGTATTCCATGGGGCGCTGATTGTATGGAGACATGAATGTGTTATCCATCACAGTTATGATGTCGTGTTTTTCACCTATATCGGCAATAGCCTTCATGTCTGTGAGTTTCATCAGGGGGTTGCTGGGAGACTCGATGTAAATGAGTTTGGTGTTGGGTTTTATGGCTTTCTCGAAGTTCGCCGGGTCACTGGTGTTCACTAGGGTGTGCTCGACGCCATATTCTTTCAATATATTAGTGATTAGCTTATGGGTGCCTCCATAAAGCGTGTCACCAGCCACGATATGGTCCTCTTTCTTGACTACAGCCATAATCGCGGCAGTAATGGCGCCCATACCTGTGGCTGCTGCACGCGCCGCCTCTCCCCCTTCAAGTAATGCTAGACTGTCCTCCAACGCCTTGACCGTTGGGTTACCCAGCCTCGTGTAGATGAATCCTTTCTCTTTGCCCTCGAAACGGGCGGCTCCTTGTTCAGCGTTCTGGAACACGAATGTCGATGAAGCGTATATTGGAGTGACAACTGAGCCAGTACATGGATCAGGGTGCTGCCCCCCGTGAACCGCCTTCGTAGCGAATTTATCATATTTCAAATATATTCTCTCCCATGACTATGGGTCATTATTATTCTTATAAGCTTGTGATGAACGCGGCTATTAAATTCCATGGACGTAATAAAAGGGATAATGAGCCTTAAGATCGTCAACGCCAAGCTCTGGCTAGATACAGGGACCTATGAGGGAGGATTGTTCACCGAGAACGGTGCTGTATCCAAGATAGGTAAAGAGACCAGCCTACCTCAAACAGAAGTCACCATAGACGCAGAGGGAAAACTGGTGATACCAGGCTTGGTTGATCTCCACGTTCACTTCAGGGAACCCGGTTTTACACAGAAAGAGGACTTCTCGACGGGAACAAGGGCTGCGGCTGCTGGAGGAGTAACGACAGTGCTTGATGAACCCAATAATAATCCGGTTACCTCATCGACTGAGGCTTTGAGGGCGAAGAAGGTTTTGGTCAAGGAAAAGGCGTATGTGGATTATCTCTTTGAGATGGCTGTGTACGCTGAGGGGCTGGATGAAGTTCAGGCAGCATCCAGTATGGGCATCAACACCTTCGCTTTCTTCGATGAGCTAGGAGGAACCTCAACAGGCATGGAAGATACAGGCGTGCTCTATGAGGCTCTGAAGAGAGTGAAAATGGTTGATGGCCTGGCATTGCTCAACTGCCGTGAGTCAGACCTTGTCATAGCTACAATGAGAAAGAAGAGAGAAAAGGGCTCAGGCAATTTAATGGATTATAATAATCACTTCCTACACGTAGCCGAGTCGGCTGGAGGAGCCAAACGAATACTATTAGCCCATAACGTGGGGGCTCGTGCCCACTTTAGGGAGGTATCTACAGCAGAGACCGTTGAGATGCTCCGCCACCTCAAGCCATACAGGGGGGATATATCGGCTGAGGTTCGGCCGGATCACCTTGTGTTAAACCATGAGAACACCTCTGATCTGGGACCTTATGCTCAGCAGTGGACTCCTATCAGAACCAGACAAAACCAAGAAGCCCTTTGGGGTGCACTTAATGACGGTACTGTAAACATAATAGCCAGCGACCACGCGACCCACACATTAGAGGAAAAGAACCCCGGCTGGGAAAACATCTGGGAGTCTCCACCAGGGCTCCCTGCTATCGAGTCCATGCTGCCCATTCTATTGACCGCGGTAAACGAGGGGAAGACTTCTCTGGAACGGGTGATATCAGCCACGACTGCAAACCCGGCGAGGCGGCTTGGACTGTATCCAAGGAAGGGCTGTATCGCTGTAGGTTCGGATGCGGATCTGGTGGTGATCGACACCAAGAAAGAAAGGAAGATAACAGCCGATGAGATGTACGCCAAATCTAAGTGGACACCATACGAGGGATGGACCACTTTAGGAGCAGTAGAGGCCACCATACTAAGAGGAGTACCAGTCTACCAGCAGGGAAAGATCGTCTCGGAAGCACTTGGACGGTTTATCTTCGGCTAACGATTCCATTTATCAATGGTGCCTCAATTTTATATTTGGTGTAAAAAATGGCACGATACATACTACTAAGCTCACTCACACCAGACGGACAGAAGACACTTAAAAACAAACCCGAGCGAATCAAGGAAGTAAACAAAGAGATCGAGAAATTCGGCGTAAAACTCCTTGAACAGTACGCTGTACTAGGCCCCTACGATTTTGTGAACATAGTTGAGGCCCCAGATAATGACACTGTCTTCAGGATGAGTGTGGAACTTGGAAGTAGAGGAACAATAAAGATCCTCAGCATGCCCTCGATAACCGTTGACAAGTTAATCGAGAGCCTAAAGTAACCACTCTATTTTTTGCAAAAGTATTCTCTCTGATAGCTGTCCTCATCCAGTATCCCGAGGCGTTTCATAGTCTGTCTCATTGTTAACTGGTTGGCTTCACTAAGCTCTAGGAGTGGTTTACGTGGTTTACCGACATCGGCACCTACTTCGTTGAGCGCCCATTTCAGGGGCACAGGATTGGTCTCGCTGTACATCATCCTGATCAAAGGGAGATAACGGTATAGCGCCTCACGCATGTACAGGACATCCTCATAGCTCTCCCATGGCGTGCTGATTACAGCGATCTCCCTTGGACAAAGACTGCCGGTGACATTGCTGGTTCCTTTGCCTCCACTGCTCATAACTACAGGGATCAAAGCATAGAAGGCGCAATCACAGCAGAGCACATTGAATTTTCCTCTAGTTAGCTCAACGGTCCTCATCACCCCGTATGGGTCTGGCCCAGCTTCCTTGATGGCTACAAAGTTGGGGTGCTGGGCAAGCCGGGCGATGGTCTCGGGCTCAACATTGACTCCACACCGCTCAGGGTTATTATATATAACAAAGGGCATATCCACGGCATCCCCTACGTCCTTGAAGTAATGGTATAGGGCGGTCTGGTTTGGTTTGATATAGGGTGGCTGGACTATGAGGGCGGCGTCTGCTCCCGCGTCCTTGGCGTATTTTGCGTTCTCGATAGTCTGACGTGTGGTCATTGCAGCTACCCCCACCATCACGGGGATCTTACCGTTTGCCTCATCGAGCACCGTGTCTATGATCTTTTTTCGTTCTTCCTGTGTGAGTAGGATGGCTTCTCCAGTGGACCCCATGAGTAGAACCCCTGTGCTGTGGTTCTCTGTGTGGAAACCTACGAGCTTTCTTAACATATCATAATTTACTGTATCATCCTCGTTGAATGGGGTTACTAGGGCCGGCCAGCTTCCCTCGACGTTATACTTCATATCATTTTGAATGGGTTAAATACAATTAAATCTGCTCATGAACCGGCTTCATCTTGATCCCCCTGAGCTATCTCAGAAAAAAGTAGCTAGGGCCCTAAGATATGTATAGAAGACGGGCTCATTTATGCCCATGAATGATAGATACGAGCGTGTTATCACTGCAGCCAATAACGGAGTACCGGACATGGTACCATGGAGCGTTTGGGCACACTACCCGGCCATCCCATGGCTCAAGCATTACAGCTGGGAGCTAGCCAACAGAAACGGTGAACACCAAGCCAAAGCCCACCTAGCACTACTACAGGCACTGGACTACAAGATGGATCTCTTGAAAGTCACACCCTTCTTCAGGGCCATGGCTGATAGATGGGGCAGCGATTTTGAGTTCAAGAACAATGAGGGAAAAGATACACAGCGAGCGATGATCGTTAATGAGCCCGTGGACTGGGAACGCCTCTGGGTACTGGACCCATGGAAAGACCTAAGGGAAAACCTACGCTGCATACAGGTACTAGCTGACACCCCACATGGGACCCCGTTCATCTACAGCATCAGCAGCCCAGTAACACAGGCACTACATGGCGTATCAGACCCCGAGACTTTCCACAAACATCTACGGGAACACCCCGATGCAGTACTGAAAGGCTTGGTGACCATAAACGAGACAAACAAAGAGTTCATGAAAGCAGCCGTAGACGAGGGATGCCATGGATTCTTCTATGGCATAGCTGGAAGGGGGGGCTACTGGAGCCGATTCACAAAGAAACAGCTCGAGGATATCACCTTGAGACTCGACAAGGATACACTAAACAGCGTCGACTCAGAGATACAGATGCTACACATCTGCAATACTCTTGACGAGAACCCGGAGAAAGACGACGGCTTGATGACCGGGGGATGGTTCACCGAGTACCCTGTGAACATATTGAACTGGTGGGACCACCACTTCGTGCCTGTGGGAGAAGCAAAAAAGGTATACGAGGGAAAGAAATGCATCGCAGGGGGCCTCGACCATAAGAAGACCCTAATGGATACACCTGAAGCCATAATGGCAGAGGCAAAACAGGCAATCAAGGACGCAGGGGAAGACGGCGGCTTCATTCTGGCAGGAGGATGCACTGTAAGCCATGAGGCACCTCTAGCTAACTATAACGCTGTAGGTAAGGCCGTCCAGCTATACGGGAAATACAAGAAGTAACCCTATATCCCCAGACCCCATCTTTTCATAGTGAGTCTCCGTAAGATAGATGCTGTTATGCTCAAAGTGTAGGACCTTGAGGCCACAGCGGATTTTTATATTAACGTCATGGGTTTGAAGAGAGGCTGGACTGACCGCGAAAACAGGATGACGGGGCTTCTTTTCCCTGATAACGACTCTGAGCTAGTGCTACACTGTGACAATGATCTACCTGACCCCAACATCAGCTATCAGGTAAAAGATGTAGAAGCCTTCGTGGAGGAGTACAAGAAATCGGGTTACAAGGTACTCAGAAAACCTTTTGATATCAGATGCGGAAAATACGCCATACTAGAAGACCCTGAGGGCAATAGCATAGAAATAATGGACATAATAAAATTCGGTGAACCACGGTATGATGCCTAAGCTGAAATAAGAATAAGATACCTTTGCATTATGAAGATAAACGAAGAGGTAGCCTCTGGTATCAGGGTCTTTGAGTCATGGACAGAGAGCCAGATGGCCTACAGTGGACAGCCCGGAATAAGCGTAGCTATCCTTAAGGATCAAGATATCATCTGGAGCAAAGGTTTTGGGTACGCTGATCTAAAGGAAGAAAAGAAGGCGACACCGCAGACAATATACAGGATCGCTTCGATCACCAAACTATTCACCAGCACAGCGATAATGCAGCTAAGGGACAAGGAAAAGCTAAACATCCAAGACCCTATCACGGAACATCTACCCTGGTTCAAGATAGGAAAAAAGAAGGGAAACCCAATAACCATCGAGAATCTAATCACTCACACCAGTGGACTGCCCAGAGAGGCAGCAGGTCCATACTGGACAACAGTAGACTTCCCGACAAAGGAGGAGATCATAGAGAACCTCCCTACACAGGAGCATCCATTAAAGCCTTGGAGAAAATGGAAGTATAGCAATCTAGCATTGAGCCTAGCAGGTTACATTGTAGAGGAGACATCTGGAAAATCCTATGAGGGCTATCTTGAGGAGAACATCTTCAAACCCTTAGAGATGCATGATACCTATATCAAGGACATACCAGCCGATCACCCCAGACTCGCAAAAGGCTACGGTAGAAGAAAGCCCGACCTAACGAGAGAAGATAGTCCATACACGAGCAGTAGAGGGATCAACCCAGCAGCAAATATGGCAACCACCGTTCTAGACCTAGCAAAATTCGCTATGCTCCAGTTCAGGGATGATAATCCTGTTCTAGATGGCGAGACTCTCCGTGAGATGCATAGAGTTCACTGGCTTGCACCAAGCTGGGACTTGGGATGGGGTCTAGGCTTCAATGTACTGAGGATCGACGGTAAGACCTATCATGGTCACGGTGGGTCAGTACCCGGGTATAGGACAAACCTTCGAATCAACCTAGAGAACAAGGTAGCAGTGATCGTTTTCACCAACGCAGGCGATGGGGAGCCAGTAAAATACAGTGAAAAAGCCTTCAAATGGATAGCCCCAGGATTAACCTAGGAACACCAAGACAAACAGGAAATCGAGTTTGAAAGATACACTGGTAAATTCAGAAACAGGTGGAGCGACATTCAGATAATGGAATATAATGGAGAATTAATCGCTATCGACCCCAGGTCACCAGAACCTCTAGAAGATTATACAAAGATGGAGCATATCGAGGGGGACATGTTCAAGATGATCTCATCAGGATATGGGAACCATAATGAATACGCAATCTATGAGTTTGAAGATGAGAAAATAAAACGTTTGAAAACAGGTGAAAACTACACTTACCCAGTTGAGGAATGGTAACCTAGTCTGCTGGCCTCAAGCAGGCAGGCAGATTACCATGTGAACGGTGATTAGCCACACACACTCACAGCAGAGCCCTTTTCTTTCACAGGTATCTGATGTGCATGCACAGTTTCTCCAAGTTTCTTGATCTATTTGGACAATTTACTTCCATTTCTGGTCTCGAAAAAAAGCTGAACGACTAAATAAAAAGGAAGGTCTACTCTTTGACCACTATTGTTCCACTGAGATGGTTGAAGAGTCTCTGCTCCTTATCCCCATAGGCGATTAACCCGATGATCAGGTCAATAGGTAGCAGGAATGCCTTCCCAAATGCCTGATACATGCTGGTACTGGTGTCTATCGGCTCACCATTAAGGTCCGTAACCTTGATGTTCATCACCTTTTTGCCGATACTCTGACCTGTAGTACCCTCAGTGTAGCCCCAGTAAAGGAACAGAGCTACACTGTTCAGGCTCAAGTTCAGGAAAGGCGTATGAAGAGGCATGAACATCCCCGGGAAGGAAAGGGCACTCACGACGAACCCTATGAGGATACCGTCGATTATGTACGCCAGTATACGCTCCCCGGTGCTTGCGAGCATTAGCTCACTAACATTCTGGGGTGTTCCACATTTGGGACAGTATTCTGTTTCTTCTGATATCTCGCTTCCACATTTTTTACAATACATATTGACTTCTCCTTAGTTCCTGGGATTTAACGCCCCAAAGTATACGATTATAATTCCGCCGGCGAGCAGCACTAAACCGCCTACGAACAAGCCTTGCCCGATAAAACTCAATATAGGCACTTTCGCACCCATACCAACATCCACGTCAACATCAGGAGACCCATCCATGTTCATAATAACTAACCAGAAGTTTCCTGTTTCAGGGCTCCATGTTAGAGTTTGTTCACCTGAACCGCTTACCTCTGATGCCCAGATGTTTAGTTCTGTGGGTGTTACGTTCAACGTCTCATCCGAGTGGTATCTGTATTCGATGTATGGATGCCTATCATCGAAGTCATCCATCCTAAAGTCGGTGATTTGGTCATACGCGGCCGCACCGAAAATATCGATAGCATCATCTGCTTCAATGATTCCAATGAAGATCGGCTTACCGTTGTTGCTTTCAGCCTTTATCTTCAATGTTACGAGGTCTTCTAGATCGGGTTCCCA
>CAZLHA010000075.1:0-11861 GCA_964559155.1 uncultured Candidatus Bathyarchaeia archaeon | reverse complement strand
TTGTAGGGTTTCTTTATATACGAGCAACCCTAACTATTAGCCGTGACTGAAACAATCCTCCTGGTTCCCCATAATACCTATGGTAAAGAAACAGGGACACAGAGAAACACGGGGGGTACCCCGGGGAAACCCCTAAAACAACTCTATTTTATAAAACAAGACATAAAACAGCCCAGATCAACGGAGAAACAAAGCAGAAAAGCAGTCCATCCTATACAAAACCATCACCTATTCAACACAGAAAAGAAACACCCCCCACAACAAGAATAACCAAAAAACAACAGACCCCTACACTAGTATCAGAACAACACGACAAATAATTCAAACCATATGCCTGGATAAACTTAAACACCTACACAGACAAAGACAAGAAAATGACCCACAAGGATAATCCACTAACAACCACCACCCAACTACACACAACAGCCTTCCTACAACAATACAGCGACTCATTGATCCAACGCTACATCAACTTACTGGCCATAGCCACAGGCGCCACAGTAGACCAGCTAGGTTTTCTCAACGCCTCCAGAACCCTCAGCATCAACCTATTCCAGCTAATATTCGGGAGAATCGCTGACCGAATCGGAAAAAGACCTCTGATAGTAGCTGGTAGAGCCATTAACGGCATCATGCTTCTGGCAGTACTCAGAATAGATGCCCCCGGCTACTTTATCACCCTTGTAATCATAGCCAGCATAGCCATCAGTATGGCCATACCCAGCTGGAACAGCCTACTAGGAGACTATACAAGCGATACGCGGCGGGGAGAGATAATAGCAGGCATAAACAGCATCGCCTACCTGGGTGGGTTAGCAGCCATGACAACCGCCTTCCTCATAAGCATCCGAGACACAGCCGCCACCACCAGACAGAGCTACACACCAGTAATCTTACTAGCCGCAGCCGCAAGCCTTCTAAGCGCATTAACCAGCCTAACCCTAGAAGAAAAAAAGGGCAAACAGATTAAACCCCATCTGAAACTCGGTGAGATATGGAGGGATAAGGCTCTCACCCGCTTCCTAAAACTCACATTCCTGTATAACCTGGGCTCAAGCATCGCGATGCCCCTATTCCCCTACATATTATCAGAGAAACTACATCTAACAGTATGGCAAGTCGCGGTCACAAGCATCACAAACACACTCATAGGAGCCCTAAGCCAGCGGAAAATCGGGCCTATAATGGATCACGTTGGCAGAAGACAGGTACTCACCCTGAGCCGCATAGTGATGGCGGGTAGCTGCCTTATCTACCCTTTTGCAACCCACTGGAGCCACATAGCATTAGTAGAAGCCATAAGCGGACTTGGAATAGTCTCATGGCTCAGCAGCCAGAGCACATACATCATAGACATCGCCCCAATCCACCTGAGAGCCACCTACCTGGCCAGCAGCATGGCAACCATAGGCGTAGCCACCTTCATCGGATCAAATCTGGGTGGCCAAGTAGTCCAGAATATACTAGGTGGAGAACTCACGGCTGTTCAGATGGGACTCATAGCCGCTGGGGCCCTAAGACTCGTGCTGGGCTTAACATACATGAGTTTACCCGAGACAAGACCCTAAGTTTCAGATATCTTTATACCCTTGAATGTGATCCAAGGGCGAAATGACCGACGAGGAGACACCCCTGAAAACCAACAGGATCCTGATGGCAACAGGGTTCACACAATTATTCAGCGACAGCCTCAATAACCGATTCAACAACCTACTCGTCGCAGCAGCAGGCGCCACAGTCAACCAGATGGGGTTCCTCCAAGGAGCTAAGAGCCTCAGCGCCAACCTAACCCAGCTACTATCCGGCCAGCTATCAGATCGTTATGGAAAGAGGAGATTTATCTCAGCGGGTCGTATCCTTAACGCTCTAGCCATCACAGCTCTGTTGTTAACGGATAACCCAGGCAGGTTAATCTGGTTAGTAATCCTCAGTAGCTTCGGCAACGGGCTCAGCATCCCCAGCTGGAATAGTCTCTTAGGTGACTACACAACCCAATCCAACAGGGGTAGAATAATCGGCGCCATCAACGCCATCAGCCAACTTGGCAGCTTCACCGCCATGGTGATAGCCATACTAATCAGCATAAACCAAATCGGCGACACCACCACCGCGAGCTACCACCTAGTACTAGCCCTAGCCGCAGCCACCAGCCTACTAAGCGGAATACTGATACTAAGAACAACAGAGAAACCACTACGACAGAACCGGCGAAAACTCAACATAAGTGAACTATTCAGAGACCCCAAGCTAACAAGGTACCTCGTCCTCAACTTCCTCTATGGCGCAGGCATGAGCTTCGCGTGGCCCCTATTCCCCATGGTGATAACCCACCGACTCAACATGAGGATATGGCAGATAAGCACCCTGAGCCTAACCAGTAGCCTTGTGAGTACACTTAGCCAGCGTAGACTAGGTACCCTCATGGATAATATCGGTAGGAAACCCATAATCACCATGAGCCGCCTCACCATGGCCATCGCCCCCATAACCTACGCCCTAGCAACCCATTGGTGGCACATAGCCATAGGCGAGCTTTTCCTAGGCTTCGGCATGGCCGCCTGGATGAGCAGCGAATCCACCTACATCATCGACCTAGCCCCCGGAGAGTTACGAGCCACCTATCTGGCAAGCAGCACAGCAGCCTTCGGCGCAGCCAGCTTCATAGGCGCCAACATGGGCGGCTACATCATCGATAACTACTTCGGCGGCGTAGCGGGCCTAAACAAGGGCTTATTCCTCAGCAGCGCCCTCAGAGTCATATTCGGGTTAGCCTACTTCACAGCCTACGAGTCCAAACCAGAAACACAATAAACCAGAAACAACACCATATACATGATACATATGAAAGTAAAATGGCTAGGCCACGCAAGCTGGCAGATCAAGACAGATGACAAACTCATCTACCTAGACCCCTATGAGGGAGAATACAAGGAGAAAGCAGACATCATCCTAAGCACCCACCATCATGATGATCACTGCAAACCCGAGAAAGTAAAAAAGGCTAGGAAAGACTCCACAAAGATAATCGCCACAACCGAATGCGGCGAAAAAATAGGTAAAGAGGTAACCACACTGAAACCCGGTGAATCCACCACCATAGACGATGTAAAGATACACTCCGTAGAGGCATACAACTTTAAACGCTTCAGAAGCCCGGGCACACCCTACCATCCACAGGGAATAGGCGTAGGATACATAGTGGAAGCCGAGGGAAAAAGAGTATACCATACAGGGGACACGGACTTCATAGATGAAATGAAGGAAATCAAGGACATCGATCTATTACTGGTTCCAAGCGGTGGAACATACACTATGGACAACCCTGAGGCCGCGGATGCAACCATCGAGATCAATCCAAAGCAGGCAGTACCCATGCACATATGGGACACCGACCCATCCAAGTACAAAGAAAAAGTGGAAGAGGCATGTGACACCCGGGTAAAGATAATGAAACCCGGTGAAACACTAACTCTCTAGACTATTTTTCCCACATATCTAGTGGAGGCGTCAAGCCCTCAGGTAGTGGAGTCTCATATTCTTTACCCCGTGTTCTTTCATCATGTTCCTCCCAGGCTTTCTCACGTAGCTCTTCACTCTGCAGCATCTCCAATCCACTAGCTGCGAGGACCTTAGAGGCAAATATTAGACTCTTATGACCAGTGCTATACGCTCCTCCGGCTACATTCATCCAGCTATGACCAGGTGTACCCAGTGGCCATGTGGCTGTGCTGAACTCCAGGGTAGGAGCCTTCCAGCTTACATCACTCACATCCGTGCTCCCGGGGCTGGTAATCCCCTCGTTCCAGGCATCAGGCACACTAGTGTCTATAACAACATCCACTAGCTTCTCCCATCCTGGCCTCCTGGTTTTACGAAGCGACCCCATCTTATCCTCACGACTAACAGTACTGGTTAGCTTCTTGAGCCACTCAAGCTCTTCATCAGTATACTCCGGTGTTCCGATCATCCTCATATTCTTGAGGACCACATCGCTCAGCACCTTACTGGGTATCTTGTTATAGATGGCCTTTAGGAACTCCACCTCTAGCTCGGTCTCGGTCATCAGGGCTGCGCCCTCAGCGATCTTCAGGACTCTTTCATAGATTTGATCCACTTGATCCCTGTGAGGTGCCCTCACAAGGTACCAGCTGCGGGCATAATCAGGTACGACGTTAGGCTGGCCTCCGCCCTCCTCGACAACGTAGTGTATACGTGCATCCTCGATGATATGCTCCCTTAGGAAGTTAACCCCTACATTCATCAACTCCACGGCATCAAGTGCACTGCGACCCTGTTCGGGGCTGCCAGCCGCGTGACTGGTCTTACCCCGGAAATGGAACTTTACGCTATTATTAGCCAGACTGCTGGCCAAGCTCGCCGTATTCATACTACTGGGGTGGTGACTTAACACGAAGTCAACGTCATCGAAGACACCGTCGCGGACCATCCACACCTTGCCGCTTGCGCTTTCCTCAGCGGGGGTGCCGAAGAATTTTACAGTACCCTCCAGGCCGTGTTCCTCCATGGCATATCGTATGGCTATGGCTCCAGCTAATCCTGTGGCCCCATGGATATTATGCCCGCATCCGTGACCCGGTGCACCCTCCTCCATCGGATCCTTCTCTGTCTTCACCTTCTGGCTTAGCCCGGGCAGGGCATCGTATTCACCCATAACACCTACAACGGGTTCTCCTTCTCCCCATGTGGCTACAAACGCGGTGGGCATCCCACCCACGCCGCTCTCCACGGTGAGGCCGTGAGTCTCAAGCTCCATGCTCAATAGTTCAGCTGATTTATGCTCCAGTAAGCCGAGTTCAGCGTATTCCCATATCTCATCACTGATCTCGATGATCCTATCGCTGTTCTCCTGTATCCAGTTAATGGCTGTTTCCTTAACCTTCTCCATAATAATCTGTATTGATTAGATTAAATCCCTTTTAACACTACCCACAGAGATCAATATACTCCATGAGGACACTTTTCAGGACAACCCGGTAAGCGGGATAATAAGCTTCACGGTACGCCTCAGTATGATGCATGGGTACTATGCCCTCTTCTTCTATCCAGTCATCAATCTCCTCTATATCAGCTAGAGGGATACCGGGTATATTCTCTGCAGCCATTCGCCTAAACTCGCTCCAGTACGCGAGAAACGTACCCTCATCTCCTTTGTGTTCCGCCGACTTTTTCATAACCGTGTAAAGGGTCTCAAGGTCTCCGCCCTTGTTGATATACTGGCGCAGGTTAACCCGCACCATTTCCCTGTCGGGTGATACAGGCTCCAGAAGTGGATCCTCCAAGTGATCCGTGAGATCTATTCTACCCGCTTCCTCAACTAGAATACTCCACGCTTTTTCTGAGATAATATGCCCGACACCGAACACCCCCTGGTATAGAAACTTGTAGACATCTCTGGCCTCTGCATTAGGACGTGTTTGGAGATGCTGCTTTATGAGTTTTCTAACCTTCAAGTAGACCACAGTTATTACACCCATATGTTTAGAGAAGTATATTTATCGTACGCCCCAAGCCATTAACATATATTCCAAAAATTATTCAGATATTAATCATCTATCGCATAACCGCTTATTTTTTGGATAAAATACTAAATACTGAAAGACCTTACCTTAATGAACGAGCCGTCGCTGGGCCCCAATAAACAACTTACCCAAGCCACGGGAAACTTGAAGAGGAATGTACCATAAGACGAGTTAAAACAGGCGTACAGGGACTGGATAAAATACTTGAAGGCGGTATTCCCTCAAAGAGTATAATACTTGTCTGCGGAGGCCCCGGGGCCGGAAAGACCATCATGACACTCCAGTATCTGGTTACCCTAGCTGAACTAGGTGAACCAGTAGTATACGTATCACTGGAGGAGACGATGATGAAAAAGAGGGAAAACGCCGTCGCCTTCAATTGGGATATAGAAAAACATGAGAAAGCTGGCTTGCTAAAGGTTTTAGATCTATACATGGCCCCAAACCCCAGGGGGGCAGCCTCAATTATTGACAGAGTAAGTGGGCGTGCGCTCCCCGGTTTAGGAAAAGCCGTGGCTGAGGCAGTGGAAACGATTGACGCTAAACACGTGATCGTGGATCCTATAACCAGTATACTTGTTCATGAACCACGATCAAGTAAGAAACGTCTTATCATTAGCAGGTTATTTGACACCCTTAGAGACCTCGGCTGCACAGCGTTAATCACCTCAGAGACTCTGCCTGATGAAAACAACTTCTACCTGGAACATTTTCTGGCTGACGGGGTCTTCTATCTGGAATCCAGTATAATTAACTTTAATCTGATTAGGACGATCCGGATCGAGAAGATGCGTGGAACCATGTATGATGACCAGCCGCGTAGATACTTGATAACCTCCCAAGGGTTAGAGGTGTTCCACTCTGAGCCGGTGATCGTCTAAACTTGTTCCACTTTCATTTATCCTTTGATTCTCTCAAAATTAGCGTTCTCTGATATTTTTCAGGGAAATCAGGGTAGTAGAATTCAGATTAGGTTGGTCTGTTTTCCTTTTATCTCAAGCATCTTAGGCTATGAAGGATTAATACTTATCACCCTCACAAAAGAACATCAATATTTCCCCTGGTCGTCATTTTTTTACTCATCTAATTTGGATACCAGTACTGTGCCATCTTTTTTCGCTATCCACCGGATAACATCCCCCTCCTCCAGATCGAGAAACTTGAAGATCCCTGAGGGTATGGTGGTTCTCCGTCTGTATCCTCTAACAGTGATGTGGGTGTCTTCCATTGCTACTATCTCTGATGTATCTATAGTGGGCATAGTATATGGTTTGCACACTCTCCCTATAGTATTTGCGGGTATATAGTCACCATTGCTTAACCTTACCTTTTTAAAACTCAACACCATTCACCTACGAAAGAGGAGAAAGAAATGACTGGGAACGATTCCTCTAAGGGACTAATCGCCAAGGAGAACTTTTCCGAGTGGTACGATAACGTACTGCTTGAGGCGAAGATAGTAGATGACAGATACCCTGTGAAAGGCTTCAGTGTATACACTGGCTGGGGTATGAGTATAGTTAAACGCATCATTGAGATGCTTGAGGATGAACTGGAGGAGAACGGTAATGAGCCGATGCAGTTCCCGGTCGTCATACCCGAAGACTCATTCCAGAAAGAAGAGGACCATATCGAGGGCTTCAGCGGAGAAGTCTTCTGGATAACCCACGCAGGTAACAACGAGCTGGAGCGGAGACTAATACTCAGGCCAACCAGCGAGACAGCTATCTACCCCATGTTTAAGCTCTGGATGCGCAGCCACCAGGACCTACCACTGAAAATGCATCAAACCTGTAACGTATACAGGTACGAGACCAAAGCAACCAGACCCCTCTACAGGGGCAGGGAGTTCCTCTGGAACGAGGGACATACGGCTCACGTGGACTATGATGAAGCCGAAAAAGAGGTTAAGGCCGCTATCGAGGCTTATCGAAGTGTCTATGATCGCTTAGGGTTATCATATATTATGCTTAAACGGCCGGTCTTTGACAAGTTCGCTGGGGCGGATTACAGTGTGGCTTTTGACACGTGGAACCCTGATGGTAAGGTGAATCAGATCGGCACTGTTCATCAGCTAGGACACAACTTTGCCAAGGCCTTTGATCTAACCTATGAGGACGAGGATGGAGAACAGGTGACAGCTACCAACACATGTTACGGTATGGGGTTCGGTAGAACCTTAGCGGCTACATTATCTCATCACGGTGATGACCATGGATTAATACTTCCACCTATCGTAGCGCCCAAACAAGTGGTTATAGTACCCATACTCATAAAGGGAAAAGAAGAAGTGGCCAACCAGTATGCGGAGAAGATCTATAATCTGATCAAGGATGCCGGTATACGCGTCGTCCTGGATGATGATGAACGATTCAACCCAGGAGACAAGTACTATAAATGGGAGATGTACGGAGTCCCCCTACGGATCGAGATAGGTCCAAGGGAAGCTGGTAAAGAAAAAGTAACTCTGGTGCGAAGGGATACCTTTGATAAGACTCAGGTAGAGGAATCCAAGCTAATCGAGACTATAAACACTCTATTTGATGAGATATTTGAGAGCCTAAGAGCACGTAGTAAGGAGAAGCTTGATAGCCTCATAGTTGACGCCTATGATATGGATCAGTTACGGAGCTACATGGATGCCCGTATGATTGTCCGCGTTAACTGGTGTGGTGACCCGGATTGCGCCTATAATATCAAGGATATGGTGAGCGGTGAGATAAGGGGCACACGCTGGGATGAAGAAAATGAATCAGAGGGGAGCTGTATATTCTGCAAGGATGGCGCAAAATATGTGGCATATGTGAGTCGCACATATTAGAGCACTATTTTCATTCCATCATACGATATTTCCTGGCCAGCGTTTTCAACAATCTTTCTATAATGTCCGCTCTTATCCAGCACAGGGTTGGTGTGGTTAAAGTGGGTATAGATAACCCGACCAATACCCCGGTCCTTGAGTAATTCCACTGATGCCTCCTGGGGTACGTGACCCAGCTGATAACTTGTTACGGGGATGCCGCTCACCCTATCCAGCTCGTTATTCCACCAGAAAGTGGCGTCCATGAGGAAGACATCAACACCTTCCAATCTATTCAGTAACCGAGGGCTTAGCTCTCCCAAGTCAGGTGCATAGATTACCCTTTTCTCGTCGTGTTCTATCTCGTATGCGTAGGTGGTGCTAGGGTATTTTCTCCCATCCTCTAGCACCTGGGTGTGGGGTATCTCAAAGCCCCGTACATCAACTTCTCCCAGTCTGGTGACAGTCGCCTCCTCGATGAGGGGACAGGGGTCCACATAGTTTTTGGATAATCTCCCTAGTTCCCCGAAGTAGTTTGGTGACGTCTCTGAGCCGAAGAGGAAATCTATTAGATCAGGTGGGGCGTAGAGGGGGAGGTTGAAGCTTTTACCGGTGCAGAACTCTGCTACTCCCACAGTGTGATCCGCGTGTCCATGGGTCAGGAACACGGAGTCCAGTCGGGTCTCCCGGTAGGTTTCCTCGGCGGTCTCGGGGTTTGGTGTTAACTGGTTTGCCTCTAGCTGGGTCTTCAAGTCGTGTCCCGCGTCAAACAGGATGTGTTTATGCTCGTCTAGGGTTACTGTGATTGATGATCTTGTTCTTTTATGCTCAGTGTGTTTTCGGGCGGCTGCGCAGTTGGGGCATGTGCAGTCCCATTCAGGGACTCCGCCTATTGATGCTGTGCCGAGAACCGTGATCTTCATGTCTTCTGGTAGAAGGGTTTGGTGTTAAATGTTTTTTCTCTGGGGTTAGCCTTATCCCTTGTGATCGTATCAATGGTTTGATGGAAGAGGTCTATAAGCCGGGTGAGGACTCGTATCTGCTCCAGAAGTATGTGGAGAAGTTGGTCTTGGGTAGGGTGCTTGACATGGGCACGGGGTCAGGTATCCAGGCAGTATCAGCTGCAGAGAAGAAGAGGGTTGAACATGTCTTGGCGGTGGACGTCAACCCGGCTGCGTTGATTGCGGCTGAGAGGCGTGCCCTCGATGCTGGGATGTTAAGTAAGATTGAATTCGGGTTGAGTGATCTCTTCAATAATATTGAGGACGGGTTTGACTGGATTATCTTTAATCCACCTTACTTGCCTTCTTCCGGGGGGTATGATGAAACCTCGTGGGCTGGCGGTGATACCGGTGGAGAGGTTATCAAACGTTTCCTGGAGGAGGCACCAAAGTATCTGATGGCCGGTGGCTCCATATTGATGATTTACAGCAGCCACTCGGGGTTAACGGAAGATGACTTTATTGGTTATAAGGTTGATAACTTGGAAGAAATTGAGTTATTTTTTGAGAAAATATACTGTGTTAGGCTTACCCCATCTTGACGCCGATGCCGAAGCCCACGATAGCTCCACCGGCGAATGGCAGATTAGCGAGGACAGTGCCCAGTACGCCCTCTAGTTGACCTAGGCTTGATAGGGCCGTGTTCCCCCAGGCCTCTACACCAAGCCAGTCAACCGATATTAGGCCCTGGGACTCCAGATAGATGAGACCCAGGGAGAATAATCCGACTATGGCTGCTACTATCTTTGCCATCTTCTTCAAAGCATAGCCTATGCATAAGCCTATGATGCCGCCTGCTCCTAGTTGAGTTATTAATGGGGTTAGGTATGATGTTTGTTCGCTCATAGTGAATGAAAAGTGGTTCCGGAATATAAAAGAAATGCCTAGTTAGGAACTATGTGGGTGCCTGTTTTTCCCTCTAGGGCTTCCACTGCTTTGTCCAGGCTGGTGATGATGGCGTGGTCTCCGCCTCGTTCCACGAAGCCTAGGGCGGCCTCGACTTTGGGTCCCATGCTTCCCGCCTTGAAGTGGCCCTCTGAGAGGTATTGTTTAGCCTGATCTATGGTTACTTTTTCTACCGGCTCCTCGTTTTCGGTGCCATAGTTGAGTAAGGCGTGTTCCACGTCTGTTAATATCAGGAATATATCTGCTTCCACTTCTTCGGCTAGTTTGGCGCCTGCTCTGTCCTTGTCTATCACAGCGTCTATTCCGTGGAGTTTTCCCTCCTTGTTCTTGTAGACGGGTATACCGCCGCCTCCGGATGCTATTACAACGGCCCCGGATTGTACCATGGTCTTGATGATGGAGGCTTCCGCTATTCCCAGGGGTCTGGGGCTCGGTACGACTCTTCTCCAAGTCTTTTCCCCGGTGGGTTTGACCTGTTTCACTATCCAGTCGTTTTCCTCGGCTAGCTTTTTAGCTGTCTCTTCCTCGTAGTATGGGCCCACTGGTTTACTGGGGTCCTGGAAATCCGGGTCATCGGTGCTTACTACTACCTGGGTGACTACTGTGGCCACCTGTTTACCGTTGTCTGCTAGCTGGTTGTATAGTGCTTGCTGCATCATGAAGCCTATCTGGCCCTGCGTCATGGAGCCTAGTATGAATAGGGGCTGCGGTGGCACCATGTGGGCTCCCTGTTCCTGTTGTATGGCCAGGTTTCCAACCTGGGGTCCGTTGCCGTGTGTGATGGCTATCTCGTACCCGTTTTTAGCTATCATGGCTATCTGGCTGCTTGCTGTCTCGACGTTGTCCACCTGTTCCATGTATGTTCCTTTCTCGTGTGGCTGTTTGATGGCGTTTCCGCCTAATGCGATCATAACCCTTTTGCTCAACTATTTCACCTGAAGAGGGTTAGAATCATGGTGGGGGGTCTTAAAACAATTATCCTGTTTTTTGTGTATTTTGGAACATTTATCCATCTATATGGCGATATGTGGTCCTTTTTTTAGGGGTTAAGCTCGCTAAGGGGTTGGGGTATGCTGGGTTTTATGATGATTTTGTCGCCGGGGAAGGATTCATGGTTGCTCATCCATCTATCGGATGCCAGCACCACCTCACTGGTATAGTATCTGGAGAGCGTGTCTATCTTTACTATACGGGGTTTCTCTGCTATTGTCTTGATTTTTGTCTGGCGCCATTTCTTGCTATAGTTTGGGTTGGGGTTTGTGGGTAATCTGATGTTCACGTTTAGGGTCGTGTCGGGTTTTGGGGTGTCTATGTATTCGTATATTTTTGATAGTTTTTGGAATAGTTCAGGGGATGAGAGCAGGTGGTTATCGGTGTCCCGGATGCTTGTTGCCTGGATGTCTCTAATGTAGGTGTGGTTTCTTATTATTTCCCCGAGGTCGAGTCTGTGGTGCATTTTCTATGTTATATTTTGTAGTGGGGGATTAAATGGGTTATTTTCGTTTATGTAGGGTGTTTGGTGACTTTGCTTTGTTTTTTAGTTATTTAGACAGAGTTTTCTGTTGTGTTTCTTTTCTGTGTTGAATAGGTGATGGTTTTGTATAGGATGGACTG
>CAZLHA010000074.1:0-11934 GCA_964559155.1 uncultured Candidatus Bathyarchaeia archaeon | reverse complement strand
CCCTGCATCGACTACGATTTCATCGGTGATCCACCGACGAATAAACAATACACTAATAGTGAGATGCGGGAAAAGTTTCTGAGTTATTTCGAGAGAAACAATCACTCACGTGTAGCCCCGTACCCCGTAGTAGCCCGCTGGAGAGATGACTTGATGTTCACGATAGCCAGCATTATAGATTTCCAGCCCTATGTTACCGAAGGTATATTGCCCCCACCAGCCAACCCACTGGTAGTCAGTCAACCATGCCTCCGATTTGAAGACATAGACCTAGTGGGGATTACAGCCGGCAGACACTTAACCATATTTGAGATGGGAGGACACCATGCATTCAACTACGAGGGTGGGGAACAAGTCTACTGGAAAGACAAGACCGTTGAGTATCATCACGGTTTAGCGTTAGAGATCGGTGTCCCCAGTGAGAGCGTTAAATACAAGGAAGGTATCTGGGCTGGTGGTGGGAACGCGGGTTTCTGTCTTGAGCCAACAGTTGGCGGTCTAGAGATCAGTACCCTAGTCTTTATGCAGTACAGAGTAGTAAAGGGAGAATGGATACAGATGCCCATCAACATTGTTGATACAGGGTATGGTATCGAAAGATGGACATGGTTAAGCCAAGGAAGCTGCAGCGGATTTCACGCGATATACGGCCCTGTTCTTGATAAAACACTTGAATGGGCGGGTATGAATCTAAATGAAAGCCTACTATCAGAGTTAGCAAAATACAGTTATCTTATAGACTTGAATAATCAGGAAGAAGAACGCAGAAATATCGCGAAGAAGGTTGGAATAGAGTACGAGCAGTTAATCGATACACTGTATCCCGTGGAAGGTATCTACGGAGCCATTGATCACACCAAAGCTATGGCGTTCATACTAAGCGAAGGAATAGTACCAAGCAATGTCAAAGAAGGCTACCTTACAAGGATGCTGTTCAGAAGAGGCTACAGGCTACTCCGTAGGGCAGGAATAGAGGACAGGATGCCTGATCTTGTTAAACTTCAGATCGATTTCTGGGGCGATGATTTCCCCCAACTTAGGAAAATGGAGGACGAGATTCTTGAAATGGTGGATGTCGAAGACCGGAAATACCGTGACACCCTGAGCAGGGGTAAGAGCATGGTCCAGAGACATGTTAAGAAGAATAAAAAAGTCAGCATGGATCAACTGGTAGAGTTCTATGAGAGCCATGGACTTACACCTGAAGATGTACAGGATGCAGCCAAGGAAATAGGAACTGACCTAAAAGTTCCAGGGGACTTTTACACGTTAATGAGCCGTAAGCATATAGGTGAAGGAAAAGAGAAGAAGATAGTGGAAAAAGAGGGCGCTGATCTAGCTAAAAGACTTGAAGAACTTCCCAGTACACGTCGAATGTTCTATGAAAACCCATATGATAAAGAGATGAATGCAAAGGTCATTGAGGTTATTGAAGATACAAAGGTGATCCTTGATCAAACCGTGTTCTATGCGGAAGGAGGAGGACAGATCAGTGACCAAGGGGTCCTCATAGTGGGAGACGCTGAGTATAGAGTCAAGGATGTTCATAGCATAGAAGGGGTAATTATTCACAACGTAGATAGACCCGGTATAAAGAAAGATGACAAGGTTCATGGAGTCATAGAGTGGGATCGCAGAATATCATTAATGAGAGCGCACACATCAACTCACATCATAATCGGTGCAGCGCGCAGGGTTCTAGGAGAACACGCATGGCAGGCTGGGGCAAGCAAGACAGTTGAACGAGCAAGGCTGGATATCAGCCACTATGCGCGGATAACAAGAGAAGAAGTAGAGGAAATCGAGCACCTTGCTAATATGGTGGTTCGAGAGGGAAGACAGGTTACATGCAAGTTTATGCAAAGAGACAAGGCTGAGAAAAAATATGGGTTAAGACTCTATCAGGGAGGCGCAGTGCCCGGTAAAGAGATTAGGATCGTTGACATGGGGGACTGGGATGTGGAGGCATGTGGTGGAACCCATTTAGTAAATACGTCTGAGATAGGATTCATTAAGATAGTTGACACTGAGAGAGTCCAGGATGGAGTTGAAAGACTGGTTTTTGCCTCGGGGCCTCATGCACTTGATGAGGTTCAGAGAAGAGAGGCATTACTCATGGATGCAGCGAATCTGATGGGAGCACCATACGAATCTATTGTAGAGAGTGTGCAAAATAACCTAGACTCCATTAAGGAGTTGAGAACCCAGCTTGATAGCCTACAGAAGGCACTGAGTAGCGAATTAGCTGAAACACTTGTGGATAAAGCCATGGAAGTTGATGACCTTAAAGTGGTTTTTCATCAGGATGAAGTAGACTTTGAATTCCTCATAGAACTAGGAAACGCGATTGAGGAAAGAGAGCCAAACATAGTAGCATTCATCATGAGCACCAGTCAGAGAAGATTTGGAATAAAAGCAGGTAAAGGAGCCATGGAGAAAGGGATTCACGCCGGTGAATTAACCACAAAGCTGGGAGAACTCATGGGTGGCAGTGGAGGGGGCGCGCCTTATTTTGGACAGGGTGGCGGGGGAGATCCAGAGAAATTCATGGGTGCTAAACATGAGATGCTTGAAGCAATCAGGGACCAGCTTCAATAATTTACCTGTGCGCAACTGTTTTTACTCATAACCTTTATTCTCCTTGCCAACAGAAGAGAAAGTAGATAGAGGATAGTATGCATATGGTTGAATGGAAACAAATCGAAGAAAAATGGCAGAAACGCTGGGCAGAAGCCGAAGCGTTTGATATAGACCCAGATCCTGCGAAGCCCAAGTTCTATCTAACAGTAGCCTACCCTTACCCCAATAGCCCACAGCATATTGGGCACGGAAGAACCTATACACTTACCGACGTACATGCAAGGTTCAAGAGGATGCACGGATACAACGTGTTGCTCCCGATGGCGTGGCATTATACAGGAACTCCGCTATTCGCGATGGTTGAAAGATTGAAAGAAAGGGATCCTGCGATACTCGATACTTTCCTCAACCTATATAATATCTCAGAAAGTGAGCTTCAAGAGTTAGAGGACCCTGTCTCAATGGCTGCCTACTTTGCGCAGGAGATTAAGAATGGTATGCAGAAGATGGGTTATAGTATAGACTGGAGAAGAGAATTCACAACTGTAGACCCAACTTATAGCAAATTCATAGAGTGGCAGTTCGCCAAGTTGAGGCAGAAAGGCTACATAACCCAGGGAAGTCACCCTGTAGGATGGTGTCCAAGCTGCGGTAACCCTGTAGGACAACATGATACTGTAGGGGACAAAGAGCCTGAGATCGAAGAGTTTACGATAATAAAGTTCAGAAAGGATGACTTGATATTCCCAGCCGGAACCCTTCGACCTGAGACAGTTTATGGTGTAACGAATATGTGGATTAACCCAGACGCTGTCTACGTGGAGGCAGATGTAGATGGTGAGAAATGGGTAGTAAGCGCTGAGGCCGCTAACAAGCTCCAATTACTGGGTAAAGATATTGAGATAATAAAGGAGTATATGGGGCATCAATTCATTGGAATTACGATCACAAACCCGGTTACAGGTGATGAGTTCCCTATGCTACCTGCTGATTTCGTGGACCCCAAGGCGGTTACTGGGGTAGTAATGTCTGTACCCGCTCACGCTCCGTTTGACTATGTTGCATTAGAGCAGTTGAAGGGAGAGGTCAAGAAAAACCCGGAGAAATTCAGGTTTAAACCCAAAGACATCAAAGACGTTGAATCCATCGCAGTGATAGAGATCGAAGGATATAGCGAGATCCCCGCTAGAGACGTCGTTGAAAAAATGAATATCATCGATCAGAAAGACCCCAAACTAGAGAAAGCGACCAAGGAGATCTATGGCGCTGAGTTCCACGGGGGAAAAATGCGTAATAACACAGGACAATACGCGTCATTACCTGTTCAAACCGCGAAGGATGCTGTAAAACAGGATATCACGGCTAATGGCTCAGCTACCACCATGTATGAGATGCTTGAACCAGTCCAGTGCCGCTGTGGAGCAGAGATAGTTGTAAAAATATTTGAAAACCAATGGTTCATCAACTATGGGGACAATGAATGGAAAAAACTAGCCCACGAGAACATCGATAACGCAATTATCATCCCAAGGGAGCTACGACAAGAGTTCCATAACGTTGTAGACTGGCTACGGGAGAAAGCATGTGCAAGGAAAGCAGGTCTAGGAACCCCGTTACCATGGGAACCAGAATGGACCATTGAGGCACTAAGCGACTCAGTAATCTATATGGCCTACTATACGGTGATTAAGGGAATTAAAGAAGAGGGTCCAGACCCTGAGACATTGACAGAGGAGTTCTGGGATTATGTATTTCTAGGAGAAGGTGACTTAGAAGACATCGCCGAGTCAACGAGTATATCAGAAGAAAAACTCAGGGAACTGAACAAAGAGTTCAACTACTTCTACCCAATGGATACCAGACACAGCGGAAGAGATTTGATCAGCAACCACCTGACCTACATGTTATTCTGCCATGAAGGCATCTGGCCAAGAGAACAATGGCCCAAAGGAATAGTGGTGAATGGATCGGTTCTAATGGAGGGAAGCAAGATGAGCAAGAGTCTCAATAACATCATCCCATTGATTAACGCCATCGAGATGTTCGGAGCCGACCCCCTGAGACTGAGCCTAATGATAACAGCAGAGCCACTAAAAGACGCGGACTTTAGCCCAGACCTAGCAAAAAATATGAGTGAAAACCTGGAGAGATTCTATAATAAAGCCCAGGAGATCATCGAACAAGGAAGAGGAAGTAATGAGAACCTGAGTGGTATCGATAAATGGATGCTTAGTAAGCTACAGGGACACATCGCTGAGGCTAATGAAGCCATGGAGGAGTTGAAGGTCAGAAAGACTATTCATTCAGCTTTATACAACCTGAACGGGGACATGGACTGGTACAGGAAAAGAGTGGACCACTACAGAGCTGACCCTGAACGCAGCGAGGGCATAAAATACGTAGAGTGGCAGGTACTGGACACCCAAGTTAGAATGTTAGCGCCATTCACGCCACATCTCTGTGAGGAGATATGGGAGATGATGAACGGCGAGGGATTTGTTTCCTTTGCGGAGTGGCCAGAGGTGGATGAGAAACTCGTAGATAAAGAAAGCGAGGAGATGGAGCAGATCATCCAGACAAGCATGGAAGATGTTCAGAAGATCACACAAGTCACAGGTATTAGCCCCGAGAAAATCCACTTCTATACGGCTGACGGCTGGAAGTGGAAGATATATTTGAAGGGCCTTGAGATGGCTAAGAGAGATGAACTGGATATCGGCAACCTGATACGGGAATCATTCAAGGATGAAGAGATGAAGGTAAGATCCAAAGAGGTACCCAAGTTTGTCAGACAGATCATCGATGAGATCATCAAGTTACCTGATAGAAAACGTGAGCTAAGGTTGCAGATGGGGCAAATCAATGAAGTTGGGATACTACAAGATGCCATAAACTTCATAGAAGGACAGATAGGCGTTGAAGTAGCCATCGGAGCCGAATCGGATCCATGGATAGAGGACCCTGCTAATAGAGCCCAGAGATCCAAGCCCTATAGGCCCGCCATATACGTCGACTAAGTTTTCCTATTTTTTCTAACCTAATCTATAGATTTTTATCTAGTCTTTGTTCAAGTTCTGTGATTTGATATCTCTGGGAATTGAATCCACAGCTGATAACCTTGGCATTGGTATCGTATCCAGTGAGCATGAGGTGTTGGCCAACTACATTAAAGTGCATGTCCCCGCTGAGGGGGGTATTCACCCCAGAGAAGCGGCTAGACATCACAGCGAGAACATGGGAGATGCCATCAAAGAAGCGTTAAATCTAGCAGGTATCCAGATGAGGGAAGTGGATATAATCTCATTCGCACAGGGCCCAGGGCTTGGACCATGTCTCCGAACGGGGGCAACCGGAGCAAGGGCGCTTGCTTCTTACTTTGAAAAACCTTTAGTGGGAGTGAACCACTGTGTGGCTCATATAGAGATAGGTAGGATGGCAACCGGGGCAGATGATCCACTTACACTCTATGTTTCAGGAGGAAACACAATTGTCAGTGGATATGAGTCTGGTAGGTATCGTATTTTCGGTGAGACCCTTGATATCGCTATTGGTAACTGTCTGGATACCTTTGCCCGGGCAGCCGGTTTAGAGTATCCGGGTGGACCAGATATAGAACGCAAGGCAAATCAAGGTGATAAGCTGATACCTTTGCCCTACATTGTTAAGGGGATGGATCTTAGCTACAGTGGATTATTAACATCGGTGACAGGGGAACTAGAGACAGGGACCCATCGTATAGAGGATCTATGTTTTAGCCTACAGGAAACAGCTTATGCGATGCTAGGCGAAATAACTGAGAGAGCTCTAGCGCATACAGGTAAACCGGAGCTATTGTTAACAGGTGGAGTAGCAGCGAATAAAAGACTGGGAAGAATAGTGAAGGATATCGCCGAGGATCATGGGGCTACGCCTTATGTGGTGCCCATAAGACTGGCGGCGGATAATGGTGCCATGATAGCTTGGACGGGTTTGATCGCATATGAAGCAGGCTATGCTACATCGATTGATAACAGTCATGTGAACCCTAACTGGAGGATGGATCAGGTGGAGATACCGTGGAGAGACTAGTAGCGAAGGGAGCAGAAGCAGATCTTTATCTTGTCGAGTGGAACGGATTAAAGGCTTTAAAAAAGGTACGTAAACCTAAGAAGTATAGGCACCCTGAACTGGATTATCAGCTGAGAAAGACGCGCACTAATCATGAGGCAGATATTATACATAGAGCCAAGAATCATGGGGTGTCTACTCCTCTTCTATATCAGGTGGATAACGAGAAAGGCGTCATCGTGATGGAATATATTGATGGGATAAAAATCAGGGATCTAGTGGATCATTTAGAGGATAAAGAGAGAGTTATTCTTTTCAAGCGTATTGGCTATTATGCGGGGTTGTTACATAAGTCGGGGATAATTCACGGTGATCTTACCACCAGTAACATCATAAAGTCAGGTGACAGGGTTGTGTTCATCGATTTTGGTTTAAGCGAGGTTAACTACGAAGTAGAGAAACGAGGTGTGGACTTGAATCTTATGAATAGGATGTTAACCAGTACACATTTCGAGTATCAGGAAAAGCTCATAGAAGCATTTATGGAAGGATACAGGGGATCCATGGAGGATAAGGCTGAGGAAGCCCTAGACCGCATGGTGGAAGTATCCAAGAGAGGGCGTTACATTGAGAAGGATTAAGATCTGGATGGGAACCAGCAGCGACCACAAGTACGCTGAGGCAAAGGAAGTAATGGAGGAATACGGTATCGAACTTGAGAGACTGAATATCGAGAGGGTAGAGATACAGGCGGATGACCCAGAGTTGATAGCCGAGTACAGTCTCAAAGTGCTTGATGTGGATATCCCGATTCTAATAGAGGACGCTGGGCTATACATTGACAAATACTTTGGTTTCCCTGGGCCGTACAGTAGTTACGCGTTGAGAACTATAAGCAATGAAGGTATCCTCAAGTTAATGGAGGATGAGAAAAAGCGCAGTGCAAGATACCTCTCAGCCGTGGCTTTCCGAGACGGGGATATCTCCGTTACATTCAGAGGAGAGGTTAAAGGAGAGATTAGCCATGAGGAGAGGGGAAGCAATGGTTTCGGTTACGACCCCATCTTTATTCCCGAAGAGGGGGATGGTAGGACCTTTGCGGAGATGAGCGCCGAGGAGAAAGCTGAAATCAGTCACAGGGCTAGGGCTTTCAGGAAGCTGGCTGAGTGGCTGGTTGAGCAGTAAAATCACTGCATGTCAAATCTGGCCATTTTTCGATCATGTATCTTACGGAGTCCTCGATGTTGAATGGACGCGACCCGTTTCCAGTTCTGACATAGAAGTATTGTCGACCTTTGTGGTTAAAGAAGGTGGGCTCGGTTGAAGGTTTTACGTTTACTCTGCATATCTCATGCCCATAAGCACGTGGAAAGGTTATGTCTATGAACTGAAGATACCTGTCTCCAATTTTATGAGATATCTGGTTAACTAGATAATCCTCAAAGGCGTCACGATTCTTCTTATGAAATGTACTATAATCGGGTTTTAAGCCGACCACGTAATTACGGTCATTTACCCCGATTAATAGATCACCACCATCAGCGTTTAAAAATGCGCAGATAGTCTTTAAGCAGTTAAACTCTAAGTCGTTGTCTAAGCAATGTCTTCTAGAGTTGTATCTTAGACTAGCTTTTAATTCAAGACACTGACTTTCCGGTTTCTTAACGAGTTTATGGACATTTTTCTCCTCTGATTCAAGGACTTTCATCTTCTTGATTAATTGTGGTCTTACAAGGGCTATATCGGTGAGGGATAGTATTCCTAAGATTTTACCTGTTTTCGGGTCGGTTATGGGCAGTTTCTTTATCCGGTTTTTAAGCATAAGCTGACTTGCCTCATCTACTGTAGCACCTCGATCAATTGTGATTAGATCCGAAGTCATTACAGATTTTACTTTTATCTCCCTCGGGTTGATTCCACACGCCACAACGCGAGTAAGGACATCTCTCTCAGTTAATATCCCTACTACCCGAGTATCATTATCCACTATCAGGCTGCTTATACCGTATCTCGTCATGAGTAATGCAGCATTTTCTATGGTGTTTTCAGATGATATTTTTATGAGATCCTTTGTCATGACACCTTGTACTTGCATATCCCTCACTAGATTAGTTCTTTTATCTTCGGCGTACAGTTATGATGTTTATGGATTGTTAAGAAATAACAATTTTTATGTTCGTAATCAATGTTTACTTCGCATCTGTTTTTAAGGTTAGAGTGTATGAATCGATTCATCTATACCACCTCGAAGTCAAGCGCCCTGTACAGAACTAGAATTGGCTCAGTGTAGCTATTGTTTTGAAAAAAAAAGACCCTTTTTCAGCCAGTTCAATACAAGTCGAGCCATGATTAATCCAGTATTTGGGATCTGGTTTTAAAAAAACCATGAAAAGTGAAGGAAAGGATAAAGATTTAATAAGAGTCTTGAGTGTAAGACTAGAGCATCCGGAGAAAACAGAATTGGTAGGAAAACTATCCTCAATGAGGGGCGGCGGTCGTAGTACAAGACCAGTTAGCAAGAGACCCCCAAACTGGGTCGTATATCAGCCTGACGAGGTAAAGGCACTAGTAATTAACCTCGCACGTGAAGGTAAATCCCAGTCACAGATCGGTAACATTCTCAGAGACGAGCACGGAGTACCACTAGTAAAGCCCATCGTAGGATACGGAATAAGAAAGATACTGGAGGAAGCGGGATTAGCCGCAGATGTTCCACAGGATCTATATGATTTAATGATTAAAGCTACAAGACTCCGGAGACACATGGAGCGAAACCCCAAGGATTACAGTAACAAACGTGGGCTTATTCTTACTGAGAGCATGATCTACAGGCTTACAAAGTATTATAAGAAAAAGGGAAGACTTCCCAGAGACTGGCATTATCGCGGTCAAATAGTTAACATCTAGATCCAGCGATGCCTGAAGAGGATTTTTTTAACTCTTTTCAAGAAGCGGTCTCATTATTTAAGAAACATGTTAAAGATGATTCTTTTATTCGATTCGTTACACATAACGACGCAGATGGGTTGAGCAGCGGCGGAATCCTAGCAAGTGTAGCTCTTCGCAGCGGCGCCCGTTTTAAGATAAGTAGTGAGAAAAAATTAGATGATAAATTGATTGCTCGACTTGTTAAAGAGAAACCAAGTCTAATAGTATTCAGTGATTTTGGTAGTGGGTATCTTGATATAATCCATGAGTCGTTGAAACAGGATATCATTGTTTTCGATCATCATCTTCCCATGGAATACGATGGCCCTAATATAGTGCATATTAACCCCATGCTTCATGACATTGACGGAGCCAGAGACATAGCTGCCTCAGGGGTCTGTTATTTCTTTGCGAAGGCAATAGATCCGGAAAACAAGGATCTTGCGTGTCTCGGTTTACTGGGTGCCCTCGGAGATCAGCAGGATAAGGGAGAGAGAAAATCCCTTATCGGGTTAAACAAGATTATTGAGGCAGAGGCAGAGGAGAAACATTTACTGGAGAAGAGAGTGGGACTAGTTTTCTACGGGTACGAGACCCGTCCACTGGCTAAAGCCATAGCGTACACCACTATTCCATATATCCCGGGTCTTAGCGGAAATGAGAGTAACTGTGTCGCTTTCCTTAAGCAAATAGGTATAGAGATCATAAATGGGGACAACCTACGGGCTCTAGCGGACTTAGAGGATACGGAGATAACACACCTATTCAGCGCCTTGAGCAATCATATGGTGAACAATGGCTGTGACTCCGACTCAATACACCAGTTGATCGGAACAATATACACATTCAAACTTGAAGAGCCCAGCACACCTCTGAGAAGCGGTAGAGAATACGGTAGCCTGTTAAATGCATGCGGTAGGATGAATAAACAGGGGGTAGGCCTCAGCGTAGCCCTCGGGGATAGAAACGAAGCATTATCTGAGGCTCATGAGACGCTTGAGTTATATCGTAAGAGCATAGGGGAGGCTCTTGACTGGGTTCAATTGAATGAACGTGTGGAGGAGTGGGATAATATCTATGTTATCAGAGCCGAGGACCATGTGAATGATACGGTAATAGGCGTAGTATCAGGTATACTTCTCAGCCAGGGCATATTAAAGAAAAAGAAGCCAATAATAGCGACAGCTTACAGCGAAGATGAACAGCTCAAAGTCTCAGCACGAGGAATCGAGGAACTAGTGGAACAGGGAATCCACATGGGACGGATAATGCAAGATGCAGCCGAGACTGTTGAAGGGGGCGGCGGTGGACATGATATTGCCGCAGGTGCATATATTTCTATGAAAAATGAGCATGCTTTCCTTGAAGAGGTTAACCGATTAGTAGCCGAGATACTTGCTTAAGGAATATGGCTATAAATCACGGGGAGTCATGTTTCGTTATGCTTGATACCAGCAGTAAAACTAGAATAGAGTTTAGCTACAGGAATAAGAAGACGGCTAGAGCTATTCAGAAGGCTATTACTCCTGATAATATTGATGCTCCAGATGGTATACATATAATCGTAACTTTGGATAAAAACAAGTTATTGTTAGAGGTTGACTCGGAGAGAAGTATCGGCAGTTTGGTGTCCACTCTAGATGATCTTCTCAGCTGTATCCAGGCAGCTGAAGAAACATTAGAAGAGATTTAGAAAGAGCCCCTATTGCTCGATTTTACCTAGGTTGCCATAATCTTCATGCTGCCCCTTTCTACGCCTTTCACTAGCTCTGTGGGTGTTAGTCCGCGGGCGTCTATGCAGTTGCCGCATACTTTTACCTGTGCGCCTTTTCTTATGAGTGCTTTTATCATCTTCTCCATGTTGTAGTAGCCGTCTGGGGTTTTCTGTCCCGTCTTGGCGGCGGCTACGGAGTCTCCCATTAAGAAGCATTGTGCTTTCCTATCGCAGATTAGATAAAAGTGTATGCTAATCTGATTGCGTTCCATGTTTTCTCAATCCCCTAAGCGGCATTGTTAACTATTATCGTTAAGATCATACTGTTTCACTATATTTTCCGGTAATTATCGTTTTCTTGGTTGAATTTTGTCAAAACCTATATATTATTGGGCTGTATGTACGTGTCACTGAACTAGGAGAGAAAATGAAAAATTGTCCAGAGCAACAAGGGACAAATGGCGTCGCAAAGAATGGTATGATATCATTCTTCCACAGTACTTCGGCGGGACCAAAGTAGGAGAGACCCCCAGCGACGATCCAGAGAAGGTAGATGGCAGGGTCTTTGAGACCACATTAGCAGCTATCACAGGCGATTTCAGTCAAGAATATATGAAGATGTACTTTAAGGTCAACGAGCTTGAGGGGCATACTGCTCATACAGT
>CAZLHA010000073.1:0-11994 GCA_964559155.1 uncultured Candidatus Bathyarchaeia archaeon | reverse complement strand
GTCGAGTAAGGGTTTCGGGTAGGGACGATGTTGGGTTGGATTATTCTCAAAGTGGCTCTGGGTCGGTGCGTTTGTATGTTCCTTTATGGCGTCTTGGGGGCGATTATGGTTGGAGACTTGTTGCGGAGCCCGACGAACCCTGGATCAATGATGGGGTTGTCTCTGGTTCTTTCTACGTTGTCAACACAGTAGTAATCATGTTTAGTCTTGGTTTGCTGGGTACTGGTGGCGTTTACTTAAAGCGTTACCTTAATAGTAGATCCGGTGATACAGAGTCTTTGGATGAACCTGTCTTAAAACCCGTTTCTATGCCTGTAAGTGAATCCGCAATGACTAAGGGTGGTTTCGGTGGATTGTTCTTGGCCGCGTTGAGATTTGTTGAAGCCTTAACAGGTGTATCTATGAAGCCTAGTGATACACTCAGAGAGTATCTTAGCCGAGTTCTTGATGGATTAGGTGACCGGATGGGTGGTTTATTCAGTGAACTTGTGTCTCGTTATGAGCGGTGGCTTTATGATAAGCCCTATGAGGCTGAGTTGGATGAGGTTGAGGTACTGGTTGCTGGGTTAAAGGAGGATGAGGATTGAGGCTAAAGGAGATTATAGCGGGTTTAACCTTAGCTGTGATTTTTGTTGTGACTGTTTCTAGTGTTTATCCTGCCTTAGATGATCTGTGGGTAGAGAACCCGGGTTGGAACGGTTTAAGTGAGTTTTATGTCTTGGTTAATCCAGTGCGCGTCAGGAGTGTTGAGGACCTGCATGGGGTTAATCCTGTTAATAGTACATTGTTCATTGTTGGTCCTAGCCGTGGTTTTAGCGAGGAATATGTAAAAGTGTTAAGGAATTATCTTAGAGATGGCGGACGTGTGGTCTTGCTTGACGATTTTGGGTCTGGTAATGATTTACTTAGGGGATTAAGTTTGGAGACTCGTTTTAGTGGTGATTTGCTAAGGGATGGTGTGTTTTTTGATCCTCGTCCAGAGTTTCCTCGCTTGCTTAACTTTAGTTTTTATGAGACAAATGAGGTTGTGTTCAATTATGGCACTGTATTGGTGCCCGGTGATGCTGCCCATGTCTTGATTCGTAGTACTCCTCTTAGTTACACAAATAGTAGTACGGGTGGTTTAGAGACAGGAGGCTTTCCAGTCGTTGCAGGCATACGTTTGGGTGAAGGCCGGTTGGTGGTGATATCTGATAGTAGTATCTGGTTAAATAGTATGATTACCCGGGGTGAAAATCGGGGTTTCTTGTTAGATTTTGTACGTGGTCGATGTTTGATTGACGTGGGGCATAGTTATCCGACGCAGTTATTAGCGTTCAAATGGTGGCTCCTGGATATTTATAGCATCTTGAATATAGTAGAGATAAGATATGGTGTGGCTTTGCTACTAGTTTTTTTCGTATTCAAGCTACGGATTACTATTGATGAAGATGAAGCGCTTGATCCAGTTGAGGAAGTCTTAAAAACGCATCCGGATTGGAATAAAGAACAGTTAAAGTGGATCAGTGAGCAACAGAGAGATCATTAAGATGGATATCAACGAGGTACAGGATAATCTGACGGCGATTAAGGAAGAGGTTGCCCGTGTTGTAGTGGGTTACGAGGATGTAGTGGATATCTTGCTTGCAGCTATGCTCTCAGGTGGACATGTATTAATTGAGGGACCGGCTGGTATAGGTAAGACTACGTTGGCAAAGACTTTTGCTCAAGCGATTGGCGGTGATTTTAAGAGAGTTCAGATGACTCCAGATTTATTACCTGCTGATGTCATCGGTGTAAATGTCTATAATCAGAAGAGCAATGAGTGGGAACTCAAAAAGGGCCCAATTTTCTGTAATGTTTTACTTGTTGATGAGTTGAACCGTGCAAGCCCTAAGGTGCAGTCGGCTTTCCTAGAGGTTATGCAGGAGCGACAGGTTACCATTGAGGGTGAATCGTTGTCTGCACCGGAGCCATTTATGGTCTTGGCTACTCAAGTTCCTTTTAGTGGTACAGGTACTTATGTATTAACCGATGTCCAACTGGATCGCTTTGGGTTTAAAGTCGATCTGAACTATCCTGAGGATATTGTTGAGTTAAAGGTATTGAATGATATCGATAGGATAGAAGCTGTTAAGGTTGATAGGATCGTTGAGCCTGAGACTATAGTGAAATTGAGTGAAATGGTTCAGGATGTGTATGTTCATGAACGGGTAAGAAGGTACATCGTGGATCTAGTTATCTGGCTTAGAGGGAATCCCTCCGTTCTAATGGGGCCGAGCACACGGGCTTCTATATGGTTAATGAAGGGGTCACGAGCATTATCCCTGATTCATGGGAGGGGCCATGTGTTACCGGATGATGTTAAGCATCTAGCTATTAGTGTATTATCTCATCGGTTAGAATTGACTAGTACGGCACGGGCTGAAGATGTTGAGGTTAAAGATCTTGTGGCTGAAGCCTTACGGGTGGTTCCTGTGCCAAAAGGTATAGTCTTTCTACAAGAACAGTAACTGTATTTACTGTTCTAAATTGGTAGCAGAATAATACGGTTTAGATCAGATATATCTTGATTCTAGCGTTTTATTTGGGTAAATACTATATTCAGTCCCTTTCTGGGTTAATGCATCTCATAGAGGAAACTCGTATAGGTTTACTCTTTTTTCCCTGAGTTCTATGTAGTTATTTTGGTCTTCCGAGACCTTTACTGTGGTTTGGAGTATGCTTTGTTCTTACCCGGTATTGTTTCTGATGTTTAATATGCCAATGTTTGACCTTGATAGGACGTAAAAATTTATCTTTTCTTTATATAGTTTTAAGGCGTTCATGTATTCTTTTTTCAGTATTATCTGGTTGTTTTCCCACTGGGATCTGAGCTCATAGATTTGGCTAGTTTAGGGGATAAAGCTGGTGTGGAGGATGCTTTGACGGCGTTGCTTTTGGATTACCTTGAAGCGCGTTCCGGTATACGGGGCGTGAAGACGGGGGGGATACGGTGGTGGTTAAGATACTGGATCCGGGGCCGGGTGGAGATTTTCCTCGGATGAAGCTGTGTATGGGAGGCTTGACTCTAAACGTAGCTGGATCTGTACTGACCAGTGTATTTGATAGCCTCGTAGGTTTCCTCGGTGAATCAACAGACGCTCAAGGCGTTACCGCAAGGTTTAGGGTGATAGATCGTGGATAAGAACCGGGTATATCTAGGAGTTCAGACAGGGGCTTTCTTGTTCACAGTGGTGGTTTTGTCTGCGTTGGGTGAGGACCGTTTAGAGGTCTATTATAGCTTGTTTACGGTTATTCATTTTGCTGTTTCTGCTCTTTATAGACCTCGTAGGAGATGGGTTGATGTTACCGGTGGTGTCTTGTTTCTGGGATTCTGTTATATCGTGTTAATGAAGATAATAGAAATAATAGGATAGCTAAACTATTTACTGTTCTTGAGAAAATGGTTGCCTTTAAGATAAACCTACATATACCTAACTAGTTTCTAGGATATATAAGTATCATCGAATAAGCTAACTAGCGGAGAGATATCTGTATCTGAGTTTTGTGATAGATTCTTCTTGTATTATTATGAGTATGGGCTTGAGAATAAGATTTACGCTGTGCTGGAACTAGCGCTGGTGCTGATGTTTTTTACACAGAAATACATTATAGAAACTGGTTTGGCGTTTTAGTTACAAGGGATGTTAACTTAGAGGGATTTTTATTGTGAACTCTGTGCCTTCTCCAATGATTGAATTTAGACTTATTGTACCTTCATGTGCTTCGATTATTTGCTTAACAATATGAAGTCCGAGACCCATTCCCGTGTCTTTTGTTGTATAGTATGGGTGGAATATTTTTTCTTGTTCTTCTATGGGTATACCGACGCCTGTGTCCTTTATCCTTGTTATAACTTGGTTACTCTTGGTTGAGACTTTGATGTATAGTTTGCCTCCATCTGGCATGGATTCAACAGCGTTATTAACAAGATTCTCTACTGCGCGCCTGTATTTAGCCGCGTCGAGATTTACGTATAGAACGTCTTGGCTGTAATCTGTTTTGACCTCAATTTTTTCAGGTATGATGCATGTTTTTAGAATATTTTTTGTTAGAGCGACAATATCTTTTGGTACCTTTGTTAATTCTCCTGTTAAGGTTTGTTTCCCTATGTCGTTTATTATAGTGTTTATTCTGTTAAGGCTATCATTTATTTGCTCTGCAAGTTCTTCATTATCTCCGTGGTTTGTTTTCAATAAGTAAGCACTGTTCTTTATAACCGACATGGGTCCTCTAAGGTCGTGTTTCACCATTTTAGTTACTCGGTTAATTCCTTTTAGGAGCTCTTTTGATCGATTTCTCTCAAGTTGTTCAACCTGTTTTACGTATTCTATTTTCTCAAGCTCTGAAGCAAAATAGTCTGCTAATATTTCTACAAGATTTTGATCTTCTTCTCTGTATCTTTCAGGTGTCTCGCTCTCAATATTTATTACGCCAACTGTTTCTTGGCCTTGTTTTATTGGCACGGCTAGTTCAGATCTTATTTGCCTATCTGTCCAGTCTATATAGCTGGGCTCCTGTATAATGTCGGCTACTCTCTGGGTTTGTCCTGTTCTAGCTGCACGTGTTGTTACGCTTGGTGTATCTAGGCTTAGTGTGTTTATTCTACTCTCTGTGCTCTGATATTTGAAAATTAATTGATTTCCTCTGATTAGACTGATACTGCATATCTCGGTTTCTAACAATTCTTGTATAGTTTCCAGCATTTTCTCAGCTACTTCGTCAATGGTGTATGCTTCTCTAATCTTGACTGTGTATCTGTGTATTGTAAGTAATCTTTTTTTGGTTTTTTCTAGATTTTTCCTCATAAGTGTTTGATCAGTTATGTCGTAAGAGAACTGGATTGTAGCTGGTTCACCATGCCAAGTTGCTTTCATGATGTTAATATTGAGGTAACGAGTCTTGCCATTGTTGTCTTTTATCTTGATATTGTTGATCTGGTTTTCGCCTTTGGCTAATTTTTTCATTATTTTTTTTCTATGTTCTGGGAGAATATGTTGAGTGAAGGATACTCCTTGTATTGCTTCCATGTTAGAGTATCCGGAGATATTCAGACATTTGTTATTTGCATATACAACTTTGTTATCTACGTGGACGCTTACGCTGATTGGTATTTGATTTATTAGTTCTGGTGGGATGTCTGAGATCTCCATTTTTCATCTCTCGAAGCTTTTGTGTTGTATGATAATACATTGAGTGTTATCTATGTTTTATATTCTAAGCATCTTGTAATATGTGTATCGCTCTATAAGCGGTTATTTTTTATTCATAGATAACCCATTTAGTGTTGTTTTGTAATTAATCCGTGTCTATGAGGACTATATTCCAGCTATTGGATTAGTGTCTTGTACCAGTCCTCGATAACTTGAGGTGAACACGCCATTTTCGTGGATTATACCTTTATTTTCTAAAAAATAGTTGATCTTTATGCAAGTGGAGTCTGAAAAATAACCTTTAAGGGATATTCAATTCTGTAGACTAATATCTTTGGAGGTGTATTTTGTCTGGGTTTTTTATTTTATTAATGTTTCATTGCTTTTAGGTTAGTTTGTTAGTATTTTCTTGATATAGTTAATGAATGTTATTTCATTATATCCTTTTAACTGATGTTTAACAATGTTGATCTCCCAGTTTATTCTATCCCGTTCCTTGTTTATTTTATCTACTTCTTTTTCAAGGATGCCTAGTTGTTGTCTATAATTCTCTTTTAGTTGCTGTATATCCGTTCTATGGTTTTCCACCTGAGTATGGAACTGTTTCTCGATTTTTTTCTTCTCGATCTGTATAACGTTTTTCATTTGTTCCTCAATTGTTTTGAAGCTGTCCTCCAGGTCACGGTATTTTTTATCTAATGCATTTTTTTCTTGTTTGTTTAGCTTGTTTGGCAGGGTTTTTTCATGTTTTTTAACCAGCTTGTTTCTCCAGTTTCTGAGTGAGTTTATTTGTCCAGTGTCTAGCCACCAGATTGAAATCGTTTTTCCCTTCCTGAAATGGAACCTTGCACCTTTTCCGGCTAGGAGTGAATTAATGGTTCTTATTTCATTGAAATCGGCTGCCGTTTTTACGCCGTTACGTGAGAGCAGGAATCGTTTGATTATGCTGATGCCCGTTATTCTGGAGGTGACTACTCTGTGTTCTTTTAACTTATTTGCGAGGTGTTTTTCTTGTTTGGTTTGTAGTAGTGTTTGGCGTTCTTTTTGTTTTTCTTTGTCCAGTCTTTCTTTTTTGTACTGTATTTCTCTTAGATTGTTCCATTGTTTGGCTTCTGTTTTCCTTTGTTTTAGGTTTTTTTGGTTGTTGAGTGATAGTATTTCTTCTATTATCGTGTCTATTTTCTTTTTTGTTGTTTGTCTAAGTTTTTCTGCTTGGCTGTTTTTTTCCTCTAGTTTTGCATTTTTTTCCTTTTTCAGGATCTCTAGTTTTCTCAGTCTATTTTTTTGATTGCGTCGTTGTTTTACTTTTTCCTGGTTATGGTAATCGATGAAGGAGATGGTTGCTAGTATTGGGATGCCTGTGGCTACTAGTCTAATCTGGTTGGAGGGTATTGTTTGTGTGATGTATATGGTCTCTATTATGAGGATGTATAGTAGGGTTAGTATGAGGGTTTCTCGTCCGATTTTATGGTTTCCTGTGAAGGCTTGTTGTTCTGGTTGTTTGTTGTCCCAGATCCATGAATTGTCTCGGCTTTGGTGGCTTATATCTAGTTTTTCTAGATTTACCGTTATGTCTATAGTCTCATTGTCTTGTTTTTCCCTAATTTTTTCTATGTCCTGTATTGATGGGATGTCCTCTAGTCTAGGGGTATAGATGGCGTTTTTGAGGGTCTCTACTAGTGTTTCTAGTTCCCTGTTGTTGCTTTTTTCCAGCGCCTTGAAGGCTTTAGAGTTCTGTGGGTCTTTATAGTCACGGTTTCTGAAGAGTAGACACTGGTCTCCTCCGTCTAGGATCTCCCAGAGTTTTGGGTTTTTTGCGAGTGCTTTGAGTGAGGTGTATATTACCCATTCGCTGAAGTGGTCTAGGTGTGGACCGTAATCTTTGAGGGTTCTCTCGGGGTGTTGGTAGTTTGTGTGTCCGATTTCGCTGCTGGTATGGTTTTTGAGTTCGGGTACGTACATGGCGTCGTAGTCGATTAGTTTTAGTTCGCTATCATTGACCATTATGTTCTGATCGTGCAGGTCTCCGTGGCTTATTCCCCGTTTTTTTAATTCATTTACGAGTCTCATGAATTTCTGGGTCATTTCTTCCATGGCTTCTGGTTTGTCATGGTTTTTTTCGATGTATCTTGATAGGGTTTGGCCTTCTAACCACTCCATTTTTAGTATTGGGTACCATTTTCCTTTGACTTTGATTCCTTGGTCGATGTACTGGAATCTGATTATGCATTTGATTCTTTTTCTGTGAAAGAAATCGTAGATGGCTTTGTAGCGTGTCTCTATGTCCTCCACGTCTTTTAGGAAGCATCGGGCGGCGTAGCTTTTCCCGTTTTTCTTTACCTGGAATACTCCGGCGAATCCACCGGATATTACTTTTGGTAACCCGAATACGCCTGGAACTGTTTTCCCGTTTTTAAGGTCTTTGTCTTGGAAGCATAAATCGGTTCGTTGTATGGCTTCTTGGTACTCTTGGAGAGTAGGTTGGGGCATAACCTAGTCCTCATGGATTTGTACCCTGGCGATGGTTACATCATCGTTTTTCAGTTTTTTTGTTTCTCGTAGATATGCTATGAATTGGTTTAGACCGTGCTTGTTTTTTTCTATGAATTGGTCTATTATGGTCCAGGGTTTTCTTTCTTGTTCTATTTCTCGGTGGAACCAGTTTGCTATGGCGTCTGTCATAAGGTAGAATGTATCACCGTATAGCCATTCACCGGTTTTTATCTGGGTTTGTATATTTTTGTTGTAGTATTGGTTGGTTGAGATTAGGTTTGGGTTGTTTGTGAAGCTGGAGGCGTTCATTTGGGGGAAGATAGTGATTATGTTTTCTCTGAGTTGTACTAGGCAACTGTCTCCTATGTTGTAGGATTTCCAGTGTCCACCTTTTGCTGATGAGTCCACGAAGCTTATTCCTAGTAGGGTTGCAAAGCTGCCTTTGGTCATGAGGTTTTCCTCAAACCATTTTAAGGGCTTATTTTCCGTTTCTCTTTTTTTGAGGTATTTTTGTTTCTGGTTCTCGTATATCTCTATGCAGAAGTTTATGTATTCGGGTATGTTGACTTCGGTGGTGTCCCAGTTGACGTAGCAGATGGTTAGTACTTTGCTCCATAGTCTGCTCATGAAGCCTTCGCTTGCTCCGTCTGAGATGGCTACTGAGTGGTGGTCTCTTTTTATTATGGGTTCTTTTGGGAAGTAATAGTCTTCATTCTCGGAGAAGTGGCCGCCCTTTTTGGGTGTTGTAAAAATAGTGGAGGTTAGCTTCATGATAGTGTCAGTTTATCTTAGGTTTGTTGCTCGGGTTCCTATGTCTATGAATTGTATTACTTGCACTATGTCTGAGTTGAAGATGAATCCTCTTGATTCTTCTGATACTTCGAAGCCCTCGCTTTCTGCTTCGTTTCTTATCTTTTCGGGTAGTAAACTTGACATATCGTATAATAGTCGGGCGAATTCGTCTGGTAGTGCTTCTTTTGTGTCTGGGAATTCTATGGGGTTTGCTTGGCTGCTTGATAGGTGTAGATTAAGTAGTAGTGCGTTTCCGTCGCTGCTCTCTAGTTCCATTATGTTTTGCGCTACGTTGGATGGGTCACCGTCAGTGGGTTCCCCGTCGCTTATGTTTATTACTATAGGTGGGTAACAGTCAGGGTGTTCTATTAGCCAGTTAGTTAGTATGTTTTCTGCTTTTTTTAGGGCTTTTTTCATGGGTGTGGGGCCTTTTGCTACTGGTTTGAACCATATGGGGAATTTTATTTCTTGTTCGATTATTCCTCCGGCTCCGTCTGGTGTCTTTTGAGTTCTTTCCTCTATGGTTAGGGGGTTGTCTCCTATCTGGCTGATGGGTACTAGGTCTTCTCCTCCTAGTTCTCCTTCGAAGGCTGGTCCTACTTTTAGTCCGTAGCCGATTACTCCTACGTGGAAGTAGTCTCTTACTCCTTCTGCTTTGGCGCACCTTAGCACTAGGTTTTGTAGTAGTCTGTTTATTGCGTCAGCTACTGCGTGTGCTTTGCTTCCTTCGGCTTCGCCGCCGAAGGGGTCTTCCATTGATCCTGATTGGTCTATTAGAAATATGAAACAGGTTGGGTTTCCTCTGCTTATTTCGGCTGTGTACAATCTTATCCTCATGTTAATACTTGGTTTCTTGAATATAAGAAACACTGATCTTTTTTTGGTGTGGACATATATATGTCCGCTTTTTATTGTTTTTATATAGTTAGGGTATTTATTTGTGATTACTGTTTGTACTTAATGATTGATGTTTATAGAGAATATTATTTCACTAACATATCTATTGCTTATATTAGTGTACTTTTTCAATATAAAATAGCTAGATTTAGTGTTTAACTATCGAAGGAACTTGTTGTATGGTTTTACTTGTGTTTAATAACACGCTTAACTGGGGAATTCAAGCCTCTCATTTCGAGATGGAGAAACCGGGTAAACCTAGTAGATGGAACACGTTGAGAGCTATAAGGGTGTTGAGGCATTATGACATAAACTAGTTCTTCATTGAGTTCTAGATGTGTTAACGGGGTTTATTGTTCTGGGGTTCTTTTTCTACCTTAGGTTGTTTTCTGGGTGATTCTCTGGGGTTTCCCCCTCCAATCATTCTCGTGGGTGAACAATTTGGAAATGAGGGGGAAACCAGATATTATTTAGTGTTAGGTTATATAAAATTAGTTAGTAGACTAGGTTTTTCTCGGCTCTTGGCTGGTCTAGTTATGGTTATATCGTGGGTGGTTTGGTTTAATTGGTTTTTCTATGACTGCTGATACCTCTTTGGTGTATCTACTAGGTAACGCTTTGTTTCCGTCAACCCTAGTGATTGGTCAGAGTATTTTTCTCTCTCGGGTTATTACCTTCTCTATTTGTTTTCAGTGTATTCGCTAGGCTGTTTTTCCTATTTTGTTGATGTGTATTTTTGGTATATAATTGTGTTCCATAAAACCTAGTAGTATATTCCTCACTGCTTTTGTGTGAGTCTATTAGAAAGTATTGGGTATGCGTGTTTATACGCGTATGTGTCAATTGGGGTTGGGTACTTTATCCGGAGGTTTCTAGACCGGTTAAGTACATTGGAGTAGGTTTAAGGTAGTAGAGTTATCAGGTTTATGGTGCCTAGTAGTACGTAGATGAGGTTTAAGTCATAGTAGATGAAAGCTAATTTTCTGATATTCCATACCATGTCTTCATCGTATTCCGTTGATACTTTTCTTATCTCATTGATGTATAGTAGGCTTGTCACTGCGCTGAGGACTGGCCAGACCAGGTTTAAGTTGAAGATGATGCAAGCTCCTATGCTCATGGCTGTGGCGAATGCTGGTGCGAACATGAGCATTCTTGCTTTTTTCTTCCAGCTGAGGACCATGGCCAGTGTTTTCATCCCGTATTTTGTGTCTTCCTCGATGTCAAAACTGTCAGCTATACTGGGTAGTATGCTGAATAGGAATATCCACTGCACGAAGGCCGTGTATAGCCCTAGGGGTGTTAGTGTGTTGTGTATGGAAGTCATTCCCACTAGTAGGGTTAGTGCTGGTCCTATGGCGGTGACTAGGGACTTGATTATGAACATTCTTTTGAATCGTACAGGTGGGAAGCTGTACATCATGAAAAGTGCCCAGAAGAGGGTTGCGATGGTGAAGGTTATAGTGTTTATGTGCCAGGCTATACCGACTCCAAGTATACTACTTACTGCAATGATAGTGTATGCATCTCTTTGGGGGACCTCCTCTTTTGCCAGTGGCCTATTTTCCTTGTTACTGCTCTTTGATTCCCTATCCATGTCCGCGTCTATTACGTCATTATAGATGTATGTTGCGAGTGTTATGAAGAGGGTTGATAATATGGCTAGTATTGTTGGTTTCAGGGGCGGGAGGCCGTTTCCTGCTATTATGGCGCCTAAGGCCGCACTGGCTGTGAAGGCGAATAGCATGCTTTTCCTGGGTCTAGCGAGTTTTATCAGGGATTTCCCTATTCCATGTTTTTTCTTCATTTTTCTCCCTTCTTTTATTGTAAACTGGTTTAAACATGTTATATTTATGAGTATAAATGTTTTAAGTTAAGGTTAGGGATGTTTATACTGTTGTTAGGGTTAGATTTAGATCATGGTTTTTGTTAGGTTGGCTTGGTTGTATTTTTTCCTATATATGGTTTCGCGTTGTTTTCTTCTTTTCTTTTCTGATTTAATGGTAAGAGTATGTTTATTGTGGTTCCTATGCCTTGTTCTGAGATTGCCTCTATGGTCCCGTTATGTGCTTCTACTATTCTTCGGCAGAATGAGAGTCCTAGTCCTATGCCTCTGCTTTTCGTGGTGTAGAATGGTTCGAATATCTTCTCAAGGTTTTCCTCTGTTATTCCCTTCCCCGTATCTGATACGCTGATTATCATCATGTTTTTCTCCACTTCTGCGGTTAATGCTAGTTTCCCGCCTTCTGGCATGGCTTGTACCGCGTTGTTTATCAGGTTGATTAAGACTCTTCTAAACTGGAATTCATCGATCCATACGGGTGGTATGTCGGGTTGTATGCTTTTTATTACTGATATGTTCTCTCTGAAGTCGTATGTGGCTACTGCTTTCTCCAGTAGGTTATGCACTGTGTGTTTCATGGGGTCTATTTGTGTTGTCTTGGTTTTGTCCTCAAATCTCTTCAACAACTCTACACTGTAGGTGACTTGGTTTTCTAGCTTGGCGAGTAGTGGGTCGTCGAATTTTTTCTGGAGGAGATAGGTCAGGTTTTTAATGTTCTGTAGTGGGGTTCTGAGGTCGTGGCCTATCATTGAGGCAGTTTTTCCAGCGGCTACTAGTCTCTCGTTGTTGATTATC
>CAZLHA010000072.1:0-12065 GCA_964559155.1 uncultured Candidatus Bathyarchaeia archaeon | reverse complement strand
TTACACGGTGAGTTATCTCCAATTCATCATCGACGTATGCGATAAGGGATTCAGGAGGAGGCTGATACTGGAGACCACTGGGTGGTTGCACATCTAATGCCGTATAGGTGAATATCAGGGTGATTAAGCCCAGAGACATGAGTATGGTGTTCCCTGTGAACATGCCCGTGAGAATAAATCCCAGGGCGCTTACTACTAGTTTCAGGGGGTCACCTGTAAGCAATATCGATTACCTGCGTATTATCTCCTTGGGAGCCTCTACTTGGTCAAGGATCTCCTCTATTATGCTTCCCGGGGTTATCTTGTCTTCCAGAGCGTACTCTAGTTTCATTATTAATCTGTGAGCCAGTGCATTAACGGCGTATAACTTCACATCATCCGGTATCACATAGTCTCTTCCATTTATCGCTGCATTAGCTTTTGATACCTTGAAAAGACTTAATCCCCCTCTTGGACTAGCGCCCACATCCACGTAGGGGCTCTCCCGTGTGGCTCTAACAATCCTTGAGATGTAAAGATAGATCTGATCATCAACATAGATTTCTCGCTCGATAAGCTCCTGCATCAAACGGAATTCTTCCTCGGTTGTAACGCTCTCGATCTGTTCGGTGGGGTCATCCTGGCCCCAAGCAGATCTTCGTTTAAGTATCTGGACCTCTGCGTCTTCGTCTGATACGTATCCTGTTGATAGTTTTATGAGGAATCTATCCAGCTGTGCTTCCGGTAATGGATATGTTCCCTCTAGCTCTATGGGGTTCTGGGTAGCGATAACGAAGAAAGGACGCTCAAGACTATGAGTCTCTCCTTCAATGGTTACCTGTCTCTCCTCCATACACTCTAGTAAAGCGGATTGAACCTTAGGAGGACTTCTGTTTATCTCATCAGCCAACAGAATATGAGTGAATACGGGTCCTTTTTCCAAGCTAAACTCTCCTGTATTCATTCGCCACACCTTGGTGCCAGTGATATCAGATGGCATCAAATCTGGTGTAAACTGGATACGGCTCCACTCACAGCCCGTTGCTTTGGCGAAGACCTTGGCGAGCAAGGTCTTCCCGAGACCGGGATTATCCTCGAATAATATATGACCGTTGGCTAGGCTCGTAGCAAGTACTTTCTGTAATAGTTCACGGTCTCCTACGAAATACGTCTGTATAGTGTCTAGTATCCTATCGGTGATCTCCTTAAGTTCCTGTAGTTGCATGGCTTAGCCTCCTATTATTTTTAAGAGTTTTAACTGTATGGAGTATTAAGATATGTTAAACCTTCATATCATCCAGTTTTATTGGGTTCTGTTAAATACCTCTTACTATAAAAGTATAGTATAAGAGCCAATGATGTTGGCGTTTATGGTGAAATAGTTGGTAGTTTTAGAAGAACCGATTAAAGAATCTGTAAAGGTCCAGAACTATATTGATGGCGAATGGGTTGAATCAGAGTCCAGTGATTATAGGGATATAATTAATCCAGCCAAGATGGAGAAAATCGCGGAGAACACAGAGGGTTCAGCGGAGGATGTGAAAGCAGCTGTCGATGCAGCAGTTGATGCTTTCCACAGCTGGAGACGCACTACTCCACTAACCCGGGCAAGATATTTCTTCAGACTTAAGGAACTTTTAGAGGAGAACTTTGAGACCCTGGCAAGGGTCTGCACAATGGAGCATGGGAAGATAATCGATGAATCTAGGGGGGAGATAAGGCGCGGTATCGAGAACGTAGAGATCGCTTCGGGTATACCTAGCCTTATGATGGGGTATAATCTTGAGGATATAAGCCGTGGAATAGATGAGATACTCATCAAGCAGCCTTTAGGTGTTTTCGCGTGTATCGCGCCCTTCAACTTCCCCTTCATGGTCCCATTATGGTTTGTACCCACGGCCGTTGCGACAGGAAACACATACATAATCAAGCCCAGTCCATGGACTCCTCTAAGCATGATGAAATTCATGGAATTAGTGGATGAAGCAGGGTTCCCACCAGGCGTAATCAATATGGTTAATGGAAACATTGCACCGGTCCAAGAGGTCATTTCCAACCCAAAGATAAAGGGAATAAGCTTCGTGGGGTCAACGCACATCGGTAGAGATATTATCTATAAGGAAGCTGCTGCTCATGGAAAAAGAGTGCAGGCCCAATGTGGAGCTAAAAATCACCTAGTGGTTATGCCTGACGCCCATCTTGATTCAACCATATCCTCCCTACTATCCAGCTTCTTTGGTAACACAGGTCAGAGATGCCTAGCTGGAGCAAATCTAATGTTCGTGGAAGAAGACGAGCGGTGGGTTAATGATACATTGGAGAGAATCAAGAAGGCTGCTTCCAGAATCAAAATGGGGTACGGTTTGGAGGAAGGCATCCAGATGGGACCATTACAAGCTAAACACAGGAAAGATAGAGTAATGGGTTACATAGAAAAAGGCTTAGAAGAGGGGGCAGACCTCATACTCGATGGGAGAGAATATGACTTATCAGGTTATCCGGAAGATTGTTTCCTCGGACCATCCATATTCGAACAAGTAGATCCAGATATGAGCATCGGGAAGGAGGAGATATTCGGACCTGTGATGAGTGTTATGAGGATGGAAACCCTTGACGAAGCCATAGAGATCATAAACAAATCTAATTATGGTAACGCTGCCAGTATTTTCACAGACAGCGGTAAGAGTGGACGAAGATTCCAGTACGAGGTAGAATGTGGTAATATTGGAGTTAACATTGGCACTGCTGCGCCGATGGCGTTCTTTCCTTTTAGTGGTATGAAGGACAGCTTTTTTGGTGATCTCCATGGACAGGGCAGGGATGCGATTGAGTTCTTCACCGAGAATAAGGTAGTTATCCAACGGTGGCCATAGGTGAAGACCACAAGCCAAATCCTCAGAAAACATAAAGAGATTGAGGAACAACAATCCAACCTATACTCTTTACTAGCTGAGAAACACTCTGAGCATGATGAGGACTTCAATAATCTGGCTAAAGAATGTATGAGACACATGGAGAGGGGTCAGAGAGCTTACAGGGAAGGCGTAACAGATGCCTTTGAAGTAGGGTTTCAAATGAATCCGTTGCAACCCGAATATTACGTGCTTCATGAACCAGAAGGTAGTCTAAAGGAATCCGTTAGGACGATGATAGTTAACGAGGAAACCATCATCAAGTTCTGCCATGACGTAGCTTCTAACAGCGGCAATCTCTTACCCGGGGTTCCTGAGACCTTTGAAAGACTTGCTAAAAGAAAAATCAGAAATATAAAAAAGCTGAGAGAAATAAATGGAGACTAGTTGGTTTCCTTATCAGCTATCTTTAACGCTTCATCAAAGACATCTATGGATTCGTCTATCTCCTCTCTAGTGACTACCAACGGGGGAGCCACCAAGAAGGTGTTGATAACATTCACGAGATAGACGCCTTTCTTCATCATCTCTGAGCTTATCTTCTTTAAGATGGTTGGCTGGAATTTGTCTTTTCTCTCCGCGAAGGGTTCCTTGGTCTCGCGATCCTTAACCAATTCCACGCCCCAGAACAAGCCTTTTCCACGGACATCTCCCACGGATTTATGGTTCTCTTTAAGCTCCTTCAAACGTTTACCCAAGACCTTACCCATCTTTGCAGCGTTTTCAACAAGCTTCTTTTCCTTATACTCGTTTATGGCGGCTATTGCTGAGGCGCATGCCATCGGGTGCATCGCGTACGTCTGGCCGTGACTGAATAGGTTTTCCGGTTGATCGAAGTAATCAGCTATCTTTTTACTGGTTATTGTTGCACCTACGGGTAGATAAGCTCCCGAGATACCTTTAGCCATACTCATAATATCTGGGACCACATCCCAGTGCTCCATAGAGAATAATTTACCTGTTCTTCCAAAGCCAGCCATAACCTCGTCAGCTATTAAGAGTACATCGTTCTCGTCACAAATCTCGCGGAGCCTTGGAATATATTCATCAGGAGGTACCAGTATGCCGTTACTCCCAACTATGGGCTCAATGACTACCCCTGCTACGGTACTTGGACGCTCCATCTTTATGATCTCATCAACATACTCAGTGCACTGAACACCACATACAGGGTACTCTAACCCAAAAGGACACCTGTAACAATAACAATCCGGGGCGCGGACAACCCCTGCAACTCCCACAGCGTTATGTGTACGCGGATCACCGGTTAACGCCACAGCGCCACTACTTGATCCATGATACGACCTGAATCTGCTGATGAATTTACCCCTCTTTGTGTAGAGTCTAGCTATCTGGAGAGCCGCCTCGTTTGCCTCAGCCCCACCAATCGTTAGATAACTCTTAGATAAAGACTCAGGAGTGATCTCCGCCAATAACTTACCTAACTCCGCCGCAACTTTCGTCCCAAATCCAGGTGCCGCGTAGCATATCTTCTTCGTTTGTTCAATTATGGCGTCTTTAATCGCTTGGTTGCTGTGGCCCAAGTTGCTGCACATTAGCTGGGATGAAAGATCAAAATAACGTTTTCCGTCAACGTCAGTAAAGTAGCATCCACTCCCGCCGTCTACGATAACAGGATTCCACGTATTCTCATATCTCCATGTACCATAAACATACTTCTTCTCCAACTCACGGATTTCTGAGTGATTAGACATAGTTTGCCTTTAATCCATGGGAATATAATATTTAGGATTGGAACTTATAGAGAAGATGAGGGATAGTAGAATGAAGGCGGATAGTGTATATTTTAACGGGAAAATTGTGACCATGGATGAAGAGGATACCATTTCTAGGGCGGTTGCAGTTTATCAAGGTAGAAAAAGAGGAGGAGGTTAAGAGTCTAATCGGTGATGATACTGAGGTAGTGGATCTAAAGGGTAAAACCGTGATTCCTGGCTTGATTGATAGTCACTGCCATATGTTAGCAGTTGGCGCACAGAGAAGACTCAATGTGGATCTTAGCGAGGAAGCGGGGGTACACTCCATCAATGATCTAGTGAATAAGCTGAGGAAAAGAGCAGAGAACACACCCAAAGGTGAATGGGTACTAGGATATCAGGAAGATGATAGCAAGCTTGAGGAGAAAAGACACCCAACCCGTTGGGAACTAGATGAAGCAAGTACAGAACATCCAATAATAATTTCGACTGTAGGCGGCCATTTTAGTATGGCTAATAGCAAAGCCTTTGAACTAGCTGGAGTGACCAAAGAGAGCGAGGACCCTGTTGGCGGAAAATTTGACCGCGACCAAAAGGGTGAATTAACAGGGGGACTCCACGAGAAAGCAATAGATATGATACTTCCAGAAGAGGTTACGATACCATCACGGAAACAATCATTACAAGGAGGTCGGGAGATCCTAGAAGAATGCGCATCTGTTGGACTCACATGTGTATACGATACTGTTGAAAAGCCACAGATCCGTGCCGCGTTGGACCTGAAGAACGCTGGAAAACTACCCATCAGAGTGAGAATGGATGTGGGAATCGATCTATTCCCGGAGTTAGAGAAATTGGGGATTTACCGTGGCTTAGGAGATGACTGGATTAGAGTCTGTGGGTTAAAATTCTTCTTCGATGGAGCAATATCAGCTAGAACAGCTGCAGTTACGGAGGAATATATCAACAAGCCTGGTTTCTATGGCGTGATGGCCACTACGAGAGAAATCGCTACCAAGACAATAATGAATGCATACAAACAAGGGTACAGGATATCGGCTCACGCCAACGGGGATAGAGCCATAGCCATGTATCTGGATATAATGGAGGAAGCCCAGAGAAAGTATCCACGTGAGGATCCCCGTAACAGAGACATCCACTGTACGGTTATTACACCAGAGTTAGTGGAACGCATCAAAGATTTGGATATATTACCCACCATATTCGGTCCATATGTATACTACCACGGGGATAAACTAATACCGGCTTTCGGGGAGAAACGATTGGAGAGAATGTTTGCAGCCAGATCCTTCCTAGATGCTGATGTGAAGATCGCAGCTCACAGTGATCACCCTTGTGCGCCATATCCACCTTTAATGGCTATACATGGTTTGGTTAATAGGCGGACAAAAACAGGTAAACCAATAGGCCAGAGCCAGAAAATATCCGTGAAAGAGGCCTTAAAGTTATACACAACGTACTCAGCGTACCAGCAACTCGATGAGGATAAGCTTGGGAGTATAGAAGAGGGGAAACTAGCTGACATGGTGGTGCTAGGGGAAGATATTCTGACTGTGGACCCGGAGAAGATCAAAGACATATCCATCGAGAGGACAATAATAGAAGGAAAGACAGTCTACCAGAGCTAACCCAAATCTATGGAGGCTAAAACAGTGTTTACCACTTGTTTCCTCCTCTGCTGGTTAAAGCGACGATTATTCTCTATCTGCCACGGGAAACCTATCCGCGGAGGCTTAGTGTCCTCATAGTTAGTTAGTAATCCAATTATTTGGGTTATCTGACTGGTGGGCGTATCAGACTCATAGAGTAAAAGAGTAAGATGTGTGATTAACTCGTCTCTTCGACCGTAATCTACGAATCCCTCCAAAAGTTTGGAGAGATATACCAGCTTGGGATCGCTGTTGGTCTCAACTTCCTGAATATGCTTACTCCAAGTACCGGTTATATCCTGTCGGACCAAACTCTTTTCAGCGTAATCCTTGAGGTTCCTGTATCCTAAGTAGAAAACAGCACAGATGAGAACCCATTCCCCCACCATGAGGAACTGTGGGTTAATACCGCTTAACTCAAATAAGAAATGTCGGATGAAGAAAAGATAGTACAGTACAGCAAAGTTGAATAACGCAACACGGGGCAGTTCCTCCCCAACAGTGGAGCTAAGATAACGCAGATAACTATTCGGGTTATTGGCCCCCAAGCCTGTAAGAGCCATAACAGATGTTAACGCCGTTGCGAGGATAATAATATTGTTTACAGGTTCAGCTAAGCCAGCTCTGAGAAGTAATGAAAAAACACCCATATTTGGGGTATTCTGTATTGTTGTCTCTAATGCAGGGTAGAGGTTAATCCAAGTCTGACTACCCAGATAACCGACTATGAGTATATATATACTCGTTAGCACTGGTTCAAATAGATAATTGATATCACTTACTGTGATGGAGACTATCTTATGTACAGTTGATAATATGGAGGCATAGAATAGGAATGAAACTATGGGCTTAACCCATACAGGTACAACAGACCAATCGGACAGGAAAAACAGGGCACACGTAATACTCAAAGTACTGAGACCCTCGGATAATGGCTCAATGATATCTCCAACAAGGAAATGATCAACGAGCAGTGAGAGATAACGCAGTAAGAGCAGTGTTAATAAAGGTAAACCCAGAAAACTCAGGTCTAATTGGAACTCGAAACCCAGTATATTCAGGGGAATAATGGTTTTCTGAAGAATAAGGAACCATACAGTGAGAATGATGGATAAAAGATACGCTAGCGTGGGAGTAGCTATCGCCTTAACTGATTTCTCCATCCAATGCCTCCTTATAAGATTTCATTGACTTATAGAACATAGTATAATGCCCCCTGTTTATCACATGTAGACTGTAGTTTGCTTCCTCAAACAAGAATACAAGTTCCTTGAGGTAGTCATAGGCTTCAACGGGAGTTTTTTCCTTTAGATAATTATATAGTTCCCGTGCCGTATAGTTATCGTTTATTCGCTCAAACCGTTCTTTTGCTTCCTTGAAGCGGTTATTGAAGAGTTTAATAATCTCCTCTCGGTATTCAACGATCTTGATTTTAAGACTGGTTTGGAGGCGCTCTGATTCATTTGTGATAGTTAACTCATTTACCCCTTTATCAAGACGCGTGGTGAAAGACACTACCCCATCTTCATCGGTATTACCTGAGTATAACTCCGTGTCTCCCACTGAAAACTTCAAATTCTCCCCAGATATGGGTGCACCCTCAATGGAAACCATTTTCCCTTCAAAGAGAAGTGGCTCCGTGTTCCATACGGGAGGTAAGCCATTTTCTATCTCTGGCAGAGCCAGGGAAAGCCTTGAAGAACTATTTGATTCTACCACCTCAGGCAACGCCTCATCCAAGGTCTCCAGCCTCTGGTCTCTAAGATAATATAATCCAACTATACCACCAGTAAGAAGCACTAAGGCTAGTAAAGGTATTAATGGGAAAGAGTTAGGCGTTAGAATATTGATCACCTGACTGGTGGAGGAAGATAAATAGTCACTGTATCCATCGTAGTATGCTCGAAGGGTTAAAGGGCCCTTAATCTCTGGTAGTATTATACTAGTCTCTACTTCTCCAAGTAAGTCAGTCTGAACAGATTTTGAGTATGTTTGATTACCTCTAATATATGTTAGGTTGATCATTTGACTGGTTATTGGTTGACCATTATCATCCGTGAGTTTTACCGTAACATCTGATCTCTTGCCTCCCTGAGCTGATCCAGGTGACAGAAGTTCAAGAGAGGTCTGGGATTTAACATGTGCGAAAGAGTTCTCTGTAATATCGATACTCGGGATCGTGATACGTAGGGGGGTTAGACCCAAGGGGGTATCATAGGGGATGTTTTGGGTTATGAAGAATTCTCCATCTTCACTAGTTACAGTACTTGTCTCCTTACCCAGAAAACTAAGGGTAACCGGCTCATTGATACCTGGAACATCATTTAGGTGTACCTTACCGTGAATAATTGATCCCCTTCCTCGGGTTACCTCTGTCTCCGGAGGGAGGGTGATCTGATATGGTTTTGAAACTATCTCCAGTGTAGTTGATGAGCCGTAAGTGTATTCAGTTCCGTCCCAGCTGAAGGTGACTTCGATCACTCCCTCGGGGGATGAAGTGGTGAACGTGACTCGTCCACTAGCATCGGTTATCCGATTGAATGTCGTTGATCCTACGTCTATTTGGCACGGAGTATGGGGAATTGATTTGTTCGTGTTTGAGTGCACCAGAGTTGCAGTCACCTCATATGGTTTACCGGATACCACTAATCGGGGGGCTTCCACTAGGAAACTTGTCTCGGCATATGCCACCAAGGGGGGATCACTCCAAGAATCCATGTAGGTGTCATCACCCAGAGTATGCACATCGACCATATATTCACCTCCCGGGAGGCTAACAGGGAACGTGCATGAGATGTTATAAAAACCAACTGAGACAACTCCTCGACCAGCTAAAACCCCTGACTCTTCTTTATCTTGTTTAAGATACACCAGAACATCAAGAGCGTCAACAGGATCCCCTGAGTTATCAACAACATTACCTGCTACAGTAAACTCTCCACCGACAGATACCACTTCATTTTGATATGTAATATTGGTAAAAGAGGGAATCAATCCACTGCTCTCATTAACCTGAGGACCCGAGATCGGGGTCGCATCAAAAACTATCCAACCCAAGTCATCAAATAACACCTCAGTGTAGGCATGAGCTTGAAGAGCCCCAACATCCTGTACCTCAGCTTCCGGGTTCACAAGCCACCCTGTTACAAGTCTCGCAGGGATACCTATACTCCTAGCTAACAAGGTTAACGCAAATGCATAATCAGTGCAAACTCCTTCTTTCTCATATTCAATGAACCAGATGACCGGATCTGTACCAAGGGGAGGATCTGAGGCTGACTGATTATAGGCATAATTCGCCGTAAGGTATCCGGTTAGTGACTGCATCTTAGCGTATGGGGTTGAGTCATAAATTGTGATCTGCTCAGCCATGGGTTTGATTCTTGACTTCAGATCATCAGGGATCTGTAAATATGATTCAACTACATAAGTATCTGCGCGGGATAGATCTGTATCTGAGAAAGCGTATTGATTGCTGATTACTCCGTAAGGAGTAACTACAGTTGTATTTGTTTTGAAGATTTTCTGATCTGGGTAATAAGTTAAAGGATCATATGCTTCTATTTGCACCGGATTTTGGGGACCAGGGATACTAGTGTTGAATCCATTACTGGGTTCTATTACATAGTTGTACTCCTCAATAGAGGTATATTCGGTGACATGGTTTTTGATGACCTGTCCATCATAATTAATGCCCAGACCTGAGGTCGAGTACCAAGAACCATTATAATGCTCTCCCACTCCGTCACGTAGGTATTCGGAGCCAGTAATACCATATATTCTGAAAACCCTTTCACGTGAGATCTGTGATTCATCGGGATAATCAAAATCCAGATCATCAAAGAGATTCTCTCCGTCGGTTAGGTTAAGATCCGGGATCTCGTTAATCATATCACTAATATCCCCTGAAGGGGTGGCATCGAAAATAATCCACCCAAGATCTTTGAAAGGTATCTCGGTAAAAGCATGGGTCTGAATGGGGTAAACGTTCTGAAGGGGAGCGTAAGGGTCAATATAGTATCCACCTACAAGTCGGGCGGAGAACCCAAGGCTACGAGCTAACATAACGAGAGCCGTGTTAAAATGACTGCATACGCCTTCACCAGATTCGAACAGGAAATATTCAAGGGGATCAACCCCTGATGGGGGGGCAGCAGCCGACAGATTATACGCGTAATAGGATTCGAGATAATCTTCTAACGCTAGTATTGCCTCATAATCTGTGGTCGTATTCCTTGTAATCTCCTCAGCAAGGTTATGTATATCCTCATGTAGGTAATCAGGTACCTCAAGGTATTGTGGTATTTCCTCAACCTTTGAGGCGTTCATGAGGGAATCACTGTACTCATAGAGAATGTATTCTATCTCGTATGCACCAAGAGTACTCTGAGTCTGGAATATTTGTGCATCTTCAAAGAATTGAGTTTGGTCACTCAAGTTAAGATGCACGGGATTTTGTGGGGTAGGAATGTAACCTGTTGTGTCAGCAAGGGGAGTTATAGTGATATTATATTGACTATAATCGGTCCAGAGATTTACGTCTAGGTCTAATGATTCTCCGTTATATGTCATTGATTGGGTTAGTGAGTTATCCCAAGTACCACTGTAGTAGTCATCATAGGTTTGAAGACGTAGATATTGAGTGTTTGGCTGACCATCTATTTTTAGAAGAGGATTTGATGAAGTGTTTCCGATATCTGTTTCCGGGATTTCGAGGCGGGTCTGCTCAGGGTTAATGGGAATATCCATGTCTGGAAAGTCAAAAGGAATATCGGGGCGCTCAAATTTGTTAAGTGGTGGCACCTGATTAAGAGAGTATATGGAATAGGATAGCAGTAATACACCAAGTATGGTACAGGCTAGGAGGGCTATTGTTCTCTGTTGCCTGTACATCTTCTCACCACATCTTTGGATGTGTCACGTAATATAAGAATTCTAGAAATATAACACATAGATTCATAAGGTGTTAAAGATTGAAATTTAACACTATTTTTTCTCCCAAGAATCAGTAACAAGGTTATAATTCAATTTAACTTCATTATCCTCAAAGCTGTTATGGAAATCATATAATAGCTCCGCTATCTTCAGAGCTGCCTGGATCTCAGACTGTTTTCTATCAATTTTACTAGAGTTCCTCAGATTATTCAACACAGCTTTACACCCAGGAGAGAATCTGAGTCCATGTGGCCCTATTTTTACTGGGAAACTACGGCACATCAATGGTCTTTTCTTGTAGATATTACAAAGATTATTTTCTAGATGGACGCAGACGTTTTCTGTATGTTGGTAGGTGAAGATTATTGTAGGTGTATTGGTCCCTTTGGCCATATGGGGTTTGATGGTTTGTTCGGGGAAGAGGAGAATCTCATCTGGAAAGAGGGTTAATCCGTTTTTTTTATCACCCCCTCTTAGATTACTGCAGCATTTGCCACATCTTTCACATCCTTCCAATCTTTTACACCAGTAACAATGCAAGATAACTCCGTAGCCTATAGTTTTTATCTAGGGGAACCAATTGAGACGTCTTTTCTCTTCGGCTAAATTTACAAGTGAAGGTTAAATCTTATTTATCGGGGGGCTTGTTGAGCATGTGATGATAGATACTGTTCAATTAATGGATAACCTCAGTAAATGGGCCCCCCTAGGGTTACAGATCATATTCGTATTAACCCTATCATCAGGTGTGAATTATCTAATAGGAAGGATCGTTTCCAGACTTCAGAAAAACCCAAACCTAGATCAGAGATTAACTAGACAAATAGGATTATTGATAAGGTATCTAGTTT
>CAZLHA010000071.1:10573-12113 GCA_964559155.1 uncultured Candidatus Bathyarchaeia archaeon | reverse complement strand
AGCTCTTGAAATAATTGAATACATGAGGAACAGAGAAGAGATCACCATTGAAGAGGCAGAGAAACTCTGTAACCAGTTAGAGAAAGAAGGTCTCAGAAGCTTTGGGAAGAAAAAAGACCCGGGCTATTATGAGAGAGAAGGCTAACTTTTCTGGAAAATAGATAATTTATATCTGAGCTACTGGGGATCTTTCTGATATGTATCGGATTAAAGGTATAATCGTCTCCATCATAGCGCTGGTATTCTTGTTATTCTTTATGCGCACAGCAAATATGATGAACGCTCCACACATATTCAGCCTAGTAGCAGGCTTGATGTTCCTCATGATAATAATCAACGTAGGACGATTAGTACTCAGAGGATACTAGACCCCACCCAATTACTAATATTCTTAGCTTCTATTAGATTAAACGTGATAATATGGAAGTACTAGCGTACCTGTTATTGGCGGTAATGTTCTGGGGGATAGCCCCTATATTCGGGAAACTAGGATTAGAAAAGATTAGCCCTATTTTAGCTATCTCCATAAGAAGTTTTGGGATAAGCATAATCCTGTTAATAGTGCTGCTTGTATCGGGACAGATTCAGGGGGTCTGGGAAATGGATAGACGTTCAGCTGGGTTGATACTTGCTGAAGGTATCTGCGCTGGCTTACTGGGGCATTTTGCTTATTACTATGCCTTGAAGGCTGGTGAGGTATCTTATACAGTACTATTAGCTAGATCAGCCCCCATTGTAACGGTGATTCTAAGCTATGTAATACTGGGTGATCGACTTACTCCAATACAAATTGGTGGAGTTGCCCTAATATTAACAGGATCAATATTAATGAACCTATAAAACTCACTAAATAAAGTCGTACCACTAGTCGGGCACCTAAGTCAGATATTTTTAGAAACCTAAATAGTATTTGTTCTGTGAGACGCGTTGAGCCAATACTCATAAGCCACCGAGTCCACCAAGAAACGAAGATTTGAGGAGGAAAAAAGGATAGCAAAAATCGTGGGACTAGTGGGCAAAGCCAATGTAGGTAAGAGCACCTTCTTCGGAGCTGCCACATTGAAACCAGTGGAGATAGCGGGATTCCCATTCACCACAATAAAAGCCGACATGGGCGTCGCCTACGTTAGAACCCCATGTGTCTGCAAAGAACTAGACGTACAAGACGATCCCCAGAACAGCGCATGCATCGATGGAGTAAGACTCATACCAGTGGACCTCATCGACACACCCGGCTTAATCCCCGGCGCCCACATGGGCAAAGGCCTAGGAAACCAGTTCCTAGACGAGGTGCGCAGAGCAGACGCATTGATCGTGGTAGCAGACGCGTCAGGCTGCACCGACATCAATGGACAAGTCTGTGACCCCCTGACCCACGATCCCATCGAAGACGTCCAGATGTTTGAGAACGAGTTTGACCAATGGCTAAAAGCCCTAGTAAAGAAAGACTGGGATAAGATAAGTCGAACAGCACAGACGGTGAAAGAGCACATAGCCAAACATCTGGAGATTAAACTAACTGGCCTAGGGATAAACAGAT
>CAZLHA010000071.1:0-10563 GCA_964559155.1 uncultured Candidatus Bathyarchaeia archaeon | reverse complement strand
AGATTCCAGATCAATGAGGCGGTAAACCAGTCTGGCATCGACGGATACAACAGCGCAAACTGGACAGAAGAAGAATTCAACAATTTCATAGTAAACCTAAGAAAAGTCAGCAAACCCCTCATAGTAGCCGCAAACAAAGCCGATAGAGACGGCGCCGAGGAGAATGTTGAACGAATCAAGGAAGCCGGGTATATGGTTGTACCCACCTGCGCTGAAGCAGAATTAGCCCTCAGAAGAGCAGCTGAAACAGGACTAGTAGATTACACCCCCGGTGATAAGGACTTCAAGATCAATAACCCTGAAAAGCTCAACAAGAGTCAACTAGCAGCACTGGAGAGAATCAGGAAGAAGGTCTTCAAGAAGTATGGTGGAACAGGACTACAGGAGGTACTCAATATGGCATTCTTCACCTTGTTGGATATGATCACAGTGTATCCAGTGGAGGACTCAGATAAACTCACCAACCACCAGGGTCAAGTACTACCAGACTGCTATTTGGTTCCCAGAGGAACCACGGCAAAGAAATTCGCTGGACTCATACACACCGAATTAGCAGAGGGGTTTATACACGCTGTGGACGCACGCAGTAAAAAGAGGCTTGGGGATACATATATCTTAGAAGAGAACGATATAATTCAGATAGTATCAACTCAATCAAGGAGATAATAAAATTTGGTAAAGATCCTAGTATGCGATCCCATACACAAAGACGGCGTCCAGATGCTTAGGAAAGCTGGTTTCACAGTAGACTTGGAGACAGAGATAACCAGTGAAGAACTCATAGAGGCGATTGGCGAATACGATGCCATAGTTGTTAGAAGCCGCACCAAAGTCAGCAAAGAGGTGCTGGACGCAGCTGAGAAACTCAAAGCCATAGCGCGAGCAGGAGTAGGTCTAGATAACATTAATCTAGAGTATGCTGAGGCGAAAAACATTGAGATCTTTAACAGCCCAGAGGCACCATGTAACGCCGTAGCGGAGCTGGTGATCGGCATGATGTTCAACATGGCCCGTAACATCGCCAAAGCAAACATTGGTATGAAGCAAGGACGATGGGAGAAGAAAAAGTTAACAGGATTTGAGATAGAGGGTAAGACTCTGGGCATCATTGGGTTCGGTAGAATAGGTTATACGTTGGGGAAGAAGGCCAAATGCCTAGGTATGCGTGTTATAGCATATGATGTGGCCATGGACAGGGTGAAGAAGTATATCGATGAGATAGAAGCAGAGGCAGTGGACCTTGATACGTTACTAAATGATAGTCACTTCATCACAGTACACGTACCACTACTACCCCAGACCAAGCACATGATCAGCACAGAGGAATTCAACAAGATGAGAAAAGGAGTCTACATCATCAATGCTGCAAGAGGCGGCGTAATAGATGAAACCGCACTCAAAAAGGAGCTAGACTCAGGTAAAGTGCAGGGAGCGGCGCTGGATGTCTTCGAAAAGGAGCCCAACCCGGATGAAAAGCTGATATCCAGAGTTGAGGTTATCTGTACACCTCATATTGGCGCTGGAAGCGTTGAAGCCCAAAGGGGAAACAGTACCATAGTGGCTGAAAAGCTAATCAATTATTTCAATAACTAGGATCCCTCTGTTCCATATCGCTTGCGATATGGTTATATTATACGCATTTAACACCTAAACAAAACCAATGATCACGATAGTAGGTGCTGGGCTCTCGGGGCTTAGCGCAGCATACCATCTAAAAGAAGACTATACGTTACTGGAAAAAGAAAAAAATGTGGGGGGGCTCTGTAGGAGCACCAAAATTAACGGCTACATTTTCGACTACGCTCCCCACATCCTCTTCACTAGAGACCAGTACACACGAGACCTATTCCATAAACTACTAGCAGGTAACCTTCATGTCCAGAACCGCCGAGCCTATATCTATCTGCAGAGTACCTACGTCAGATACCCCTTCGAGGCAAACCTCTACCCGTTACCAGAGAAAACCAAAAAGGAATGCATCAAGGGGGTCATCAACAAACCCAGCTTACAGCCCGAGAACTTTTACGATTGGATCCAGGCAACTATGGGCCCGGGAATAGCTGAACACTATATGGTGCCTTACAACGAGAAAATTTGGAAATACCCCCTAGAAAAGCTGAACACGAAATGGATAGAGAGCAGAGTACCATCACCAAGTGTAGATGATATAAAGAAGGGAGCAAAAAACCCACAACCCATGGAGTATGGCCCCAACGCCGAGTTCTGGTACCCTGAAAAAGAAGGCATACAGGCACTACCTGAGAGCCTAGCGGAGAACACATCTGTTAAGCTCGGTGCTGAGGCAATTTGTTTCAATCCAAGTAATAGCGGCGTGGAGACCCGATATATTAAGGATGGCGTGGAAAATATTATTGAATCGGAAAAAGTTATCTCATCCATCCCCCTCCCGGAGATCATTAAATACATGGATGGTGTCCCAGATGCAGTACAGGAAGCAGCCCAGAAACTGGTGTACAACAGTCTCATATGCGTGATGATTGGAGTAAAACGCCCAGACTTAACGAATAAACACTGGATCTACTACCCTGAGCCAGAATTCATCTTCAACAGGATAAGCTTCCCAATGAACTTTAGCCAAAATACAACACCTGAAGATAGAAGTAGCATACTGGTGGAAGTAACATACAGGAACCAGTTAAGGGATCTTGAAGAGACAAAGAAAAGGGTCCTGAGAGACCTGATAAAGACAGATTTGATTAACGAGGATGATAAATTTGAAGTATGTGAGACTAGAGAATTCAAATACGCATACGTAATCTATGACCTAAATCACCAAAATAACGTAAAGATCATTCATGATTATCTATTAGAACATAATATAGTACCTATAGGTAGATTCGGGGAATGGGAATATCACAACATGGATAAAGCCATTCTATCAGGAAAGAAAAGCGTGGAGAGAATAAACCAGTGATATCCGTGGTCATACCCACATACAATGAAGAAAAGAATATACTTAGATGCCTCAAAGCACTAAATAACCAGACTATACCTAGAGACAAGGTAGAGATCATAGTGGTAGATGGAAACAGCAGAGATCGTACAAGAGAATACGCTTCTGGGTTGGCTGACAGAGTAATATTACAGAGGAGCGAGGGGATCGGAGGAGCTAGAAACGATGGCTTCAAAGCAGCCAGATACGGGATCGTTGCTACGACCGATGCAGACTGTGAGCCCAATGAGAAATGGATTGCATCCATATTACGGAAATTCGAGAACCCCCAAGTAGTGGCGGTTACGGGTTTCCTCAAGCCATTTGACTGGAAAGACATGAACTGGCTCGAAATAATGGTCTATAAGACATTTTTTGAGGCAGCCAACCTAATGTTAAGGATTATGTCCATATTCGGGCAATACCATCTATGTGGAGCTAACTCGGCTTTCCGAAAAACAGAGTTCTTAGATATTGGAGGTTACTTACCTCTTGCATACGCGGATGATGTGGATGTATTAAAAAGGATCAGGAAGAAGGGGGAAGTAAGGCTAAGTGGAAATATGCAGATAAACTATAGTGTAAGAAGAATCAAGAAGATTGGGTTGGTGAACTATTTCTTCCTCATTCTCAAGATGGATGTGGAGATTATGATACTGGGTAAACAACCTATGAACGATAGCTACGCTAGAATGAATTACGATTAGAAAATTTTTTGAGAAAATTAGTTGGCTATCCAGCCGACTTCTTTATCAGTTTTAATAGCAGGGTGATTTGGATCAACAAGAATAACTTCATACCACTTGTACTGTCCATCATCCCAAACCCAGTAACTATTCAATACCTCTAGGTTCGGGTACTTACGAGCAGTCCTTTCCTCGGCGATAAGCTGCTTGCTCTTAGCTGGTGTAAACTTCTTGACACCCAGTCTCTTCTGTCGCCGCCCCAGAACAGGCCTTAGTTTTCTTCTTCCACCGCGGCGAACCCGAGTGCGTACAACATGGAAACCATGCTTGGCTTTATAACCTAGACCACGAGCCCTATCAAGTCTTGTAGGTTTATCTAACTTTACTGAAGAGGGTTGTTTTCTCCATACTATTACCCTCTGCTTCATCAAATCCTTGATGTAGCTTTCCTCGGGTTTTTTCCATGCTTCTCTGAGATGTCTGTACACTGTGTTTTTCTCCTTAATGGGCTATCAAAGTACATTGATTCAAATTAATAAAGGTATAGGGAAATATCAAAGACCTAGGAGCGCGTACATTATGAACAAGGGTGCAAATAGTGATGCGATCTGAGAAATCACAGTTACCAGCGTGTTCAATGACGGCCCCGCAGTGTCCTTGAAGGGATCACCTACAGTATCACCAATTACAGCCGCTTTATGGGCATCAGAGCCCTTGCCCCCAAAGTATCCAGATTCTATGTATTTCTTTGCGTTATCCCAGAGTCCACCAGAATTGGCCATTAATATGGCTAAGAAGAAACCACTGAATATGGCTCCGCTCAGATATCCTGCAATAGCGCTAATTCCTGCGACAAAACCGACTACTAACGTAGTAAGTATGCTGAATATTATTAACGGGAATAATTCACGTAGTGCACCAGTAGTAGCCATACTAATACAGGTGTCGTATTCTGGTTTGGCTGTTCCTTCCATTAAGCCAGGTATCTCGTCGAATTGTCTCCTGATCTCCTCAATCATTCTATAGGCGTTTTTTGATACACCTAACATGATCATCGCTGAGAAGATAACAGGTATACTCATACCGATGAAAACCCCCATCATGACCAAGGGGTTCATCAGATCAAAGCTAATAGTCTGATTGATAATATCCTGCACAACTTTTTGATAAGATGCTAATAATGCAATAGCAGTAAGTCCAGCTGCTCCGATCGCAAAACCCTTAGTTATTGCTTTTGTAGTGTTCCCCGCAGCATCTATTTCATCGGTGAGATCTAAGACCCTGTTCCCCAAACTTGCCAACTCGGCTATTCCTCTGGCGTTATCACCGATTGGTCCATATGCGTCGCCTGCGATTATAATTCCAGCGATGCTAAGCATTCCAACTGCGGAAATACCTACTCCGTAGACTCCATATATTGAATAGGCTACTGCTGAACCAATTCCTATCCCTAGAAATGCGGGAAAACAACTGATTAAGCCATAGGAGAAACCAGTCAATATATTTATGGCAGCTCCTGTCTGTGAAGCTTCAGCAGTCTTTTTAGCGGGATCTCGTTCGATTGAAGTATAGTAATCAGAGGTCATTCCAATAATTATCCCAGCTAATAGTCCAATTACGTTACAGTACCAAATCTTAATGTCGTAATTCAGAAAACTAGTTGCTAGATAAGTTAGTACTATGAATGATATACTAGTGACATAGGTACCCATATTGAGGGATTTGCCTGGATTGTCGCCCTCTTCTACACGTACAACAGCAACCCCAATTATAGAGGCAATAATACCTAGACCGGCGTAGAGCAGAGGTAATGTCTGAAGATAAGTTATCTGAGAAGCCCCTCCCAATATCATGGCAGCCATAATAGCCGCTACATATGAGTCGAATAGATCCGCTCCTGATCCTGCACAATCTCCAACATTATCACCCACATTATCAGCAATTACAGCGGGGTTTCTTGGATCATCTTCAGGAATATTTAACTCAACTTTACCAACTAAGTCTGCTGCTATGTCCGCAGTTTTGGTGAATATACCTCCTCCAGCCTTCATGAAAAGTGTGAGCGTACTGGCACCTATACTCATCCCTAAGACAATCTCCGGATCTTTTGTCAGCCAGTAAATAATACTTATGCCAAATAAGGCTAATCCGACTACCATCAACCCCATAACAGCTCCACCCCTAAAGGCAATAGTAAAGGCTTCACTGAGGCCTCCCTTTTTTGCTGCGTTTGCTGTTCTTACGTTGGCCTTTACAGCTATTTCCATTCCTACCACGCCAGCTAAGGCGGATAATATAGTTCCAAAGATAAACGTGATTCCAATTTTAATTCCTAAAGCAATTGATAATAAAACAGCCATTACGAATGCAAATATACCAAGATACTTATACTCGGTCTTTAGGAAAGACCTAGAGCCTTCTTGTATCCATTCAGCAATTTCCTTCATGCGATCTGTTCCTGCATCTTTTGAGTTTACATAATTAAACAAGAAAATACCTATCAAGATTGATATAATTGATGCGACTGGTGCTAATAACCATGGTTCTATCATTTTTGATTTCTCCTTTAAGCTTCCGGCTAAATACGTAGGGTACTATATAAAAAGTTAAGGGGAAAAATAGGAATTATGAACGGTTATTTTCTATATATCGTCTCTTTGGGATCAACCTTTGCGGTAAAATCAAGAAAGCAGTTAGACCTCCAGCCAAGCATATAAAGAACTGTTTAGCTGTCAGTGGAACTACGTGGAATATTGTATTGAGCGCGGGAACGTAGAGGATTAGAAGCTGTAAACCTAAACTTATGACTACACTAACGAATAGCATCTTGTTACCAGTCAATCCTTCCAAGCCTAGTTGGAATAAGTGCTTAGTTTCACTCCGACACTGATAAGCTAGGAAGAACTCAAATAATACCATCATAGTGAAGGCCATGGTCTGCGCTGTCGTTGCGGCTAATTCGTAATTGGCAGTTCTCTCCAAAATGGATACGAAGCTATAGAAGAAGGCTAGGAAGTTGCTGGTAAATGCAATTAGAGCAGCTAAAATAATAAACCTCCAAAACCGCTGTAATATGGTTTCCTCTGGATCCCTAGGAGGATATTTCATTATATCTGGGTCAGACGGATCTACACTTAATGCAACTGCAGGCATACCATCTGTTACCAAATTGATCCAGAGTATATGAATCGGCAGGTAGGGGAGAGGAAGACCGAGGGATACTGCAAAGGTGATTGTAATAAATTCATCAAAGTTTGCTGCTAGCATTAAACGAACATACTTGGTTACATTGGTATAGATCTCACGTCCACCTTTAATTGCATTAACAATAGTAGCAAAGTTATCATCCTCTAAAACCATGTCGCTTGCTTCTTTAGTGACATCTGTTCCCTTGATACCCATCGCAACGCCGATGTCAGCTGCTTTCAACGCGGGGGCATCGTTGACACCGTCTCCAGTCATTGCAACCACATGGCCAAGACGTTTCAAACTCTGGGCGATACGCATCTTATGCTCTGGACTCACCCTTGCACATACACGAACAAACTCAATGGTATCATCGAGTTCGTCATCAGTGAGGTTTTCGATCTCGGCACCTTCAAGTACTTTCTGGTCACTCATCTCGCTGAGTATACCAATTTCTTTCGCGATAGCAACCGCTGTGATCTTGTGATCGCCTGTAACCATTACTGATCGTATTCCAGCCTGCTGTGCTAATCTTATGGCATCAGGAACTTCTTCTCTAGCAGGGTCAATCATACCGATAAGACCTACGTATGTTAGTTCTGCTTCGACCTCATCAACTTCAAGTGAAGATATATCATAGCCATCTGGAAGCTCCTTATACGCCATTGCTAGGACCCTCAGAGCGTTCTCAGCCATATCCTGCATTACCTGCAGGTTCTTCTCCACGTCTTCTTGAGTTATCGCCCTTACTTTATCGTCGAGAATCTTAGCGGATCTCTCGAGCACCATCTCTGGTGCTCCCTTAACATATGCAACCAGTTTACCCTCAGGAGTCTCATGGACAGTGGTCATTCGTTTCCTAGTGGCGTCAAAAGGTATCTCGCTTACACGAGGGTAGGTTTCGTTAAGCTCTTTGTTAGCCAATCCAGCTTTTTCGGCTGCTACTACAAAGGCTCCCTCTGTGGGGTCTCCAAAACAGACCCAGTTTCCGTTTTGTTGTTGAATATGTGAATCGTTATTCAGGGCACTGATTCTTAGTAATAATCCAAGCTGTGGATCCTCTTTAGGATCTATTGTTTCACCATCTTCCAAGAATTCTCCATTTGGTCGATAACCAGAGCCAGTTACCTCAATGGTTCTGTCCCCGGTATGGATTCTTGTGGCAGTCATTTCATTTTTCGTTAGAGTACCAGTCTTGTCGCTGCAAATTACAGTCGTGCTTCCAAGCGTTTCTACACTGGCTAATCGTCTAACTATTGCATTCTGTTTTGCCATACGACTAGTGCCCAAAGCTAAAGTGATAGTGAGTACAGCAGGTAATCCTTCTGGTATTGCAGATACTGCCAAGCTGATGCTTGTCATGAACATCTCTTCGAGAGTCCTATCGTGAACGAACCATAATACAAAGAATACGAATAAAGTGAGTCCTAGAGTGATACTGATGAGTTGTTTACCCATATCATCCATTTTTTTTGTTAGTGGCGGGGGCTCAACATCTATAGCCTGAACCATTCCAGCTATCCGTCCGAACTGACTGTCCATACCTGTCTGGGTTACCACTGCTACAGCTCTACCGTTAGTAACAACAGTCCCCATGAAAACCATGTTCTTTTGATCTCCAACGCCGGCGTCTACATCCACTACCGTGACTTTCTTGGTTACGGGTCTAGATTCACCGGTTAAAGCAGCCTCATCTACCTCTAGGTTAGCTGCTTCTATGAGTCTGCAGTCAGCGGGTACCCTGCTTCCAGCTTCAAGCAGCACGATGTCTCCGGGTACAAGGTTTATTGAGTCTATTGACTCTTCCTTGCCGTCCCGCATTACGAGAACATGAGGAGAGACCATTGCCTTAAGTGCCTCAACGGCTTGTTCAGCCCGGAACTCCTGGACAAAGCCAAGGATACCATTCATTACAACGATTACCAGTATAACGTACATGTCGGTCATGGCTTCGCCTTCCTTCCATGCCAGATAACCGGAAACAGCTGCGGATATGATTAAGACAATTACAAGTAAACTTGTGAATTGCTCCCAGAGAATATGATACCATTGATGCTTTTTTTCTTCTTTAAGCTCATTTGGCCCATACTCTTGGAGTCTCTTTACTGCTTCCTCATCGGAGATACCATCACGGTCGGTCTCCAAAGAGGAAAATACATCATCGATTTCTGTTGAATGCCACTTCTTCTTTTCCAAGATCTACACCAGTTTATTCCCAAAGGGGGCTCTATTCTGGAATTGGAGTGCATAATCACTTAAAACTTCTACGCTGTAAAGCTAAAAAAATGAGAGCTAAACTTTACCATCGAGTAGTAAGCGGCGGCCCTGTCTGAGATAAATAACGGGAACGCCTTCGATCCGCGCTTTTTTTCGCAGCTCCTTATCAATGGTTCCGATAATCATATGATGTTTCTTCGCTAACTCGATGAGAGAGTCATCAACAAGTAAAGGAGAGTCATCCTCAATGATATGGCATGTCTCAGCCATCTGTAGAGCGAAGGATAGCTCCCTTGCGAAGCCTAGTTTAGCCCCCATTTTGAGTGTTTTTATCTCATCGATTACTTGGGTGGATACATAGAATTTCGCGGTATCATTAACTGCATCATCTGTTTCATTAAAAATATCAACTTTGTAGCGGAGAGGTATAAGTAAAAAATTAGTGTCACATAGAATTTTTGTAGGCAACTTTAGCCACTTACGGTTCCTACGCCAATTAGACGCCATCTTCCACCAACTCTACGGCTGATGGCCACTCTATCTCCATGTAGAGCACATACAGGTATTGAGAGATCCATCACCATCTCCTCTTTGCTAACTTCGGTTACCTCACCAGTAGTCTTGGCGGTGCCCACGTTTAACAACAGCGTCTCGCCTCTGGCTATCATGGCTACTTTTTCCTCTGTAGTTGTACCTACCACAGTATCGAATAATCTGTAAGATAACGCCATAGTGTCAACCACATCCGGTAAGGTACCGGGTTTACCTGCCAAGCTACCAACTAATCCATCTGACTTTGTAAGACTTGGATCCAGCATTGTTCCTATTCCCGCTAAACCCCCGGGCATGGCTTCCTCAACAGCGGTATTACCGACGTGAAGACTAGTGATTGTAGTGTACAATTCCCTCATCTTCACCCTATTTTTCTGTCTCTGAGGTAAGCCAGGTCTGATCTCTATCTCATCTCCTACATTGAAGCTTCCTTGTGTTATGCTTCCACCTACTACACCACCGATCATATCCTCAACAGGCGTACCCGGCGTGTTTACGTCAAAGCTTCTAACGATATACATTCTTGGAGGAAGATCAGCGTCTCTTTCAGGGGTTGGAAGATATTCTTGCATAGCTTGAATAAGCAAATCAATGTTTACCACTTGCTGAGCGGATACAGGTATAATAGGTGCATCCTCTGCGATGCTCCCCTTGAGGAAATCCTTTATCTCCCTATAACTCTCCTCAGCCCTCTTCCTTGATACAAGGTCAATCTTATTTTGAACAACGATCAAATCTCTTAAACCAACTGCGTCAATGGCAGCTAGGTGCTCCCGTGTCTGGGGCTGCGGACATGTCTCATTAGCAGCTATTACCAGTATGACTCCATCCATAACGGCTGCCCCACTTAGCATCGTGGCCATTAATATCTCGTGTCCTGGAGCATCAACAAAGCTCAGGGTTCTCTGGAGTTCTGCTTTTCCACCGCAGCTTGGACAGATCTCTGATGAGCAGTAACAATCAGGCTCA
>CAZLHA010000070.1:0-12190 GCA_964559155.1 uncultured Candidatus Bathyarchaeia archaeon | reverse complement strand
TCGCTAATCTGTTTGATGGCTCGTTTTACTTTCTCCTCTTCAATGGGGTTGGCTATCTGTACAGCTGATCTGCTGGTCTCCTCGGATTCTTCTGTTAGCTCAACTGATGCGAAGGTTACTCCGTGTATACCGTCACGCCCAGTCTTACCACCTGCTAGGACCACATAGTCTCCGGATTTAACCTCTGTTTTGTACTGGTCTTTGGGTAGTACTCCGATGCAGCCAGCGTAGACCAATACGTTGCCCGTATAATCTTCATCAAAGACCGTTGCCCCGTTTACGGTTGGTATCCCAATACTGTTTCCGTAGCTTCCTATACCATCAACCACGCCGTTGAATAGAAATTTGGGGTGCTTTACACCATCCGGTAGGTTCTCATAAGAATAGTCCAGTGGCCCGAAGCAGATTACATCGGTGTTTGCTATCGGATTAGCCCAAACCCCCATGATGTCCCTGATTACTCCACCCAATCCTGTAGCCGCTCCACCGAATGGCTCAATGGCGCTGGGATGGTTATGGGTCTCTACTTTTATCGCTATCGTTACATCATCGGTTAGATCCACCATACCGGCATTATCCTCAAATACACTGAAACACCATTCAGGTTCAAGTTCATCAATAAGGCTCTTGAAATAGGTCTTCAACAATCCATCTACTTTACCTTCAGGGGTCTCAATAAAACCTGCAAAGGTTTTGTGGCTGCAGTGTTCGCTCATGGTCTGATCAAAGGTCTGAAGCTCGATATCAGTCGCCTTGCGTTCACGGAGAATATAATGATCACGGATATACCTGAGTTCATCAAGGGTTAACCCTAATCCTAGTTGTTTCCTTATATCAACAAGATCCTCATCTGAGGCGTTCATGAAGTCAATAGTATGGTGACTGAAGGGTAGATCTGTTTCCTTTACCCGGTTCATTATTCCTCACTTATCTCATAACGGTAATCATCTTTAGTGGGGTTGGTAAGCAACCTTCTACACATCTCATCTACAAGCGCATCTGCATGCGATTCATCATCAGCTTTAAAATAAACCTCATAGGCTTTGCTTGATCTAATCTTCTCAACAGGGTAACCTAGTCCCTGTAATGCATTGGCTGTAGCTTCTCCTTCAGGATCACTGTATCCTTTTTTCAATGTTACATATACAAACGCTTTGAACTTCATCTTTATCACGAGGTTTTGAGTTTTCCAGTAATATAGGGTTAAGAAAGGTGGTAGTCTATTAAAAGTTTTCAAAGTTTTTTATTAATATATAATATTTCATTATTTGCACACTGCCCTAATAATAAGGCTATCACTCACAGCAAATAGGTAAACGATGTTTTTAATTGAATAAATGGATTTCAAATAATTGAGAGATATCTGAAAGTTCTTTATCATAGTTTATGATTATTATAAAAACAAATCATTTTTTTATGGAATGCATATTAAAAATTATTGTGGCATATCTATTTTCAGCACGTAGAAACGTCTAAACTTTGCGAAAAAAATGTAGGTTTTTCCTTACATAGCTTAACCTACTTCATTCGTAAGCATAATTAGGGGTAATTTACCAATACGTAAATTATATATGCCGTAGTTTTTATCTAAGGATCCTGAGGAAAGACATTATGCCAAAGCCCAAGGGTACATGTGGAGCCACCAAAATGAAAATACTGGCAGTAATATACAATCATGAACAACACGATATGGAATCCTACGGCTACAATATATGGCAGTGCCTGAAAGAGTATTTTTACACATATATGAATGATAATGATATTAGAAACGTGTATCACCACTTGAATGACCTCTGCGGTCTTGGATATATTAAAAAATGTTCCCAAGATAACGATGAAATAAAGCAATGCTATAAGATAACCCAAGCAGGAATAAACATCGAAGAAAAATACAGACCATTCTTAAAAGTCCTCGAAAACAAAAATCTAAATTAATAAAATTCTAAGCTTCACTTTCGCCTTCTCTGAGCCGTGATTCGGGGTCAATACATACAGGTTCAGCTATCTCTACAGCTAGACACCCATTAACATTGACAACCTGAGCATCAACTAAAATAGAGTCATCGTATTTTTCCTTGAATTCTTTCCATATTTCTTGTATGTTCTCAAATTCTGTGATGAACTGTTCTCCGAGGGTTGTTATACGAGAACTTCCACCACCTTGTCTACCTCCCTTGGAGGCTTCAATTAAAGAGGAACCTAGTTTTTCCTCAGCCTTTTTGATTAGACCCCAAGAATAGCGATAACTCATATCAAGGGATTTGCTAGCTTCTTTCAGAGTTCCCTTTTTTTTGATAGCTTTAAGTAGGTTATATACTCCGGGTCCGAAAACGTATCCTTCTTCTGTTTCCATCCATATTTTAGAAGTTGGTCTCGGCTCACTCACTGGAATCATTTAATATTGTAATATATAGGCTTTAACGATAACTATGAGAAACTCGATTCTTCTTCCATGTCATACCTACATTTTCTATATAAAACCATACTACATGGTGAAAGCAAAGGTTACGGAGACAAAAGTATGTTCAATAAGTTTAACGACCGCCGAGGAGTTACTGGAATAGAGACAGCTATTATTCTTGTTGCTTTCGTTATCACAGCAGCAGCATTCGCGTTTGTAATCCTTAATATGGGGTTCATAACATCTGAGAAAGCACAATCAGTTATTACATCAGGAATGAGTGAGGCGACCTCTGCCCTTATGGTAGATAATGGGATTGTAGCATCGTTTGCTAATGTTACCGGGGGTGAACAAAATGATATCTGCTTAACCAAGTTAACGTTTTATGTAAAACTTAGTCAAGGGCACAGTCCTATTGATATTGCTGATAGTAGACTTGTTGCCACGTTTACTAATGAGAGACATCATGGGGAAGTTTATGACGAAAATGGCACTATCATGACTATGACTTGTGTAAATGGAGACAGCGACTCTCTACTAGAAGTTGGAGAGAAATATAGAGTAGACATAGATTTCACGGAGATTCCGAACGATGGTGTTGATCCAGTTGTTACAAATAGACCTGATCTGTATAGTCACCCCTATGAGACTTTCAGAGTAGAGTTACGGCCTAGTGAGGGCGCTGTGCTTACCATTAACAGGGAAATCCCAGCTGTATATGTGGCAGTGATGACACTGGACTAGCCCCTTTTCTAGCAGGTCTTTTATTTCTACACCTCGAAAATGAGTGCATGTTTGAGGATAACACTCTTCTAGGTATACGGGTGCTAGATATGAGCCGGGTTTTAGCCGGTCCTTTTACCAGCATGATCTTGGCGGATATGGGTGCAGATATAATTAAACTAGAGATACCGGGTAGAGGAGATGACAGCCGAGAGTTCCCCCCATTCAAGGAAGATGAATCAATGTACTATGTGAATCTCAACAGGGGGAAGAAGAGTATTACACTAAACCTCAAGATCGAGGAAGGAAAAGAAATCTTCCGTGAACTTGTGAAAAAAAGCGATGTGTTACTAGAAAACTTCAGACCGGGAACTATGAAAAGACTCGGGTTAGGGTATGATAATTTGAAGGAAATTAACCCAAGGCTGGTCTATGCAGCCATATCGGGGTTCGGACAGACAGGCCCATACAGACATAGACCCGGATATGATATCATTGGACAGGCCATGGGCGGCTTACTGAGTATTACAGGTTGGCCTGATGGCCCACCCACAAGATCGGGGACTGCAATAGGGGATATTCTGAGCAGCCTGTTTTGTACCATAGGAATCTTGGCTGCCTTAAACATAAGAGAGCAAACAGGGTATGGGCAGCTGGTTGATGTTTCATTAGTAGATAGTGTTTTCGCGGCACTGGAGAATATTCCTCAAACTTATTACGTTGATGGACATATACCGGAGCGTATCGGCAACCGCTACGAGTTCGTATATCCTTACGGTACTTTTAAGACCCAAAATGGTTGGGTGGTAATAGGCATAGCCAATGATTCTATCTGGGAACGGTTTCTTGAGGTCACTGGTTTAGAACTGGGAGACGACCCACGATATGCTTCTAATCCTCTCCGTGTGAAAAATCATGAACCTCTAAAGGAGAAGATCGAAGAATGGAGCAAGAGACATTATACAGAGAAGATAGTTGAATTATTAACCGAGGCAGGTGTACCAGGTTGCCCCATATACAATATCAAGGAAGCCTCAGAAGACCCTCATATAAGTGGGGCGCGTAAAATGGTACTAGACATGGTACAGCCGGGTATAGGTCCAGTTAAGGTTCAGGGAAACCCCATCAAGATGACCATTACAGATCCCAGACCAAGAGGCCCAGCACCCAGCCTAGGAGGAGACAACTTCAAGATACTGAACAAGTTACTGGGCTTATCAGAGAAACGATTTAAAGAACTCAACGAAAAAGGTGTTTTCTAATGTACAAATCGGATAGTGTGAAAAAAAAGAAGAAAATGGACGAGATAAAGAAAGAGACGCAGACTTGTCGTGAATGTAACCTAGGCGACACAAGGGAAAACATAGTAGTGGGATCAGGTAATCTGGATGCACGGATTGTACTCATCGGTGAGGCGCCTGGAAGAAAAGAGGACGCAACAGGCCTTCCATTTGTGGGCCAAGCTGGAAAACTATTAGACGAAATACTAGAAAACGCTGGGCTAAACAGAGAAGATGTCTTTATCGGAAATATCTTAAAATGTAGACCCCCAGATAATAGGCGCCCCAAGAAGGCTGAGGTCGAGTCTTGTGAGTCTTATTTGATCCGCCAGCTTGAGATTATAGAGCCCAGCGTAATAGCACCTATGGGAAATAGCTCAGTCACTTATTTCCAGAAAAGATATGGGTTAAAAAATCAATCTATAGGAGAGGTTCATGGAGAGGTTTATTTAATTAAAACATCTTGGGAAAATGTAAAACTAATCCCATTGTATCATCCTGCTGCCGCTATCTATCGTAGAAATCTACTTGATACACTAAAAGAGGATATGAAAAAAATAGCTGAATTATAGCTACATGGTCTCCGGGGCGTCGATTCCTAGGATAATTAAAGCGTTTCTTAAAGTGATCCGCGTAGCATCCACGGCTCCGAGTCGTGCACCCATCAATCCACTGGTTTCGGCTTTGAGAACATTCTGGGTAGCGTAGAAGCTGTTGAATTTATCCGCCAAATTATTGGCGTAGGCTGTTATATTAGCTGGCTGGAGTTCATTTGCTGCTCGTTCATAGTTCTCAGGGAACTGAGCTAGTAAATTTATGAGCTCTCGTTCCTTGATGTCTGTTAGTGTCCCATATTCTGGTTCTGGGTTCTCTGTTGCTCGTTTTAGTATGTTACAAGTCCTTGCGTGGCTGTACTGGATGAATGGTGCGCTATTAGTCTCAAAGTTGAGGGCTTTCTCCCAATCAAAGACAACCTGTTTCATGGGATCCACGCTGAGGAGAGTGTACTTGACTGCGCCATAACCCACCATCTTTGCTATCTCATTTTTTCTCTTCCTAGATAACTCTGGGTTACGAAGATCCACCTCTTTAAAAGCAAGAGTAACGGCCTTTTCCAACACCTCATTAAGCGTAACGTATCTCCCAAGCCGGCCACTCATCTTTACGCCTGGCAGTTTAACGAACTCGTATGCATAGTGTAGTTGGTTGTCGCCCATCTCTTGTTCGCCTATGGCAGCTAAGGCTATACGTAGCTGTAGCTGGGCGAGTTTTTGCTCCATTCCGATAACGTTTATCACCCGGTCGGCTATACCGAATTTGAAGATGCTATACGCCATATCTCTCAAAGTGTACAGAGTAGTGCCATCGCTTCGTACTAAGACTAGTCGTGGTATCTCGTGATCAGGATGTAGATCCCATCGTTCTTTTAGATCCAAGTCTTCCGCGATCCTGTCACAGTCCAACACCTGAGCGCCATCATCCTCGGTAACATAACCTGTTTCCTTTAGCTGTTCCAATACTTTTTCCGCTGCTTGAGTCCAGACGAGATCAGACTCGTAGTCAAAGCTGTCGAAGTAGATTCCCAGTGTCCCTAAGCTTTCCTGAAACCCGTTAAGACAGTATTTAATAACGGTTCTTACTTCTTCCACGGTATCTGGTTCATTGTTCTCGTATCTCGTGTTTAACGAAACTATTTCAGCAATAGGATCTTTTATCTTTGGTAGTTTCTCAGAGAGGTTTTCATAAACCTTGGGGTATCTCTTCCTCAGAATCTTGGCTGCTTTCTCGTATTCCTCTATCTGTTCACTGGCTGCTGATGCCTCATATATTCTGCCCTTTTCTTCAGCTTCTTTCAGTTCCTCTCTTAGCCTGATTATCTCCAATATGACATTTACTGAGGCATATATGGTACCTACCCAGAGTTCAGCGGTCCCAACCGGCTCAGGTTTACCCATGAGTTTCCAGCCATAAGTAGCCATAGCTACCTGTCTACCCATGTCATTCACTAGGAAATGAATAACCACCTCATTTCCTTGTTTTTCTAATAGGCTAGCTAAACTATCCCCGAGTATGCTGTTACGCGCGTTTCCTATGTGTAGTGGACTGTTTGGGTTCGCACTGGTATGTTCTACCATGACTTTCCTCGGTTCTGGTGTTTTTATGAACCCGTATTCCTTATCTTGTTTTAGTATGTTCTCTATCACTAGTTTGGTGTAGTTCTCAGTATCTGCGTGGAAATTGATGTAACCTTGTACTGCTTCACATGATTGAACTGATGTACTGCTCTGAAATGGAATTTTATCCACTGTAGTCTCGGCTATCTTATTTGGAGGCTGCTCCAGCTCCCTCGCAAGCTGGAAACATACTGGTGAGGATAGTTCACCCATATCTGCTGTTGGCGGTTGGCTGAATTTAACTTTTGGAAGCTTGGTATTCTCGTAGGCTTTTTCTAAACCTTTGGTTAGGAGTTTTTTGCATTCTTCTCTTAGTTCTGCGAGGGGATTCATGTATGTGTCTCCTGTTAATGTCTTGATTGTATTGGTGGGCTGCTTATAAATTTGCTATCAAGATGACCCCACTTGATATTGTAGCCGTTACTACCATATTATAGTTTAATCTATAAAATAATTGGTCTTAGTAATGCAGAAAACTAAAAAGTAGATCAAACCCAGCTCAAGACGCGTAGCTTAAATGGGAGCATTTACAGCCCTCGTGTATGTAACCAATTCAATATCTATACCTATGCCACCACCACTTGGAGTATGACACATGGGAAACCTGGTATCTTTCCTAAGTGCTATTCTTTGCGGACCCATCGTAGGAGCCTTCGCCTGTGGAGTAGGTGCAACATTATTCGAGGTATGGAACCCGCTCTGGGGCAGTAGTTTCTCAGTCTATGCACCAGCTACTCTCATCATACGAGGAATTATGAGGTATCTGTTAGGATTGATAGCTTATAAAAGAGAGAATCACAGGAAATACGCAATTATAGTTGTTTTAACTGGTCATATATGGAAAAATGTGGGCTACTTCATATACGATTATCTGTTATACGGTTCTGCAGCTTTTTTCGATTTAACCTCATTAACAGTGAAGAGTGTATTCGAGATCATTCTTACGTTAACAACATTAGAGGCTATAAGAAGAAAAATTGGGAGAACATATCTAAACGAATGATGATGAAAATAATAGATGCATATACTCACCTTGGGGACTTTCCAGTATTCGGAGAATCCATCAACAGTAAACAACTCATAGATTTAATGGATGAATACAATATCGAAAAAGCGGTAGTATCCGCTTTACTAACTCATTAACCCGTGAAGTCATTGAGGATTATCCTCACCGAATCACGGGGCTAGTAAGGGTAAACCCTAAGGATTTGGATGCACCACAGACAATTAAAAAACTATAGAGGAATGGGAGTTTAAAGGGGTAAAGCTAAACCCGCTCTTCAATAACTTTCTACCAGATAGCGACACAGTAAACCCTGTGATGGATATCGCGGCGAGGAAAAAAGTGCCTGTTTTAATCCATTGTGGCCATCCACCATGGAGTTTTGAAAGACTAGCCGATCGATATCCCGATATAACCATAGTAATGGCCCATATGGGCCACGGTCATATTGTGTACATTAATGGCGCTCTTGATGTCGCAGAGGATTACCCAAACATAGTAGTTGATACAGCCGGGATGACCATGCACACAAAAATAAAGGAAGCCGTAAATCGCTTGGGCATAGACCGTGTAATGTATGGCAGTGATACACCTCTGGGTCACCCAGGATGGGAGATACCAAAAGTCAAGGTAGCTGGACTGAGCGCAGAGGAACTCCAACACGTCCTCTACGATAACGCACTAAGGGTTTACAATATGGATTAGGCCTCTAATATATTGTGATTTGGCGGGCCCGGCAGGATTCGAACCCGCGATCTCCGGCTCCGGAGGCCGGTGCATTATCCACTGTGCCACGGGCCCACTTCTGGTATAGGTGTATCTTTTTTTTAAAGGATTTCCATAGAAAAAAATTAGAAGGTTTTTCTCTTGCTAAGGAGATATACTGTAGATATTAGTCCAATAACAGTAAATACGGGCGATACAGGTATCCCTCCACTGGGCTCCTGCTCTGCTTCAGTTACGGTTATGATGGTAGCTTTATCACCGGCCACAAGGTTGTATGTACCAGCCTCGTCCATTTTGATTGTGAAAGATACTGTCTCAGTGGCGCCTTCTTCGACTGCGACGGTCTCACTGTCTGTTAATTCATCGTTTATATATAGCTCAACGGTCTCGTTTCCTTGTTTATCTCCTGTGTTGTTCAGTGTTATGGTTATCGTGATGGGGTCTCCTGCTTCCGCTGTAGTAGATGATGCAGTTATACTGCCATAGGTTATGTTAGCCAGGTTTGGTGTGGGTTTCGGTACGGTAGGATAGACTGTTGATTGTTCTGAGACGGTATTACCCGCAAAGTCTGTAGCATCTACCTTGAGTTCTATCTCGCCTTCTCCTAGGATAGTGAATTCATAATAGTCTTCAGTATAGGATATGTTCCACTCCGTCGGGGATAACTGGGGGGCTAAGTCAAGAGGCACACTTGTCCATGTTGACCCATCAATACGGTACTCAGCGTTGATTTTTTCGACACCCCAACCATCGTCTGTTATAGATATGGATCCGAATACATCAGTCCCTTCATCATAGTTTTCTGGTAGATGTATCGTGATATCAGGGCTGGTAGTATCTGATTCAGCTGATATCGTGGTGGTGAACATTGACTCTAGGGGGATATCGTAGTATGTTATGAAATGATGCCCCTCGCTGCTCGTGATTACTTCATAGGATTTGGGTTCTTCTGTAAAGGTGTAGGCTGATGGGTCTAGGGTTTTATCAACTATAAACTCCAGTTTGGCGTCTTCCAATCTCATGGATAAGTCATTTTTCACTATCGCTGAAGCTGCAGTCCCTGTTCCATCGTTGGATTGTTTATATAGGTACTTGATATTCTCCAGAGGGATACTATTAGGTGGATCATATTTTCTGGTTTCACCGTACTCGTCTAGTTGAACTAAGCCATCGGCCCCTACTGTAATGTGTCTATATCCTCGGTATTGACCTGAACCTCCTCCAATAGTTGTGGTAGTTATGAAGTGGTGTTGATCATTCAAGTGGTAAATAAGATCCCTGTGTACGTGACCTGACATTATCATGTTTACATCATTTTCTTCTATAACTTTCAGCATCTCTCTCGCATTGGCCATGTTCTGACTCCAAGTGAAATACATTATATCCTCCAGTTCCTCTATGTTGTCCCAGCTCCCGGTTATCTCTCCCCCTTTAAGGCTTCCTTGATCAACCTCATACTCGCCACTAAAAAGTGGGTGATGGAAGGCAATTATCTTTACCTTATCCTGATTCTCGGATAGGACATTATCTGCCCAAGCTATTTCATCCAACTTGACGTAGCCTCCACCATGGCTGTTCAGAGATACTATGAAGAAGTCTCCTAGAGTAACCGTGTAGTTCGTTTTTCCTCCGAACTGCTTGTAGTACTGTGCCCCGTTGGTGTAATCATGGTTCCCTGGCTGGAAGTAAATAGGTACTGTACTGTATCTCATAGTTCCTTGCACGTTCTCCCACGCCGACCGGATAGTCTCCACATCAACTATGTCGCCTGTAACGAAAATCATATCGGGGTTCAAGAGATTCTGCTCGTATATATATTGGGTAAAATTATTTCCCCCGTATGGTTGATGGATGTCACTTATCTGGGATATAGTAAGATTCTCTGGCCACTCGGTCATTACCCAGACACTTCGTTCCTGTATGTACTCGGTTCCAGTGAAGGTTATGTACAGATCGTATAACCCGGGTCTAACCATGGGTACTGTGAACTCCAGTATCCATGTTCCGTCACTATCTGTTGGGCCCTCCGTTAGGGTTAAATCTGCTTCATCATAAGGGGATACTAGTGATGCGGATACATCCTGAGGCATGTTAGATACTGTTTCCACTCTAAGGGTGCCTCCCTGTAATACGGGTTGAGGAAGTGTGGGTAAGGGTTTAGAGATCGGTTCTGTTATAACTTTTATTCCCTGTGCCGTAAATATTGGTGTGAGAAAAACGGTTACAATTAAGGTGAATAAAACAAGTTTACGTTGCTTCATGGATAAGAATTAGGTAAAACACCTTTTTTACTTATTGCACAATTATGTTGATTCTTTCTTAGCTCCACAGAGAAAAGGGTATGATTCATGTAGCAGTTGCTGGGCGGTCTCAACTATGGTGGGTCCAACGCCTCTAATATCCGCTAAAGGTCCCAGTAGTCTTTTGGTCTTCCCCGAGGGACTGGTGTGTATCTCAGCTTGCGCAAACTCTGCCAACACCCTGTAAGGGTTATCAAATGTGTTGAGAAGATCCTCCGCCAATGTTGTACCTATCTGGGGTAGCCCACTGAGTAGGAATACCTGCTGCTCATGTAGGGATAGACTACGTTTAATACTTCTTAACTGTATTGTGCGTTCTTCTTTGGCTTGTTCCCTATAGCAAAGTCTATGGAGTAATATTGCTGTAGCTTTCTGGTCGTCGGTGGGAATTATATTTACGCCATAATCTAAAGATATACTACTCATAGCCCCGTATATACTACTGGGGCGCATCCTGCTCCTTTTCAGGGCTTTCTTCATGGTACCTTCAAGTATTATAATGGGTTTTTCATAGATTTCAGACATGTCCCGAGCCTGGTTGAATAGTCTCCCGTCTTTCATACTTCCCAGAAAGTCACTTGTATCTTTACGTTCTACACCTACTCTGTCGCTTATCACGAAGTCGCATACGTCTAAGGGTCTTATCTCTACGTTGAAGCCGTTGAATTTTAGGTAGTTAATTATGTCTTTTTGTTTCACGGCCTCGTTGCTGTCTATACATATGTGTAATGGTTCGTCAGTCATCTGTCTCAAACTCCAATCTCACTGTTTTTGGTTCTTCGCCGCCTTTAAGGGTCTTGAGGAATCCTAGTATGATGTTCTGCAGTACTTTTCTTGTAAAGTTATTCATAGGAACAACGTAGTCATTTATTTTTAATGTGAAGCCTTCTCTGTACCCTACGCATTGAGTTATCTCTGCTTCATCGGCCATTAGTGCTATTCCCATGTCTCTGCATGTATCGTATCCACAGCTGTGACAATTTAACCCCGGTAATAGTGGATAGGCTTTTGACTCTATGAGATCGGCGAGTTTTACTATCTCATTAAGTGTAAATAGGGGTTGCTCGGTTTCTCTGCTATAATTAGATTCATTTGGCTTTACAATTGCTATCTCTAAGCCGTTGCTGAGTTTCTCTATGTCTTTGTTTTCTCTTGGAACAAGTATCCGTGCGTGGGTGTCCAAGTTTTTAAACCCCTCGATTATAAGGAAATCATGGGGACCTAGTTTCTCCGCTGCCTGCTGAAGGGTTAAATGCTGATCTAGGAATATGGCCGTTGTGTCCTTCTGCAGTATACCTGTTGCGATGCTGCCTGCTTCCCGGTGCCTAGAGGTGTCTTTACCCGGAGTGTCCAAATTGATATCATCTGCTGTGTGTTTCAGGGTAGCCACGTTATAGCCCCGGCTTGTGAGTTCTCTCGTAATAGCCTCAATTGTCTGAGTTTTTCCACTGTTTTTGTAACCTGTTACTGCGACTGCTCGGGATGGCATATTTGTATTTCTGTCTGTGGAGGGTATTATTCCTTACCCTAGTGGTTAAACTGCCATGTACCTGTACGCATAATATTAGGGTATTCCCTAGTTT
>CAZLHA010000069.1:11326-12370 GCA_964559155.1 uncultured Candidatus Bathyarchaeia archaeon | reverse complement strand
ATGGATATCTGTAGAAGATATAGAGAGTGTAGAGAATGTAGAGAGTTTAGAAGACCCCTATTTCCTCTACAAACATGACACCTGATAAAATAATATAGTCAAATGGCATAGTTGAAGACTATCCCCATGGTTACCAGCAGACTCTAAGATGTCCAGAGTGCATAAAAAACAGGAAAATAGATCAATAATCCATATCTCAGAGAGAAAACAGTCTTATACTCCGATTACGGTGAACCAATCAGAACAAGTTCGACGAGTGATATAATGTCTTTCACAGAAAAAATAGATGTATTGGACCTATTAATCAACATACTCAGAGAGCACGAGGAAAAACTCGACGAACTAGTTGAAAGACTAGAGATCGTAAGCCAAACGATACAGCGAGACCCCACGTTAAAGAAGAGTCTACTTGAGTATGAATTAGGTGAATCCCCTCAAGATATGGAGCCAGATGTCCAGAATATACTTATAGTAGACGATGATAACAATCTGGCCAGTACATTCAAGCTGATTTTACAGAGCGTAGGCTTCAACGTAGATACAGCCGCAACAGGACTGCAGGCACTATACAAAGTGAATCGTAGCAAATTCGATCTAATAATATTAGACATGAATCTACCGGATATGCTTGGAGACGAGGTTGCTGAGAAGATAAAAGACATCCAGGAAAGCATGAACATAATCATGATCACAGGGTACAGTAGCTTCAAAGATGGATTAGAGAAAGAAAAGGAGAATAAGGGCTTAGACATCAAAGAAGTATTAATGAAGCCTATTCCACCTGAAGACCTCGTAAATATCACAAAAAAGACAATTAAAAAAGAAAAATAAATAATATAGCCGCTCTCAACCTTCTCAAAATCCTTCACCATCTCAAGGTTGAGATCAGGTTCTATTTCCTCGAAATCCTCAGGACTCATTTGACCCCATGGACCAGTAACTGTCGCATCCACGGTCTGATGATTCTTTCCAAAGTTATCCCGGCAAACCCGATAAGTTAGACGCCTAACCTGTCGCTCATCTGTGTAGCCAAAAGTATGCAGA
>CAZLHA010000069.1:1194-11316 GCA_964559155.1 uncultured Candidatus Bathyarchaeia archaeon | reverse complement strand
TCGTGGACTAGGATCGCAAAAACTATTGATTTCTCTTTAAGAGTAGTCACAGACCCTAGTAAACGTCGATTAATTACTATATCATTGGTTCCCAAGGGGTGAAAAGCCCCTACACGCATGGGTAGATTTCCCAAATACAACATCAACCCTACCCTATGTAGGCCCAGAGTGTGGTTTACAGCACGCTTAACAAGGGTGAAAATATCCCCATAGTTCTGGGCTTGCTCTAACTCAAGAGGAATGCTCAGGGGGTTTCCTCCTATACTGACTCTACAGATTTAACTTCTGGTATCTTCTTCTTGAGATAATTCTCGACGCCCCATTTGAGGGTCATCTGACTCATTGGGCATCCTGCACATGCTCCAGTAAGCCTTACCTTGACAACCCCATCATCCGTAACGTCAACAAACTCAACGTCCCCCCCATCTACCTGCAGATGAGGTCTAACCTCCTCAAGCGCTAATTGTATTTCTTCTTTCACAAGTATTCACTCATTATCTGGAATTTCTGCAGTATTTAAGGATTAACGGAAAGGTTTTTTATATATAAAATACAGGCGAGAAAAAGAGTAAATGGGAAACTGTTTTAAACACTGAGAGACGCATAAAAGGCGTCAAGGTGCAAAAAAGTGACTGGTGACTATAAAACAAGTTAGGGTTTACTCACCTGGAAGTATAGCAAACCTTGGTCCTGGATTCGACGTTTTCGGAATTGCATTAGAAGGAATCGGTGACATATTATTATTGAAGCAAAAACGTGAGTCAGGGATCAAGATAAACATACAGGGAATAGGTTCAGACAAAATACCAATAATACCAAGTGAAAACAGCTCAGGAGCCATTCTGGAGCATATTATTGAGGAGCATGGAGTCAAACAAGGATTTGAGGTGGATATACGGAAAGGAATACCTCCCGGCAAGGGCATGGGTAGCTCGGGTGCATCAGCCAGCGCCACAGCCTTAGCAGTAAACAAGTTAATGGAACTTAATCTAACAGATGAGGAACTGGTTGAATTAGCCGCCCTTGGGGAAGGAGCAGTAGCTGGTGCGCCTCACGCGGATAATGTCTCAGCAAGCATACTGGGAGGCTTTGTAATGATCAGCGAGAACGGGGAGTTCATCAGAATGGATTCTCCAAGATTCGGTATAGTGGTTGCCGTACCGGATATCTATTTAGAGAACAAGACCCGGGTAGCTAGAGAGCTCTTACCCGAGAAGGTCCCCCTAAAAGACGCTGTACGTAATATTAATTACGCTAGCAGGATGGCTGTGGCTATAGCGCATAAAGACCCTGTTTTGTTTGGGCGCAACATCCGTGACCATATTATTGAACCTTACAGGGCGTCTATGATTCCGTGTTTCTGGGATGTTAAACAGGCCGCGCTGGACGCGGGTGCATATGGATGTAGCATAGCTGGTGGAGGACCCAGTCTCTTCGCCGTGGGTGAGAACGTTTACGACATAGGGAACGCCATGAAGGAAGCATTCAAAGACATAGAGTGTCAACTATATTACACTCAGCCCAGTAACAGGGGCGCCAGAGTGATCTAAATGACCATGTTCAAATGCATAAGATGTGGAGACACAAAACCAGCGGATGATGTCTATGTCTGTGACTGCGGTGGATTATACGATGTAGAACACGTTTTCAGTGAGATATCCCTTGATGTATTCGATGATAGGTTGGGAGGTTTCTCCCCTCCTTGGCATAGCGGTGTTTGGAGATACAAAGAGCTAGTTCATCCAGAACTCGATTCTCAATACATTGTTACAAGGCCTGAGGGTAATACCATGCTCTATAAAAGGAAAAATATCTCGGATTACGCTGGAGTCAACGACCTGCATCTGAAACATGAGGGTGAAAACCCTACAGGCAGCTTCAAGGACCGGGGTATGACTGTAGGTGTTTCAGTGGCGCTCAGCCGGGGCGCTACAAAGGTGGCATGCGCATCGACCGGTAATACCTCGGCTTCCATGGCAGCATATTCCGCTCAGTCAGGGTTAAAAGGTGTGGTGTTCATCCCGGAGGGAATGATCGCTTATGGTAAGCTCGCTCAGGCGCTTGCTTATGGGGCACAGGTAATACAGGTTAAAGGAAATTTTGATGATGCAATGAATCTAATCAGGGAGGCTTCCAAGAAACTGGGGTTCTACATACTCAACTCTTTAAACCCGTGGAGAATAGAGGGGCAGAAGAGTATCATATTTGAGATGCTGCACCAGAGAGGATGGGTGCCACCGGACTGGATAGCCGTACCAGCTGGAAACCTAGGAAACACATCGGCGTTCGGGAAAGCCTTACGCGAGTTGAAGAACCTGGGGCTGATTAAAAAGATGCCTAGGATAGCATCTATACAAGCCAAAGGAGCTAATCCATTCTACAACCTCTGGAACAGCAAGAACAAACAACTAAACCCAGTAAAACCGGACACAATTGCTACAGCCATAAAAATAGGAAACCCAGTGAGTTGGGAGAAGGCTCTTAGAAGCATAAAGGAGACTGATGGAGTTGTTGAGCAGGTCTCTGATAACGAGATTATGGACGCAAAGGCGGTTATAGACGCAAGCGGTGTTGGTTGTGAACCAGCATCTGCTACATCAGTGGCTGGGATCAAGAAGCTGAGAGAGAAAGGCGTAATCGCTTCGGATGAGGTAGTAGTATGTGTACTAACAGGTAACCTAATGAAGGATAGTGATACAACAGTGAAGTACCATTTAGGCAAACTTGAAAAGATAAACGCCTTGAAGAGAAATAAACCAATACAGGTTGAACCCAACTTAGACCAGATTAAAAAACTAGTAGAAACAGAACAATTCTCCACACAACCCCTAGTTAAACCAGTATAGAATCGATACACGGTTTTTTAAATACATATAAAAGATATCCTATTGATAGATTTGAAAGAATTCAGCCTTATAGCAACAGGAGACTCTCTAATAACATTAAAACAGAGTATCCATAGTGAACCAGAGTTTGTACGTCTAATAAGATTGATACGTGAGGTTGACTGCGCTTTCACAAACCTTGAGATGAATCTCCACGACTATGATGAGCATTGTTACCCAGCCGCAGAGTGCGGTGGCACATATACCAGAGCCGACCCAGAGATACTAGAAGAATTATTATGGATGGGTTTCGATATCTTCAGCACCGCTAATAATCATAGCCTCGATTATATGTACGGTGGAATGCTCAACACCATCAAACACTTGAAAAAACAGAAAGCACCCTATGCTGGAACCGGTTTAAACCTAGCAGAGGCAAGAGCACCAGCCTACATGGACACAGGGAATGGACGAGTAGCACTAATAAGCGCCTGCAGCACCTTCGCAGATTTTGGTAGAGCCGGACACCAACGTAGAGACATGAAAGGAAGACCAGGGTTAAACCCTTTAAGATATCAAAGCTGGTACGAGGCCAGACCCGAGACCATTAAGAAACTAAAAGAAGTGGAGAAGGAACTCAACATCCCAGAGGTAAAGCAGGCACCTGACTCTTATCACTTCATGAAGACAAAATATGTGGAGGGAGAAGAGTCTGGTCTACACACAAAGACCCATCCACAGGAGATGAAAGAGAACCTTGAAGCCATTCGCTACGCTGCTAAACAAGCTGACTGGGTATTATTCACCCTTCACGCCCATGAGGGTAGACCACATGACAGCGAGCGGCCAGCAGAGTTTATAGAAGAGTTCGCTAGGGCCGTCATCGATGAAGGGGCTCACTGCTTCATAGGGCATGGGCATCACGCCATGAGGGGGATCGAGATCAGGGAGGGAAAACCAATCTTCTATAGTCTAGGTAACTTCATCTTCCAGAATGAGACAGTTTACAAGATGCCCTCTGATTTCTATGAACGATATAATCTGGATCCCTACGGTGGAGTGGTATCGGATGCATATGATGCACGACAAGAGGCGGAGCCCAAGCCTGGAACTAGGTCTCATAAGTGGTTTACCGAGGACGAGAAATACTGGATAAGTGTCCTGCCTCGTATGAGGTATAATGGTGACAAGTTAAGTGAGCTACGTCTATACCCTGTTGAGTTAGGGATGAATAAGACTAGAAGCCAGCGAGGAAGACCAATGCTAGCTGACGCAGAGTACGGCGAGAAAATACTTAGGGTAATCAAGAAATTATCGAAGCCCTACGGTACAGAGATAGATATAAAGGAAAATGTAGGTATCGTAAAGGTATAAACAAATGGTACCCGTGTTTGTTCCATGCCGATATAACAAATCTTTTTGAGGAGTCATCAGAGGGTATTCCCCGGGAATGGTGTTCGCCTGTCCAACCGGCGATTCAGCCCACCATCCCCGATTCTTAGACAGCTCTTTTATCGTATAACACCATGAATAATTCCTGATAAGATATGGAACTCAAAGCAGACATGATCCTAAAAAACGGTAAGATAATCACCGTCGATCCAGATGATAGTATAGCTGAGGCTGTTGCCATACGAGGCAATAAGATAGAAGCAGTGGGCACAAGTAGAGAAGTATCGACACTAATTGGTCCCAGCACAGAGGTTATCGATTTAGAGGGTAAAACTCTGATGCCCGGGATCATTGACAGCCACACACATCCAAGCCACATAGCGGCAAGATTCCTCGAGGTGGATTGCAGAGCACCACCGATACGTAGGGTCTCAGAGATTCTTGATCGCATTCAGGAGAGAGCCCAAGAAATGGACTCCGTTGAATGGATAAGGGGAGCCAACTTTAACGACAGCAAGCTGGAGGAGAAGAGACATATAAATCGGTGGGAGCTAGATGAAGTTGCACCAGAGAACCCCGTTTTCGTAGTATCAGATACAGGTCACCAAGCACTAGCCAACAGCAAAGCCTTTGAAGTAGCCGGAATAGACGAGAACACACCCGATCCACCTGGCGGAGAGATAGATAGAAACGAGAAGGGAGAACCCACGGGTCTTCTATACGAGAACGCTATGGGACTTGTTCGCGAACACATCCCAGAGTATAGCATCTATGCCCTCAGGGAGAGCTACAAAGATGTTGTAAACCAGTTCGCAGAATGGGGAATAACCAGCACCCACAACGCCAGCGGTCACAGAAACGGCATCAGAGCATACAAGCAACTCCTAGACCAGGGAGTCAAGAAATTAAGGATGCGCCTTATGGTGAGCGTCAACAGGCATAAACCGGGAGACATACTGGATGCATTGGAGATGGCGGGGATAGAGAGCGGCTTCGGTGATGACTGGTTGGGAATCATGTCCATCAAGATCATGGGAGATGGATCAGGAGCCGGTGGAACCTGCTGCGTATATGAGCCCCAAAACCGTGGACCAAAGGGAACGGGCCTATGGATGACCGAGCCAGAGGAAGTACAAAGACTAGTATCCAAAGCACATAACGCGGGTCTAAGAGTAAGCATACACAGCATTGGTGATCGTGGCATCGATATGGCATTAGAATGTATAGAAAAGGCTCAGAAAGAGACCCCTGTACCGGATATGAGACACAGGATCGAGCATAACAGCCTCTGTCCACCGGACTCGCTTAATAAGATCAAAGAACTAGGTGTTACCCCTAGCAGCAGCATCGGTTACATGTATGGGCTCGGGGACCAGTACGCTGAGAACTTTGGTCCTGAGCGTTCACAGTGGCTACACCCCCACAAGACCATGAAGGAGATGGGAATAATAGCCGGGGGAAACAGCGATTGCCCTGTCACATATTACAGTCCATTCGTCCAGATCTATGAAGCTGTTACACGCAGGACTAGCAGCGGAAAAGTTGTGAGCCCTGAGGAGTGCATATCACCTATGGAGGCCATCAAGGTATACACTTGGAACGGCGCCTATCTGGGAAAAAATGAGGACAAACTCGGAAGTATTGAGCCCGGCAAGTTGGCTGACCTTATAGTGCTGGACCGGGATATTCTGTCAGTACCACACGAGGAGATAAAAGACATCCAAGTGCTCACCACCATCGTAGACGGAAAAATAGTCTACAAGAAATAATTTATTTAAACTCGGGTCTGGGTTTACCCGCTTTTTTATCATAGGCTGCCTTAACGAATCCATAGTATGGTGGGCTGGGCGACCATGGTCTAGACTTGAACTCTGGATGGAACTGGGTTGCCAAGAAGAAGTAACGATCAGGTAGCTCCAATATCTCTTTGAGCTTCTTGCTATTGCTCACTGCCGTGTAGTTGGCACCAGCATCCTCCAATATCTCAAAGTATTTCTCGTTTACCTCCCACCGGTGCCTATGCCGCTCGATGATGACCTTTGAGTTGTACAGCTTTGAGGCTAAGCCATCCTTTTCGATAAGTATCTTGTTTGAGCCAAGCCTCATGGTACCTCCTAGACCCCTGATGGCTTTCTGCTCAGGTAAAAGATCGATGACAGGGTGAGGTGTCGCGGGTACGCACTCGGTGCTATGGGCGCCTTCTAGGCCGGCCATGTTACGGGCATATTCAACAGTTGCTAATTGGAAACCGTAGCAGATACCTAGGAAAGGAATATCGCTGGTTCTGGCGTGGTTTATTGCAATAATCTTACCCTCAGCACCCCGTAACCCAAATCCACCGGGCACAATGACTCCATCATAATCATCCAGTACCCTCGCCTCATCTATGTTATCCTCAAATACCTCGGTCTCAATCCAGTCGATCTGAACCTTACACCCAGCTTTAGCTGCGCTATGGCGCAGGGCCTCGTTTACGCTCACATAGCAGTCGGCTAGTTCTGCATATTTTCCGCACATGGCGATCTTTACTAGGTCGCTGGGTTCCTTATAGATCTGGACCATTTTTTTCCACTCAGTCCAATCAGACTTGGTCTTGTCTAGACCAAGGTACTCACAGATAACCTCACCCATCCCTTGATCCTCCAGCTCCAAGGGTAGCTCGTAGAGAGTAGGTACATTGATACTACTGAAAACTGCCCTAGACTCCACACTGCATGTTTTAGCTATTTTTACCTTATGTTCAGTATCCAAACGCCCGAATTCTGTTCTTGCAGCGATTATATCCGGTTGTAAACCGATGGCTCTCAGCTCTTTCACGCTGTGCTGTGTGGGCTTGGTCTTGGGCTCACCAACCGCGTTAAGCATCGGAACAAGAGTAAGGTGTACAAACAAAGTATCCTCCGGTTTCTCCTCGTTCTTAAGCTGCCGTATAGCCTCAAGGAAGGGAAGCCCTTCAATATCACCCACAGTTCCACCGATCTCTACCAATACAATGTCTACTTCACTGGATTTAGCCACTAATCTTATCCTTCTCTGGATCTCATCGGTTACGTGGGGGATTATCTGGACGCATCTCCCGAGGTAGCCGCCTTCTCGCTCTTTTCTGATTACTTCCTGGTATACTTGCCCTGAGGTTACATTGTTGAGCCGTGTGAAGGGACCTTTTAGGAATCGCTCGTATGTCCCAAGATCCATGTCAGCCTCGTAGCCATCATCGAGTACGAAGACCTCCCCGTGAATATAAGGATTCATGGTGCCCGCGTCTACGTTCAAGTAGGGGTCGCATTTGATGGCGGTTACATTGTATCCTCGCTCCTCCAGCATTTTGCCGATGCTGCAGGTTACTAGGCCTTTTCCCAGTCCGCTCAGGACTCCGCCTGTTATGAAAATATACTTAGTCAAGCCCATTGACCTGCCGATAATACTCGTTTTTCACACAAAGGATATGTATAAATGATTCGGAGCAGACAAAATCATTACCTATTAGCGTTCTTTTTCGTGTTTATTATATTCCGATGGTTTTTTTCGTATATTTCTCGTTTTTTTCTTTCTTTAGTTTCCCCTATGGGTGAATATAGGTTATTTTTATTTACAGAAAGAGAGTATCTAGCGCGGTGGAGCCAAGGCAAGTAGGTTATTTGTTTAACTCGGGTATTTTGGCGTCGGTGGTTATATACAATCTTAATTCCTTGAGTGGTTTCTCGCACCCTGGATCCATCAAGTGGGTACTATGCATCTCGCAGCGTTCCAGCATGGGTAAGGTCTTGATGCACTCAGCAGCGTTGGGGTTGAAGACAGCGCTGACAGCCATGGCATCCAGCACTTCCCGTACATCAAGCGCTTGATCCTGCATCTTCATCTGTCTCTTGAGCTTCAATATGCTCTCTATTATTATGGGGCTCAGTATGTCTATCTCATCCGGTATCCCGGCGAGGGTCTTTACAGCATTGAGTAACGCCGCAGATTCACTGTGAAGAATTTTACTGAGCTTTCCCTTGACTATAATAGATTCATCGTTTCCCCATATCTCTATAGCTGCCCCTGTATACAATCCATTTACGCCTTTATCAGGATCATTCATGGACTCTATCAGGGCCTGGTTGGCTGCGACAGCCACCTTTCTATCCTGAGGTTTGACATCTACCCTGCTCATAATCTGATTCATGCGTTCAAGGGTGTTATATGTGGTGTTTCCCTCAACGAATTCTCGCTTGTACTGATAGTAACGCCTAATTATCTCCTGTCTGCTTGCTTTTCTGCAGACTTGATGGTCTACTATGCCCTGACTAGCCATATTTACCCCCATATCTGTCGGTGATTTTATCTCGGTCATGGGATCACTTGGAGGCACGATCTTTTCGATTATTCTTTTCATTATGGCGAAGTTCTCTACATCTCTGTTGTAGTTGGTGGCCTCCACGCCGTAGGTCTCCATGTGCCATGGATCCACGCAGTTATAGTCACCCAAGTCAGCAGTTGCTGCCTCATAAGCTATATTCACAGGATGATCCACGGGTAGATCCCATATTGGGAAGGTCTCGAATTTCGCGAAGCCGCTCTTTACATCTGACATACGGTCATGGTATACCTGGCTCATTGCGAAGCTCATCTTTCCGCTTCCGGGTCCTGGGGCGGTTACTACTACTATCTTCTTGGAGGTAGGTACATGGTCTGATCTACCGTATCCATCGGGGCTCACTACCTTCTCTACTTCCTCCAAGTAGTCGTCTATCTCGTATCCATAGAAGACACGTATACCCCGATTAGTGAGACGTTGCTGGAACTTTTCCACGGTCTTTTCCCCATCGTAACGATTGATAACTACGGAGGACACTTCTAGTCCAAGCTCACTTAGATCGTTAATGTCCTTGAGAATCTGATCCTCATAAGTTAGGCCGAAGTCTCGGCGAATCTTTCTGCCCTCAATATCCTTAGCACTGATGCAATGAATTATCTCCAAGTTCTCGCCAAGTTTTCGGAGCATCTGTATCTTTGTGTCTAGTTTAAAGCCGGGTAATACTCTTGAGGCGTGGTGATCGTATCTTAGTTTGCCACCGAATTCTAGGTATAGTTTATCGTATTGGTTTACTCGTTCAAGTATGCGGTTGATCTGTGCTTCAAGGTACTTCTCTGTGTCAAATCCAATCTGTCGATTCACCGTGTTTACCTACTCATAGTTAAAGACCCATACAAGCGGGATATCTGTTTATGAACGGAAAATGGGGGCTCATACTGTATAAAATCTTCTTTTAGAGAGGGATTAATGTCTCTGAGTTCATCTCCCTGGGTTTCTCTAGTCCCATAAGATCTAGGATAGTAGGCGCTATGCTGCTTAGTCCTTTTCCCTTTTTTAGCTCTACTTGTTGTAGCTTTTTCTCACTTGATATTAGTATGAATGGTACAGGGTTTACTCCGTGGCTGGGGTTAGGGGTTCCATCAGGGTAGAGCATGGTCTCTATGTTACCATGATCCCCGGTTACGATGATAATATAGTCTGTTTCTAAGGCGGTCGCCACTATGTTTCCCAGACATTCATCCACTACACTAGCCGCCATCTTACCAGCCTCAAAGTTAGCGCTATGACCCACGAGATCCCCGTTCGCGTAATTAACCAGTATAAAATCATAGAATTCTCTCCTTATTTCGGGTATTAGTTGTTCTGTAATCTTGTAGGCGCTCATCTCTGGTTTATCCTCGTAACTGGGTACCTTGGGGCTGGGTACCAGTATTCGTTCCTCTCCGGGGTATGGTTTCTCTATTTGACTGTTGAAGAAAAATGTGACATGAGCGTATTTCTCGGTTTCCGCTATCCGTAGCTGTTTTAAACCGTTTCTCGATAAGGTATAGCCTAAATTATTTTCTATTTTTTTCTGGGGAAATACCACAGGAAGATCTATACCCTGAT
>CAZLHA010000069.1:0-1184 GCA_964559155.1 uncultured Candidatus Bathyarchaeia archaeon | reverse complement strand
ACTCATACAAACATAGAATAAACTAGGGAACTTTTCCCGTATAAAGTGACCAAAATCCTCCTGTGTTAATGCATAGGTTATCTGTCTGGCTCTATCGCTTCGAAAATTCCAAAGTATGAATGCGTCCCCATCATCAACTGTTGCAACGGGTGAGCCGTCATCCTCCACTAATACAATTGGATCAACGTAATAGTCGGTTAAATCAGGATTTGCAGCGTACTGGTGTTTCAATGCATTGAAGGGATTTAAGGAGGGAATACCTACTCCACGTGTTAGGAGAACATAGGCTTTATTTGTTCTCTCCCAGTTGTTGTCCCGATCCATAGCGTAATAGCGTCCAATCATTGAGGCATATCTGCCCACACCCTTCACGTTCATCACGTGCTGTATCTCGTATAGAAAATCTAGGGCACTACGCTCGGGAACATCCCTTCCATCTAGGAAGCAATGAAGGTATACTTCCTCCAAGTCTCTTCTCTTTGCAAGATCCAAGAAGGCTGGAACATGATGAATTGTGCCATGAATACCTTGGTCACTGAATAACCCCGCTAGGTGTAGTTTACCATTAGTCTCTTCCAGATAATCAACCATATCCTGAAAGGGGGCTCTCTCGTAGAAACTACCGTCCTGTATCGCCTTATTTATCTCTTCTAGGGGCTGCCAGACTATTCTACCTGCTCCCATTGTGAGGTGCCCGGGCTCGCTGCCTCCCTGAGTTCCTTCTGGTAACCCTACTGTGTTTCCACTGCATTTGAGGGTGGTCCATGGATAGTTCTGCATATAGTTATCATTGTTTGGTGTATTTGCATGGTAGGCTGCGTTTCCTCGAGTCGCCTCTGTGTAACCCCAACCATCTCTTACTACAAGGATTATTTTTTTATCAGGTTTTTTAATCATTAAATTAACCCCAATTTTAGCGACGTAGGAGATTGATTACCACGGATAGTATTGATATTAGTATGAGGATAGGACTCGTGGCGAATGTGAAGCCATCGCTACGATACACCCATATTATCCACCACGGTATTTTATCGACAACGGGTAAGACTTTTACTACATAGGGTAAAGCCACAAACAAAAACCCCAATAATATCAATAGCCAGCCCATGGACTGAAACGGAGCATACTTATCCAATATACGTCACCAAGATATAGTTATGTCATCGTAAATTATTTAATAAGGT
>CAZLHA010000068.1:0-12379 GCA_964559155.1 uncultured Candidatus Bathyarchaeia archaeon | reverse complement strand
GCTGGACTGCGAAGGGCATCGAATACAGCACCGATCCGATCAGAATCCCCTCGAACGAGAACGCCAGGTGTTGCAGGCCCATGTTTTCCATGGTTCCTCCGACAAAACCGATGAGAGGTTCGGTGAAGTTTTTAACTATTCTTTTTGCCCAGTTAGATGGGACCACGCAGTCTCCATCGGTGTACGCCAGTATCTCACCTGAGCTATGCTTTATCCCCGTGTTTCGAGCCGCGTTTAACCCGGTTCCTTCTTGGTCCACTAGCTTTACTGGGTATTCTTTGACTATCTTACGTGTATCATCCTTGCTATTTCCGTCTACTACGATTACCTCATATTTTTCCTTTGGGTAATCTATATGCATTAATGAATCTAGTGTATCTCTGATAGTCTTACCCATATTTAAAACGGGTACGATGATGCTGAGTGAAGGGTATTCACTCATTTTAACCATAAAATTGATTATTCATTTGAGAGTTATAAACCCCTCACTTATTTTTCTCTATAATTTATTGATTCTTTGAGGGATAGCTCCCATACACCCCTGTTTTTATGATACTTGTTTCCAAATAATGTAGCTGGTTTACCCAAGATTTTTGATAATATTGCTACGTGCAATCGATCCGTATATATGTACTCGGCGTTATAGACGGTTGACACGAAGTCTGTTAAGGTTTTTTTCATTGATATATCGGATATCAAGGGTTTTTCAACCTGGTCAAGCAGCGTTTTTTTTGTATGACTTGATATAGTTGATTCTTTATCCTTTCTGAAGGCTAGAAGTGTATAGTTATCTGTTCTAGTCTCAATGTAATCCTCTATGTCTTCCTTTGTTAGATACAGGGCTAACTCGGGAGAGACTGAAATATGGACGTTTTCGGGGAGGTTCTGTTCTATTAGGTGTTGTTCACTGTATTTTTCTCGGCAGAATAGATACACTGGGCGTTTGTCCTGGAAATATTCTTTGAACCGGGTTCGGGTAAACAAATAGCTTTGAGGACCCACTGCTATGGGTTCAATTGTTCTTTTCATTACCTGTCTGAATAGGATTGGTCCATACCATATGTCATTCAAGTATCCTCCCCCTTCAAACAAAATATGCTCCGTCTCAGGGGATAGATCAATGAGCTTGAATCCATGATCGTAGCCTAGTCTCCAGAAGGCGATGTTGATGAGGTATTTAACTCCAATGATGGGGTTTATCCGGTATAGTTTTTCAAGGTTAAAGCAGGAATGTTCTATGTTGAATTCATTGAGTTTCTTAATCAACCCCATATGAATTAATGTATCCCCATGGTTACCTCCAGGTGTAATAACACTCACGTACTTATCCCTGTTCTGGACGAGATATTCTTCAAATGAGTCCATCAATCTTACGATATGTTAATCATGTATTTGTATTACTCCTATCCTTTTTATTTACGTAAATCCCTCCTCTTGGGAGATTAATATGAAGAACCGTTGGAGCACCTTTTTTTTAATAGTTGGCGTCGTTTTCTTCATAGGATATATCTTCTATTCTAAGCCTTTCTCGGTTTTATCGGAGGTAGGAAGGTTTGATCCCCGGCTTTTCGCTGCGGCTGTTGGGATCAACTATATTGGTTTATTTTTTCTATCCGCTTCTTGGCATATTCTTCTTAAGAGTTTGGGATTCAGGAATAGTCTATGGAAGAGTATACAAGTGTCTTTTGTAGGCTTATTTGTGGTCTGGATGGTTCCGTTCCCTTCTGGCTTTGAAATCATCAGGGCTTATCTTATTAAAGATGAGGAGGGTGGAGGGCTTGGTCAGGCTGTTTCGTCTGTAATATTTAGCAAGGTTTACTATTTCATTAGCTTCGGGTTAATGATCTCTCTTGGTTCTTTGATTATTCGCTATATCAATAATTCACAGATTCCTATACGTTCCGAGTTTATCTGGTTCGCGGTAATATTCGCTATTGTCAACACTGCACTATTCGCTGTAATATTAACCCCAGATATAATGATGTGGATCCATAAAATTAGCCCCGAATGGTTGAAGCGACAGATGCAGAATCGGGTTTATAGCAATAGATTCGGGTTAAACAGCTTTGACGAGTTTATACACGAGATTCAGGCTTCATTAAAAATATTGAGAAACAAACCCATAGAGAATTTGTTATCCCTGTTGCTAGTTGGGTTTCACTGGAGTACGGGTGCTATTACGGCGTACCTGGTGGCTATGTCTCTGGGGGAGTCTATTAACTTCTGGGTGATTGTACTGATTTATGCTGTTATCGAGTTTATACAGCAGCTTAACTTCATTATACCTAGCGGATTGGGTGTCGTGGACGCTGGTTTAGCGGGTGCATTAGTGGTTGTAGGGGTTCCCCTTGAGGTTGCGGGGGCTATCAGTCTATTAACTAGGTTAGCTACATATTGGTTTGAGTTTATTTTATGTGGTATTGTGAGTTTTCAGTTTGGTTATCGTGAGGCTCTTAGTGATTATTTGAGTTAAGCTTTTATTCCGCCAATAGCTGTGTATCGCTAGTGATATAAAATGGAGTTCACAGTCCAGACTGGATTTCAAATATTAATATATGTAGCTGCCTACCTATTAGGAATGGCTTTTGCAGGCAGCTTCCTAGGACGAGCATGGATAGGTAATGTAGACGTGTTTTTACATAAAACCCTGAAAGTGGAAGTTACCGTTGGGAAATACTTTTACTGGAAATACATCTGTAACATCAAGAATCCGCCCAAACCAAAAAACCTAGAACAACCAAAAAGGTTAACAGATCAGTTATTCTGTAGATTCCTTGATCTATAAACTCAAGAATAATCTACCGTATCATATGGTTGATACATATGCTGAAGTTAGGAATTATTGGCTGCGGCCGGGTAACTTCACTGTTTCATCTAAAGGCCATACAACAACTCGATAATATTCATGTAACAGCTGTCTCTGATTTGAATAAGGCCAGAATGGATGAAGTACAGTCTGTATGCGATATGGCTGAGGGCTATGCTGATTATAATATGCTGCTGAAAGATGAGTCAGTCGAAGCAGTATCCCTTAATACCCCTCCAAATCTCCACGCATCAATGATTAAAGACGCTCTAGAAGCAGGTAAACATGTTCTATGTGAGAAACCCCTAGCTAGGACAGTGGAAGAATGCGAGGAAATAAGAGACTTAAAAACCAAGACAGGTCTAGTTATCTTACCTGCTCATAATTATGTTTTTACGCCTAGTCTTGCTAAGATGAAAAAAATATTAGATGATGAAACCATAGGTGAGGTCACAAGCATAGATGTAACTTTTGAAAACCTACTAAAATCCTATAGAAGCCAGACTGATTTTAGGCAAAATACAGATAAGGGTATTTTAGAGGATGTGCTTCCTCATATATTGTCTGTTGTTTATCCGCTTGCCGGTCACATGGATGAGGTTACTTCAGTAAACTGGTGGTGTAAGAATTATGATGTGTGTGATAATGTGCACACTGAGCTAGTTACAAAAAACGATATACCTATCAGTGCAAGCATGAGCTGGACCAAGATACGTCCAAGATTCAGTATAACCGTTGAAGGGGAGAACGGTAGTTTATTCACTGATCTTATGCTAGGTCCATACAGGCTTGAATCAGTAATAGACGAAAAAACGAGTACTTGGGATGAAAAAGGTTTGGGCTGGTATCTGGACCTAATACAATTCAAGCACCCCAGCTTCAAGAATCAGTACCAGCATTTCCATCAACTAGTTAAAAATAATGAATCCCCCATGATAACTGTAGATGATGAGATCAACATACTGGAGACCATTATAATGGTATCAAGAGAAATGGGAGTATAGAGATGGAACCAGTTTCCCTTGTTCACGTAGAAAATGTCGAGAAAGCGGTTAGAGAAAGTATAGACCTAATTGGTGGTCTTAGACTTGATCCCAGTGAAAAAGTGGTGATAAAACCCAATATTTGTAATGGGAAAAACCCCGATGGAATGGTGATAACGGATTTCCGGGTGATTAAAGCCGTTGTAGATTTGATCCGGGAGAATGGAAACGATTTGGTTATAGTGGAATCCGATAACATCTCAGGGACAGCTGAGGAAAGGGTGATTGACTCAGGTTTAATGAGGTCACTAGATGACTGGAGTGTGGAGTTTCTCAATCTAAGTTATGATGACTATCAGGAATACCCAGTAGCCAATACAGTTCTCAGACTACCTCAAACAGTACTGGACGCTGATTACTTCATAAACCTCCCTAAGATCAAAACCTGCGCCCACACACTTGTAACTCTAGGCATAAAGAATCTCTACGGCGTATTTCAGAGAAAACAAAAAGACAAACTCCATAGCAAACTAGACACTATACTTTCTTTTCTGGCAGAGCATATCCATAATGACCTCATAATAGTGGATGGGATAAACTGTATGGAAGGAAACGGACCTGTCATTGGGAACCATCTCTGTATGAATATGGTGTTGGCTGGAAGAAACCTAGTCTCAGTTGACTCTGTTTGCAGTTGGTTAATGGGTTATAACCCTGTCGATATCCCCCATATCGCTTTGTGTGAATCCAATGGGCTTGGACCAATAAAAGCAGAATCTATACAGGTTGTGGGGGAAGATTGGACAAAACATGTGAGGAACTTTGAGCCACCTTACAGTCTCAGGGCAACACTCAAGTCTTTAAAGTCGATAAAGGACATTTACCTGAGGTAAAACTACGTCTTTTGACGTCTTAGATTACGCTATATGTCGAGTGTCTTAAATACCATCCTTGTAGTCTCTTTCGTTAAATTCATAGGATGATTCAATTTGAAGACTGGAAGACAGGTCGGGATCATTGGCTACGGAGCATATGTGCCGATGTATCGACTGGAGGCCTCAGAGATAAACCGAGTTTGGGGTGGATTCGGTAAACCTGTTGAGGAGAAAAGCGTTGTCGCCATGGATGAAGATACTATTACTATTAGCGTTGAGGCGGCGAAACAAGCGGTAAGACGAGCCCAGATAGATCCCAGTGATATTGGAGCGGTATATATTGGGACGGAGTCCAAGCCATACGCCGTTAAACCAAGCGGGACTATAGTAGCCGAGGCTATAGGTGCTACTCCAAGTGTCTCTACAGCGGACTATGAGTTCGCCTGTAAGGCTGGTACAGAGGCAATGCAGACATGCATAGGCCTAGTGGGTAGCGGTATGCAGAAATATGCTATGGCTATTGGAGCTGATACCGCACAGGGTAAACCCCATGATGCACTAGAATACACAGCGGCATGTGGGGGAGCAGCGTATATCTTTGCGGAAAGAAGCGCGGATACTCTGGCTTATCTTGAAGCTTCATACAGCTACGTAACTGATACCCCCGATTTTTGGAGAAGAGCAAAAGAGATGTATCCACGCCACGGGAACCGGTTCACAGGCGAGCCAGCATATTTTAAACACATAACCGGAGCAACCCAAGGAATATTAGAGGAAACAGGGTACAAACCAGAGGACTTCACTTGGGCGGTTTTCCATCAACCTAACACAAAGTTCCCCATTAAAGTAGCTAGAAAACTAGGGTTTTCAATGGATCAGATAGAGCCTGGGCTTGTAGCTCCCAATATTGGAAACACTTACGCTGGTAGCACACCGGTGGGTCTCGCCGCTACACTTGATATAGCAGAGCCTGATGACACGATTTTCGCGGCAAGCTACGGCTCAGGTAGCGGTAGCGATGCCTTCATTTTAACAGTACAGGACGCTATAAAGGAGAAACGTGGAGGCCCCAAGCTAGCTAAGTTTGTCGAGCGGAAAAAATATGTGGATTATGCCACATACCTGAAACACAGGGGGCAGATTATCCAATGAGACCCGTTAAAATAGCTGGTATCGGCATACTCAAAGTAAAAGAATACTGGGAAAAGTCCATACAGGACCTATTTGTGGAAGCCTCACTTAAAGCAATGGAGGACGCTGAGTTATCGAATATTGACAAGCTTTACGTAAGCAACATGAGCTCAGCGTTGATGCAGGATCAACTTAACATCGGGGCTATAATGGCGGATAGCCTTGGAGTACCCGGTGTCTCAGCTACCCGAGTTGAGGCGGGTTCAGCAAGCGGGGGCGTGGCTTTCCATGAAGCAGTTCAAGCCGTAGCAAGTGGTTACAGCGACTCCGTGCTGGTAACAGGCGTAGAGAAGATGAGTGATATATTACCTGAAGTAGTTACCACCAGCCTAGCTATGGCCGAGGAACAGGAATATACCTCATACACGGGAGTAACCAAAGCCGGGATCGCTGCGTTGATCCATAGATTATACATGGATCTATATGCCTCACCTGAGGAAATCTGCATGATGGCCGTGAAAAGTCATGATCATGCTGACGGGTGTAGACATGCACAGTATCCGTTCAAAATGAGCTTGGAGCGAGCAATCTCCAGCCCTATGGAGGCCGACCCAATACACATGATGGAGTGCTCAGGTATAGGCGATGGCGCAGCCGCTATCTTGCTCACCCCCTTAGAAGGGGATGGCGTGGAAGTCGCTGGGACAGCGGTAAGCACTGATTACACCAGCATAGCCCAGAGACAGAACCCACTGGAGATGAATGCTATCAAGACCGCTGCTGATAGGGCATACAAAATGGCTGGGATCAAGGCAAATGAGATAGACTTAGCGGAGGTACAAGATGATTATACGATCAACGGTATCTTGGGAATCGAGGGTCTGGGCTTAGCGGAGAAAGGTAAAGGAGCGAAACTGGTCAACGGTCCTGAGATTGATAGAGAAGGTAAGATACCTGTAAACACCTTCGGTGGACTAAAGGCAAGGGGTAATCCAATAGGCGCCACAGGTTTGTACCAGTTAGCCGAGATAACCATACAGCTCCAGGGAAAAGCTGGAGACCATCAAGTCGAGGACGCTGAATATGGTGTAGCCCAGAACATGGGGGGCATGGCGTCTATATGCGCTGTAAACGTACTGAGGAGGAGACAATAATGAGCGTACCAAGATACTGGAGAAACGAGGTGCCACGTTACAGGCTCCAAGGCAATGAATGCACACAGTGCGGTGCAAAATATTTCCCATCACGGCCTATATGCAAATGCGGATCAACCAAATTCAAACCATACAAACTAGCTGAGAGGGGAACCATAATAACATGGACCATTATAAGCAACCCGCCGATAGGGTTTGAGAAGTATGTACCATACGCTGTGGCCCTAATTGAATTGGATGACGGGAATAAGCTACTGAGCCAGGTTGTCGATGTAGACCCAGAGGAAATAGAAACGGATCTGAGAGTCGAAGCAGTCTTCCGTAAGGTAAAAGAAGATGGAAAAGACGGCATCATACAGTATGGATACAAGTTCCGCCCCATCGTTGAGTAAATCCCCAACTTTTTATAACCCCTAATCATTCCATGATTCTGATAAATCATGGCTCCACGAACAAAATACGATAAAATATCCGAGATAGCTAAACGAAGAGGCTTCTTTTGGCCCAGCTTTGAGATCTATGGCGGTATGAGCGGCTTCACGACTTATGGAGATCTAGGAACTAAACTTAAGAATAACATCGAGAAACTCTGGAAAGAATACTTTGTACGCAAACAGGGCTTCCTTGAACTAGAAGCACCTGTGATTAATCCGGAACGAGTGTTTGAGGCCTCCGGTCACCTAGATAATTTTAAAGAGTATAGCTCAGAGTGCAGTCAATGTGGATATAGTTTTAGAAGCGATCACCTGATCGAGGAGAAGACGGGTATGGAGAACGTGGAGGCTATGGGTGGTGTAGCCATCAAGAATCTGCTGATTGATCACAAGATAAAGTGTCCACGATGCGGTGGAGCTCTACAGGAACCAGAACTGATTCTAACCATGTTCAAGACAGAAATAGGTGCCACAGGTGGTGACATAGGTTACCTACGCCCAGAGACAGCGCAAGCCATGTTCCTCAACTATAAACGAGGAATAATCCATGCTAGGGAGAAACTACCTTTCGCATTGGTTCAGAGCAGCAAGGTGGCTCGCAACGAGATCAGTCCCCGTAGGGGTATGTTGAGGCTCAGAGAGTTTACCATCATGGAACTGGAGTTATTCTTCGACCCGAAGGATCCTGCTTGTCCATGGTTTGATGAAGTTAAGGATATTGTGATAAATCTCTATACAGAGGAGATGGAGGAGAATCAAATCAAGGAGCCTAAGGTATTAACGGTGGAGGAGGCAGTAAACAAGGAACTGATCTTAACCGAGTGGCAGGGCTACTTTATGGGGCTTAGCCAGCAATTCATGGCCGCGTTGAATATACCAGAAGAGCATCAGAGATTCAGGGCCCATATGCCGGATGAGAGAGCCCACTACAGTGCGCAGACCTATGACCATGAGGTAAAACTGGATACTTGGGGTTGGACAGAGGTATCGGGATGTGCTTACCGTACTGATTTTGATCTAAAAAATCATCAAGCGTCCAGTGGGGAGAGTATGGACGTGCTCAGAGAGGATGGAACCCGGTTCATACCCCATGTGGTTGAGCCAAGCTACGGCTTGGATAGGCTTGTTTACATTGTCATGGAGAATAATTATGAGCGGAAGAAAAAAAGGAACATATTTCACTTCCCAAGGGAACTCGCGCCATACCAAGTGGGGTTATTCCCTCTAGTAACTAAGGATGGTGTTGACGATAAAGCCGAGGAGGTACGTGAGCTTCTATTAGAAGAAGGCTTCTGGTTAGTATATGATGACAGTGGAAGCGTTGGTAGACGTTACGCCCGAGTAGACGAGATTGGTGTACCCTTAGCGGTAACCGTGGATTATACTACAAGAGACGAGGATATCCTAACCATCAGAGACAGGGATACATGGGAACAGGTAAAATTGCCTGTAGAAGAACTACCTGACGCACTGGAAGCCTATTATAAACGGGAAAAGGAGTTCCATGAACTCGGGGAAAAAGTAGTACGGGGCTAATTATCTCGGATAAGATCCATTTCCCCGCCACCAGACTCCATTATACGATGGTGATAGTCCTCAAGGAAAGCATCCATCTTCTCAGCAGCTTCTTCTGGAGTAGCTGCTTCTAATACGAAATCAACCTTTATCGTATGTACTTCTTCTCTATCTTCTCCTTCTACTGGTGGGGTTGCAGCGTTTTTAATGTAAATATCTGGGTAGTCTTCCTGCATTTTCCGATATATTGGGAAGAATTTCTTCCAAATCATACTGATGTTGTATGTTTTGGCTAGGAATACACTGGTGGCCTGGGATTCGATCATTGGCGCTACATGTTTGTTAAATATTCCCTTCATCTCGTCAGGTACTCCGGGTAAGGTGCATATGGTCTTACCCCCGGCTTCTACGGCCATACCAACCGCGAACCCAACAGGGTTCTGTAAAGGTGTGCTGCCTTTAAGCACTCTGGCCATTCTTCTACCCCGATTTATCGTGGCTTGATCAGTAATTCCTCTTTTCTTGTAAACCGCTTCTATCTTGGCCGCACCCTCTTCGTTGATTATGGGTTTTTTACCTAGAGCCATTCCTATGCTATCCACGGTTAGATCATCTGCGCTTGGACCCAGCCCCCCTGTGACTATTATGAAATGGGCGTCTCTCAGGAGAGCATCCTTGATGGTTGAGGCAATTAATTCTGGTTCATCCCCTATAGTAGTGACCCTTCTTAGACTGGCGCCCATCTCTGCCACTCTTTTCGCTATCCAGTTACTATTCGTGTCTAAGATCCTTCCGAATATCAACTCGTCACCGGTGGCTATTATCTCAACATTGACGCTTCCCGTGGGCTTCATACGCTTATTTGGCTATCCGGTTGCTTATACGCCTTTTCCACGAGTCAATTTTATATGGATCCATCGGGGATGTTCTTTGACTGATTAATAATGGATATTGAGAATTGGACCATTGAGAAGGCTCTGGAGGTAGGGGCTGAGATGGAGTTAGAGAGCTACACCTTATACACTGAGACCGCTAAGAAGGCAAAGTACCCAGGTGCAAAAAAGATGCTGGAGGAGATCGCTGAAGATGAAAAACGACATAGAGATTACTTCTTAAAGGGGCTAGATGACCCTGAAAACCTACAGATGAGGACCTTGAAAGAAGAGATCCCTGATCTTAAGATCACGGATCAGCTTGTCAAAGTACCTTTAGATCCTAAAGCGGATTTCCCTCAGATATTGATCTATGCTGCTCAGAGAGAGAAGGCCACCCACGACTTTTATGTCCAGGTGGCTAGAAAATTCAAGGGCACTGATATGGGTAAGATGTTCAACAACTTTGCTAAAGAGGAATTACGTCATAAATACTTGATTGAAAAAGAGTATGATGATGTAGTTCTCTCTGAGATGTAAACTCATCTCCACCTATATTTTATTTAGTTCTAAAATTACTAGGGCTTTTGTACGCATCCAGTTAACGTAATGATGGCACCTCATATGGTTTAAGGAGGGCTGTGTTACAGCATGGAGAGTGCTATCGTCAACTTAGAAGTGCTATAGGAGATTGTTAGCAGTGTCCTAGAAACCTCTCGGCTTCTCTGCTACGTTTGAATACAATGAAATCATTGTACCCTAGGGCTTCTGCTTTGGTCTGTCTACCATTAGCTGTGTGGATTATCATATCGTAGATGCGTTGTCCTACACTGTTTAGGCTCTCACTGCCATCTAGAATTGTGCCCGCGTTGATATCCATGTTATCAGGCATTTTATTGAATGTCGTTGGGTTTCCCGTGATCTTTATCACTGGTGCGACGGCATGACCGGTTGTGCTCCCTCTCCCACTCGTGAAGCAGACGATCTGAGCCCCTGCTGCTACCATATGAGTGACGCTGGGGACATCCCATCCGGGGCCATCCATAATGTAGAGACCAGGCTCTGAGGGGGTGTCAAACCTCTCCCAGTTATTATAAAGCACGCCCTGTATTGTTTTGGTTCCGCCTTTACGAACAGCTCCAAGACTCTTCTCTTCTAATGTGGTTAATCCCCCGTCAATGTTTCCTTTGCTCATCCATCTGCTATCAACACCCATTGCTTTCTGTCGAGCCTCCTGTTTCTCAATAACCTCATAGATGGATTCTGCTACTTCCTCGTTGACTGCTCTATTAGCCAAGACATGCTGGGTGCCTATCATCTCTTGAGTCTCGCCGAACATCACGGTTCCTCCTTCTTCTATGAGTTTATCCGCTGCTACACCTACAGCTGGGTTGGCTGCTAGTCCACTTGTTGCGTCACTTCCTCCGCACTCGATTGCTAGGATGAGTTTGCTAGCTGGGAAAGGCTCTCTTTTGAGTTCCGTTACGTCTTGTTTCATGTCTTGGAGTATCCTGACTCCTTTTTCATGGGTTTTCAGGGTGCCTCCTTCTTCTTGTATTGTGATGTTGTGTACTGGTTTTCCACTCGGCTCAATATGCTCCATGAGGATATCCCCTGTTAATGTCTCGCATCCCAGCCCAACAATGAGAACCCCGGCCACGTTAGGGTTAAGAGCTGAACCAGCTAGATTATGAACCAGCATACTATCGTTTCCGCATCCATAGGTCTGGGTTACTGCGACAGCGCCTTCGACTTGTTCAGCTATTTTTTTCGCTGGTTCATAACTACAATCTATGGGGGCTATTACCAGTAAATGGTTTCTTATTCCCACTTTTCCATCTGGTCTCTCGTATCCGTAAAACTCTGTCATGATGTTATCCCCTGTACTTCTTCTCCAGGTGTATGCATCCGTGCACTGTTAGCGTTATGAGTATGAATCCATTCACCGACTTTGATGGGCTTAGATGCCACCCCAATAATCTCTCCATATTTTATAATCTCATCATTCACGGCCAAGTCCTGTAAAGCGATTTTGTGGCCGAAAATAATTCTCTCCACTGACTTTGTTTTGAGTATTACATCCCCGTTTGGGTTCAGCACCTCTATTTCTTCCCCCTTTTCCACGACATCTGTAGTGGTGGCTACGTTATCTTCTGTATCTATCTGGATAGCCTTTTTTGACATGTTAAGAAATAGGGTGATAGGGTATTATTAAAGGGCTTTAGAGTTATAACCTGTTAATAGAGTGAACCTATTTTGAATATGAAAAACCGGGAGCTTTTCTTTGTATTAACCTACCTTTTTTCATGGTTTTCTATAGCCCTTTAGTTTTAAATCACGTGGGTATCTTGAATTACTCTTTTCCCTCTTATTTTACAATTATAGCCAGTTTTGGGCCTAGTGTATCAGCTATAATCTTGGTGGCTCAAAAGAATGGTTTATTGAATACAATTAGTTTTCTGAGAAGAAACCTGAAGCCAAGAGTTGATATTGTATGGTATATCCTTGCATTGATGGGGCCGGGTGTTATAGGTGTGTCATCTGTCTTCCTAGGTTCTTTTATCAGGGGTGTTGCTCCAGATTTCCGTTGATCATCAGGACTCGTTTCT
>CAZLHA010000067.1:1874-12396 GCA_964559155.1 uncultured Candidatus Bathyarchaeia archaeon | reverse complement strand
CTATCCGTGATATAGTTGATATCCTCGTTGTAGCTCTTGAAACTGTATTTCTTGGCTAGTTGAACCCAGTGCTTCTTGTAGTTTGTGATTACTCCGTTATGAAGTAAAGCAACAGTGTTATCTGTATTGGTGAAGGGATGGGAGTTCCTTGCACGGTTATATCTTTCATCATTAACGCTATTTGGGCTGCGCCTACTATGAGCAAACCCCGTGGTTCCAAATAACCCCATGATGTCACTGTGTTTCACCACGTGATCAACCGGTCCCGGCTGCTTAATCCCGCGGAGTTGCCCATTATCCAACACAGTCATGCCTGTTGCCTGTCCACCGAAATACCCCTCCTGCAGACTCAACGAGTCAATTAAGAGTGGAGCTATATCTCCATCCCCTATGTACGCTGCTAGCTGGCACATGTAATCATATTCCTAGAGAATCCCGGGGTATAATAGCTAATTGATAAAAAAAGTTAGGTTTCCATGAGTGTAACCCAGCCTTTCTCAATGGCGGTTATGCCTGTACGGGCTGACTCGATGATACCTATATAACCTACTTCTTCATGGAATTCGGTTACTTCATTCACAGACCCGGTGATCTGGGCGATAATAGTGTCTGGTTTAATATCCAGAATCAAACCCTTGTATTTGTTAATGATCTCTAGGGCCTCTTCTTGGGCCATGGGATCCGCTGTGTGAAGCTTAACAAGAGCCATATCTCGTTGGATCGTCCTCAGTGGATCTAGGCGCTTTACCCTGATCACGTCTATCATCTTATCCATCTGCTCCACCAGTTTATCGATCTCTTGGGCATCAGCCTTACTGGTGATGGTAATCCTTGTAGTATCTTGATGCTCTCCGGCTATGGCTGTGATGCTGTGGATGTTAAAGTTCTTCCTCCTTATGGTGTTACTTATATTGAACAAGACCCCTGGCTTGTTCTCCACCATGAAGCTGATAACATTAAGACTCATAGTGGATCCTCTGTTAATATATCCTTTAAACCCATCCCCGGCGGGATCATGGGCATCACGTTCTCATCGGGGTCAATGGGTACCTCAATCACTGTAGTATAATCCGCGTCCACCGCCTTGCGAAGCTCCTTATCAAACTCCGCCATGGATTCGGTTAATACCGCGTGAGCACCATATGTCTTGGATAACTCAGTGTAATCCACAGAGTAATCACGGTCAACCGCTGACAGCCGTCCCTCCATGAATAAGCGCTGCCACTGAGCCACCATCCCAAGTAACCTGTTATTCAAGACCACGACTACTATGGGGAAGTCCTCGTCAACCGCCACAGTCAAATTGTTCTCAGTCATATGGAAACCGCCATCGCCGCAGATTGACAAGACTTTTCGCTCCGGTTTGGCCGCTTTGGCTCCTATGGCCGCGGGTAGTCCCCACCCCATAGTGCCCAGTCCTCCGCTGGTGAGAAAGGTACCCGGCTCATACACATCATAGTGGAGGGCTGCGAACATCTGATGCTGTCCCACATCTGTTGTCACTACTGCGTCCCCTGGTAGTGCCTCCCTGATGTTTCTAATTACGTTAGGTGTTGTTATCTCGGATCCATAATCATATGATTCGCAGTATTCTTTGAACTTTTTAATACGGTTACACCACCTGCGGGGTTCCCGTGTCTTCTCCACATATACCCTGTTATATAATCCATCGAGAGCGTACCTTGCGTCACCGACTACCTTGGTGATGCTGTTCACATTCTTATCGATCTCACTGCGGTCAATATCCACGTGCACTATCTTAGCATCTGGTGCGAACCCCGATAACGCACCGGTGGTCCTATCACTGAATCGGGCTCCCACCACTAATAATACGTCAGCATCAGGTACCATATAGTTAGCCTCATGGCGGCCATGCATACCACATAACCCCAGGCTCAGGGGGTGGTTACTGGGTATTGCTCCCTTTCCCATAAGCGTCGTGGCCGTGGGGGCCATCAATAACTCTGCTAACTTGATAAGATCCTTACCTGCACCGGCTGCTATTACACCGCCTCCAGCTATTATTACAGGTCTCTTGGCTCCTAGTAGTACTTTTACGGCTGTATCCATTTCATGTGGGTCAGGTTCGATAACTGGGTTATATCCCTCCAACTCCAATTTTACGTCGCAGTTGAATTCGGCTTTCATGGTGGTCACGTTCTTGGGTAAGTCAATGAGAACGGCTCCCTTTCGACCCGTGTTACTAATATGCATACCAGCCTTCACTGCCCATGGGATCCTCGATGGGTCCCTTACCTGATAGTTCCACTTGGTGATGCTAGCGGTGACTCCTATGATATCTACTTCCTGGAATGCATCAGTTCCCACCATGTTCATCGGGACTTGGCCTGTGAAAGCTACTAGTGGTGATGAGTCAAGCTGGGCGGTGGCTATGCCTGTAACAATATTCGTGGCCCCTGGGCCGCTGGTTACCTGTACGACTCCCGGTTTTCCTGATACCCTGGCGTATCCATCAGCCATATGGGCGCTTCCCTGCTCATGGACTCCCGGCACGTATCTGATACTGCTTTCTAGGAGGTCGTCGCATATTGGTATTAATGCTGCTCCTGTTATTCCGAAAATGTGTTTTACGCCTTCTTTTTCAAGTGTCTTAATATATGCTCTGCTGCCTGTTGTCTTAGTCATTTTTCGCTGCCTCCCAGATGCGATGGACCTTTTTGGTCTCTTTTACTGGTTTCTCGTTGGGGTTACCTGAGAATATGATACCCCATTTCTTAACGCCCCTCCATCGGGGGCTGGACAAAGCGATACCCCATTAATATTTCTCTCCTTTGAGGTACGCCCTAAGATGAATCATGATTTAAAAAAGGTATGATCAAGTTTTGTTACACATAGACCGCTTTGTTTGTTTATTCCTCGGATTCATTGATGATTGGGTCTTCTTCAGCTTCATCGGTACCCTTGTTCTGCATCTTCTCTATCAGATTCTTTGTGCTTGTACGTATTTTATCAATGGTCTTCTTGGCTTGTTTCTCGAATCTCTGGAAAGTGGTTTGAGTTTCCACCATTTTAAACCAAAAATACATCTCTAGTTTAATATAATCTTCATTGAATATTCATAGTTAGATGGGATAGGTATCCGAGTCCAGTCATTAAGATATGTACTCTCATTTCTTACTTCAGTTACATATATTAAAGGAACCTTTGGTTACTCTTGAAACGTCGACCGAGTAAATGTTTCAAGGTCTCGCTTTGCTCTTTCACGAATTTAGGGAAACTTGAACTTTTATCTAAAACCCGGGGCCTTGATATGTAACTCGTAGTGGTCCACATTATCAGTAATGGATCTAATTCGTAACTTGTTGACACTGCCAATGGAGACTGAGTAGACATCATTATTCTTGACCTTAACCTGTTGAGGGCTCCCTCCAATGAAATACTCCCCACTATTACTGGAGGCGCTTAGCTTCGCAGCCCATCTGTGGAGCCTATCTGCTCCAGACTCTTTTACGTCTTCCTTATGGCTTGACTGATCTCTTGAACATCTTAACCCGAGAGCTCTAAGAACATTAAACGCTGACTGGTGATGAGCATTACATAGTTTTTTCTCCCAAGCATTCACTGTGTCAGTCCGCTGATAGATGTGATAACGGTTTCTCCACTCTGTGATATACTTGGGGTTGATGTGGTATCGGTCTGTAAGCTTTGTCCACAATTGTTGCAGAAATTACTATCTGCCTGTACCTGGATTCCACAGTTTGTGCAATATGGCATATTCCTACATAAGTATCGTTTTTATTGATCCTATTTTTTCATCAAGCGATAAGCTGTCACCATGATCCAGAACAGGAACCCCCCTACTAGTAGTCTTTGAGCTAATCCGATAGGAGTGTCACTCAAACCAGGTGTGTTCTCCACAATACAGGAACCAAGGAAAAACATCAATAGTAAGCTTAGGTAAAACATCCTCTTACTGAATAACCTATGTTTACTCCACTCAGCTAATCCCTCTGTGTCCTTGACGAACCAGACCGGGACACTGACCGCTGCGAATTCTCCTAGTAATGTAGCGTATACATGGATCACCGAGACCCGGGTTAGGGCTGCTCCCCCGGGGTCAACGGGGAAGATTCCAGAACCCACAAAGTCAAGTAATCCGTAGAGAATTATCAATACTCCAGACCAGACGTGTCTATCTTCTCGCATCAATCTAATTTGAAGGCCATAGCCGAATGTCATGATCATTAAACCTGTTAATATGAATACGATGGCTGATTGTGTGGCTGTAACTGATCCAGTCTCCCCTAACTCGCTTACCGTGTGATAGACATGACTATAACCCGGCTTCAACGCACCCAGTATTACTACGGCTAGCGTAAAGAAGAGTGGCGCAACAACTCCTACTAACCAGAAAACCCGTTTATTCACGGAAAGATAACAAATTATGGAAATAAAAATTTTGGAATAGCCTAGTCTTCTAGTCCGCTCATCTGACGGACCTTCTTACCTACTTTCTCTATCTCTAGGGCGTCAACCTCAGCCATGAGTTCATCGAAGTGCTTTGCACCTGATTTGCTCTCCTCGACCCATTTCTCGGCGAAGCTTCCATCCTGGACTCCTTTCAGAGCTTTTCTCATTTTCTCCTCCACGTGATCATCCACGATCTTGGGGCCCATGGTTAATCCACCCCATTTAGCTGTGTCACTGACGGCCCTGTACATACCGCCGATACCGCTGGTGTAGATTAGGTCTACGATGAGTTTCAACTCGTTACAGACCTCAAAGTAGGCTAACTCAGGTGGGTAACCCGCCTCTGTTAACACCTTGAATCCTCTTCTGATGAGCTGGTCTACTCCACCGCAGAGAACCGCCTGCTCACCGAATAAGTCACTCTCGGTCTCATCCTTGTACGTGGTCTCAATTACCCCTGCTCTTCCGCTTCCAATAGACTTAGCTATGCCCAGTGCTTTATCAAGGGCCTTGCCTGATGCATCCTGATGAACAGCCACCAGCGCTGGTACACCGAAGCCAGCCTCATACTGTCTCCGTAACTCAGGGCCGGGGCTCTTGGGCGCCACCATGATTACGTCTATGTTCTCCGGTGGATCTATCTCCTCGAAATGTATGTTGAAACCGTGGGCGAAATGGAGGGCCTTGTTCTCGGTCATAGCGAGGCTCACTTCCTCCCCCCAGACCGTGGGCTGGGCCATATCCGGCATGAGCATGAGAATAATATCCGCTTTCTCCGCTGCCTCAAGATGAGTCATGGGCTCCCATCCCTCCTTCTTGGCGCGTTTCCAGCTATTACCTCCCTCACGGAGGCCCAGAACAACGTTTACGCCGCTGTCCCTCATATTAAGAGCTTGGGCTCTTCCCTGACTACCATAGCCTAGTACAGCTACGGTTAAGTCGTCTAGTATTGATTCGTCAATATCCTTATCGTAATATACTTTCATATTTTTCACCTTATAGTTGTAGCCGTCCTTTCTCTAGGGCGGTTATACCGGTACGAGACATCTCCACTATGCCTATCCTTTTAACATATTCTAGGAACTCTTCTAGCTCCCCGGGGTTACCGGTAACCTCGGCCATGATGGTGTCATCATCGATATCAAGTACAAGGCCGTGCTGGCCATTGATGTAATTCAACGCGTCTTCACGGGCTAACGGGTCACTTGTACTGAGTTTGACTAGAAGCATCTCACGTTTCACTGTCCTCAAGGGGTCTAGTCGCTTGACCTTGATGACTTCCACCATCTTATCCAGTTGTTCCACTAGGTTAGCCAAGGTTTTGGCGTCGGCCTCGACGCTGATGGTCATTCGGCTGTACTTTGGGTCCAATATGGGGCCCACGGCGATTGATTCGATGTTGAACCCTCTTCGTCTGAAGAGGTTTGTCACATTGAAGAGAACCCCTGCCTTGTTCTCTACGAGGAAGCTTACGGTGTGGATGGCCACTAGTCTGCCTCCCACAGGGTATCCTTGAGACCCATGCCTGGTGGGATCATGGGCATCACGTTCTCATCAGGGTCTATGGGCACATCGATGACTGTTGGGACATCTGCTCCTATAGCTCTATTGACTTCTCTTCTGAACTCCTCTAGGGTCGCCACTCTGACTCCTTCAGCTCCATAAGCATCAGCTAGTTTCACGAAGTCGGGATTTCCTTTGAGTTTCACGGCGCTGTATCGTTCATCATAGAAGAGTCTCTGCCACTGGGCTACCATTCCCAGTACCCTGTTGTTTAGTACAACAACTATGACTGGTAGCTCTTCTTCAACAGCTGTCGCTAGGTTGTTCTCTGTCATACCGAAGCTGCCGTCTCCCGCGATATCTACTACTGGAACCTCTGGTTTGGCTGCTTTGGCTCCTATGGATGCTGGGAATCCCCACCCCATGGTGCCTAAGCCGCCGCTGGTGTGGAATGTTCTAGGCAGGTATGTGTCATAGTGGAGTGCTGCCCACATCTGGTTCTGACCTACCTCTGTAGTGACTATTGCGTCTCTTGGAAGCTCATCCCTTAGAGCCCTGATGACCTTGGGTGCCCGTAGGTATCCGTTATGTGAATCTTCCTCGCTAGCCCAGTCGCATCTGAACTCATTGATCCTTCTACTCCATGCTTCATCCGGATTCTGTCGAAGAGTCTTAACCCTTTCCAGTAGCCCGGCTAATGCAAGCTTCGCGTCACCGACTACCTGTGTCACGGTCTCCACGTTCTTGTTGATCTCGCTCTGGTCTATGTCTATGTGGATTATCTTACCGTTGGGGTTGAAGTCTGCTACCTTGGCGGTTGTCCTGTCGCTGAACCTTGAACCCACGACAAGCAAGACATCTGCCTTAGGCACCAGGCTGTTAGAGGCCTGTGTACCATGCATTCCGCATAATCCAAGACTCAATGGGTGGTCCTCGGGGAAGGCGCCTTTACCCATCAGGGTGTTAGCCGTGGGGGCTAAGAGAGCCTCGCTGAGGGCAACTAATTCATTGCTTGCCCCGGCTGCGATTACGCCTCCACCGGCCATCACTATGGGGCGCTCAGCTTTGGCGAGTATCTGGGCAGCCCAGTCAAGTTCTTTAGGTGATGGTGTGTGATCGTTGTTATATCCTCTGAATTTTATCACTGGGTTGAAATCTATCTCGTCGCTGAGGGTTGTGCAGTCTTTCGGTATATCCACCAGTACCGCCCCCTTTCTACCCGTATTAGCGATATGGAATGATTTCTTAACCGCTTCAGGTATCTCTCCAGGGCTCATGACCTGCATGTTATACTTGGTTACGCTGGCTGAGACCCCGATTATATCGCATTCCTGGAAGGCGTCGCTCCCGATCACGGCGCGGTTAACCTGTCCAGTGAAAGCAACCACCGGGCTGCTATCGATCTGCGCCGTCGCGAGACCTGTGACAAGGTTGGTTGCACCTGGTCCGCTGGTGGCCATGCAAACTCCTACTTTATTGAGGACACGGGCGTACCCATCAGCCATATGTGCTGCACCCTGTTCGTGTCGCGCTAGTATAAACCGCATATCGCTGTCCAGTAACTCGTCACAGATAGGGATTAACGCTCCACCTGATATTCCAAATATGTGTTCTACTCCTTCGTTCTCTAGTGATTTAACAAATGCTCTGCTTCCTGTCATCTCAGTCATGTTTACCAAGCTCCCATATCCTATTCAGACGCTGCCCTCCAAGGGGGGTCTGTTGCTTTTTATCTTCTTCGCGGATTAATACCGCTTCTTTTTGTTGTCGAGGTTTACTTACTAATAAAACGATACCCCATTACATTCCCTCCGGGAGGGGTTTGACAACTATATACCTCATTTGTCGTTTCTCCAATATGGTTGGTATCTTATTTGGGAGATAAATTAGATAAAAAGGTTCCTAAATAATATACAGAAAATTACATCTATAATTAATCTAGTTAAGAAAAGCATCATAAATATCTGTGTTAGTTAGTAAAATATGAGGATCACGGGTTCTGAGTTAGCGGTAAAGGTTCTTGAAAAAAATGAGGTAAAGTATACTTTTGGTGTCCCTGGGGGACATCTTCTCAAGTTATTTGACTCCATCAAGGATAGCAATCTTACTCCCATACTGACGAAACATGAGAGCGGGGCATCCTTTATGGCAACAGGATACGCTCAAGTGAGCGGTAAACTAGGTGTATGTATAGGTACTGTGGGTCCCGGGGCGACCAATCTTGTAACCGGTGTTGCCTCCGCGTATATGGACAGTGTCCCCATCATGGTGCTTACAGCACAGGTTGGTAACAGTGCTATAGGAAAGGGTGGGTTGCAGGAGGCTACTGGTCAGGGGAGGACAGTTGATCACGTTGAGATATTTGACGGATTGACAAAGTACAGTACATTAGTGAATAATGGGATAAAGCTGAACCAATCTTTCAATAATGCCATCAAGTTAGCTCTCAATGGTAGACCGGGGCCTGTTCATCTCGACATCACTGCTGACACCTTCGCTTCTGAGGTAGACGTAGACGGGAGACTCATTAAGAAGATAAACCGAATACCGATGAGTGGAGCCCCATCCAGTATAAGAGAAGCAGCAGAAATGTTGGCTAAAGCCGAGTCTCCAGCGATACTAGCTGGTGCTGGGGCTCTAGATGCTTATACAGAGCTCGAGGAGCTAGTGGATAAATACCGTATTCCTATCGCCACTACTTTGAGAGCCAAGGGAGTTGTGCCCGAGAATCATCCCTTATCTTTAGGTATCGTTGGGCTATATGGAACCAATGTCGCGAATAAGTATCTTCGATCTGATGTAGATGTGCTCCTAGCGGTTGGCACAAGCTTCAGCGAGTTTACCACCCATACCTGGGATCCGAGATTCCAGCCGGACTTGGCTTTAATTCACATAGACGTCGATCCATGGGAGATTGACAAGAATTATCAGTCAACAGTAAGCATACTGGGGGACTCCCGGTTAACCCTAACTCAACTTCTAGCCGAACTGGAGGACATAGATGTCAAACAAAGAAGCAATGATTCTCTAGCTAAAGAGAAAGAGCAACGTCACTATTTTTCAGATCCAGCTATGAGCTCCGAGGCTATACCCATAAAGCCCCAACGTATGATGAAGAGTCTAAGAGACGCCCTACCCGAAGACACAATTGTCTTCGGCGATATTGGTAACAACTTGGCTTGGGTTGAGGCCTTCTTCCAGTCAAGAAAGCCCAAGACCTACTATATTACTTCTAGCCTGGCGTCGATGGGTTATGGTGTATCTGCATCCATAGGTGGTCAGATAGCTGCACCGGGTAGACAAGTCGTCTGCATATGTGGTGATGGTGGTTTCCAGATGCAGGGAATGGAGGTTGTTACTGCTGTTAACTACGATGTGCCGGTGAAGTGGTTCATTATGAATAACAGCACACTGGGCATGATCAAGGATACACAGGATGTGCTCTTCAAGGGTAGAACCTTCAACACCGACTTTATCAACCCAGACTATGTAAAACTAGCTGAATCCATGGGGGCAGTCGGGCTCAGAGCTACTAAACCCGATGAGATCATGGATGTTACTAAAGAGGCGCTGGATAACGGGAGCCCCACTATTGTTGATATCGTGATAGACCCCGATGAGGCTCCCAGCTTTGATGCGAGGGCGGAGGCTATGGCTCGGGCTTGGGGTGTGCAAGCAGGGATCTGGCAGAAGATAAAACTAATACCTGAGGCTTTGAAACGCCTCTAAATCTGGGTTAATGTTATTTTCCCTCTCCCCCAGTTATTCATTATGAATAAGTACAACGAGTTAGGGAAAAAGATGGAGCAGCAGCTTCGATTAAACACTTATCCACTGGCAGTAAAAATGTTGGAGAATGAGGGTGAGGTACCAGAGACCGCTTTCAGGCCTCTGGAACGATTCGGGAAATGCCTCTCAACCTGTCAAGCCTTCGCTTTATCAAGACGCTATGGGGAGACCGTGGCTCAGTTATTTGAGGACATGTGGTGCCCCGAGCCCGTCATCGGGTTCGGTTTAGCTGAGCCCCCGGAGTATTTCTTTGAGGGTAAGACTCGTTACCCTCATGGTGTAAAGTCTCTTGAGGCGGGGGCTAACTGGGCCCGGGAGTTTCCCCGTTTTGAGACGGGAAAATATGTGGGTGTGGTCTCGGCTCCTTTAACCACCGCGGATTTTGAACCGGACGTGGCTATTGTTTACTGTGACTCAGCCCAGTTACTTCGGTTATTATTGGGTTTAGCGTATGAGGATGGAAGAGACATAACAACGGTTCTGGGGGGCCACTCGGCTTGCGTCTACGCTGTCGTACCGGCTATGCTCAAAGAAGAGTGTCAGGCATCAGTACCCTGTAGGGGGGACAGGGGGTATGCTGGAACCCAGGACTATGAGATGATATTCACCATCCCAAGGGATCAGATTGAACGAGTGGTGGAGGGTATGGATCAACCTGCTACCAGCTCTATACCCACCCGTTTCAGCATGAACCCCGAGTATATGCTATCGGAGGGATACGCTGAGATAGCTAACCTGATGGGTCAGAGAGACTCAGAGGGTAAGAAAATCAAGGGCTACGGCGGCGAGGATCGTCGCC
>CAZLHA010000067.1:0-1864 GCA_964559155.1 uncultured Candidatus Bathyarchaeia archaeon | reverse complement strand
ACAGGTGAGGTATACCTAAACGTTATCTTTCATACCCTCTTCTCTTACATGATAACTATGAGCTATTATACTCATCTTGAGTGCACTGCATGCGGTGAGACTCATGTCGCTGATGAAGTGCAGACTGTTTGTAAGAAATGTGGGAAACCATTGTTCGCCAAGTATGACGTGGAGAAAATTAAGGACTCAGTTACCCGGCGGGAGTTGGTGGGAAGAAAGGCCTCCATGTGGCGATACTTTGAGCTACTGCCCGTGAAGGAGAGAAGAAACATCGTATCTCTGGGTGAGGGCTGGACACCGTTAACACATGTATCCAGACTGGGTAAGGAGATAGGTCTCAAGAACCTATGGATCAAAGATGAGGGTATTATCCCCACTGGCACATTCAAGGCGAGGGGTCTCGGAATGGCCATAAGTAAAGCCAAAGAACTGGGTATCAAAAGCGTAGCCCTGCCCTCAGCTGGGAACGCTGCAGGGGCCATGGCTGCGTATGGAGCAAGAGCCGGTATGAAGGTCTATGTTTTCATGCCCAAAGATGCCCCCAAGGTTAACATGGTGGAGTGCCAGGTGGTGGGAGCTAAAGTAGTGCTTGTTGATGGCCTAATCACTGACGCGGGTAAACTGGTGAAAGAAGGCATGGATGAGATGCAGTGGTTTAACGTAGCCACACTTGGTGAACCCTACAGGGTTGAGGGTAAGAAAACCATGGGAATAGAGGTAGCTGAACAGATGGACTGGAAGCTACCCGATGTAATCATTTACCCTACAGGCGGCGGAACTGGGATAATAGGTATGTGGAAGGTATTTGATGAGCTTGAGGAACTGGGATGGATAGGCAGCGAGCGGCCGAGGATGGTTTCTGTACAAGCGGAAGGCTGTGCTCCTATAGTTAAGGCCTATAAGGAAGGAGCAGATGAATCCCGGTTCTTTGAGGACGCGGAGACCAAAGCAGCTGGGTTAAGAGTGCCCAAAGCCCTGGCTGATTTCTTGGTGTTGAACGCTGCCCGTGAGAGTGGTGGGGAGTGCATAGCAGTAAGCGATGAGGAGATCATGGAGGGTGTATCCGACATAGGTAAACATGAGGGAATGTTCGTCTGCCCCGAGGGAGCAGCCACATATGCGGCTCTCAGAAAAATGCTGGACCAGGGTTCAGTGGATAAGACTGACAAAGTAGTCCTATTCAACACTGGAAGCGGGTTAAAGTATACGGATCTATTCCCAGTTGATGCAGGTATAGTTGACCCCGGGAAAACCTTTGACTATAACCGCCTAAAGTAGCTCCTTTTCAAAACCTTTTTCCCTTTAATCTACTACCCCATAGAGATTTCCATGAGGGAAGCAGAGGCTTTCGCACCCGGTCACTTGACAGGTTTATTCCAGATATGTACTATGGGGGATGATCCATTGTATTGGGGTGCACGGGGGTCCGGTGTTAGTATAACCCGTGGCGTTCATACCCGTGTAAGGGTTGAGTCATCCACTAGGATGAGTGAAGAGATCTACATTAACGATGAGTTTATGATAGACGCATATGTCAGCGAGACCGTATTATCAAAATATAGGCAGTATTTGTCAGAACCCTTCAAGATAATCGTTCATCATAGTATTGACACACCTATTACCGCTGGCTTCGGAAGCAGCGGAGGTGGGGCCCTAAGCCTTAGTCTATCCCTTAATGAAGCCCTTGAATTAGGGTTAGACCCTATTGACGCTGCTCAGATAGCTCATATCGCTGAGATCGAGTGCAAGACGGGTCTCGGCAGCGTTTTCGCGGCGGTGGATGGGGGATTCGGTGTACTCTATGAGCCGGGGGCGCCTGGTATTGGTAAAGCAAGACTAATGGAGGACACCAGCGACTTGGTTG
>CAZLHA010000066.1:3357-12686 GCA_964559155.1 uncultured Candidatus Bathyarchaeia archaeon | reverse complement strand
CACGCTGTAAACGGATCTTATGATATATTGGCTAAGTTCAGGACAAAAAACTATGAACGTTTGAATGATTTGTTGAACATGAGGATCAAGAAAATCGAGGGTGTAAATGGGACGAGGGTTTTATTTGTAACATGATATTTACTATTTATCGCCTTTTTTCTTCAATTAGGTCTATGGGCTTCTCTATATTATTACATTTCTCAAGTTCCCGTAATATCTTATCTGCTGACAACCCAAGGGCTCGTTTGAGTAACGGGAGGATAGGTGTAAGATATTTTTATCCCAGCTGTGTTCTTATATGGGAGACTGGTTTACTGCTTTCCAGTATACAATCGCTGGACCCTCCATTCCATGTTGGACTCCTTTTATTTGCTACTTTTTCTATGATCTCTTCCTTTTCTTTCTCGCTAGGATCATCGATTGAGAACATTTTATTACTTATTTTTTATACATGACTCCAGATAAACTTGGGTTACCTAAACCGATCTCTTCCAACTCCTTTTTAATCTCAGCCTTAGTAAGTTTTCTCGGATAGTTGTAGAATGGACCTGATGGCCTCTCATTGTAGAATGGTCTATTACATCCAGGGCAACCCGTGGTTCTGAACGCTTCACCATCTCTCAGTAGCGAAGCTAGATTAGAGATCATGAACTCCTTTATTCTGCCATCTTCAAAGACTATGTCATCGATAGTTGCATATTCATTGACAATCAGATATCTGGCAATCTGGATCCTTCGGTAATTATCCACGTTAGGCTGGGAAAGGTTCTCTAAACGTGTACCTGGAACCGGTGTAAAGGCGAACAATACTGGGTTTATACCCATCTCGTGAAGGCGTTGGACAAGCTCAACAGCCTCTCTCTCTGATTCACCTAGACCAATTATTATGTTACTTCCCACACGGCCTTTTCCGAAAACATTTACAGCTGAGTCAAGGGCCTTGAAATGGGTGTTCCACTGGTAAGGACCGTTTACGTCTACGCCTTTGACTTTGTTGAATATTTCCTTTGTTGCTCCGTCAAGTGGTATGCTGATGTACTCTGCCCCTGCTTCATGAAGCTTATCTAAACCTGTGCTGGAGATAGGGCAGATATCCACAGAGACAGATAATCTTGTTTCTCGTTTCAGCATCTTAATGATGTCTACCGCATCTCTCAGAAACCCGGTATAGTTGATCACTTGGTAACAGACTCGCTCCAGAACATGATAGGCGGGTTCCTTGAATCCAGCAAGAATATTCTTGACTGAGAAATCAGGCCAAATTACCCGACTAAGTTTATCATGATCGGCTTCGTTACCACATGCTTGAGCACAAAAGCTACAATTAGCCAGACAGGGGCCATCTGTGTAGCTCATGAGGTACGCTGTGGTGGGGGGTACGGATAGTCGGTAATTTAGTAATCCGAGTACTGCGGCTGACCCTATGCTTACTCGTAGCCTGTCTGGTATCAATTCATTGAATAACCTGAATAGAAGGTTATATTGTTTCTCACAATCGATCAAGGAGAGATGGTATCTCGCTTAGAGCTGAGATAATATGCACGGTCTCTGTGGTGTATTTCTGGTTCTTCTTATCTGTGTAAGGGTCCCATACGCCGTTACTCTGCTTTCTCTGGATTAGTACAGGTTTTAACCCTGCAGCGAGGGCGCCTTGAACATCAACATCCATATCGCCTATGTATATGGCTTCATTTGGGGCTAGTTCATGTTTCTCTAGGGCTATATGGAATATACGTGGATCTGGTTTAGCGCACTGCACCTCATCCGATATCACTATAGAATCAAATAATCCATGCATCTTTAGCTCATCCAACAACTCATATATTCTGGGTGTATGCTCCCAATTAGTTATCAGGCCCACGGTGTGCTCTTCCTGTAGGTGCTTTACCAACGGTGTTATATCCTCATCTAGGTACATGCCTTGGTGCCAGAGTCTTACAAGTTTATCCACCATTGAGCGAATCTCATGGGATGGTATATCTGTTCCAAGCCGGTAACCTAGTTCCTTGACTCTTCTCATGAATAATGTGAATCCGGGTTCATCATAATCTGGGGTATCTGACTCGAAGAGGTTCTTCAAGTATTCTTTGAATTCATCGAAGATTATAGTGGTTCCATGTTCTGCCATCTCCCTGTGAAATGCTTTAGCCCAATTCTCCCAAGCTTGATCCACGTTATCACTAAGCAAAATAGTGCCGTGAAGATCAAAGAAGATACCCTTGATTCGACTCATTTTTACATTTTATGGTTTGGGGTCGGTAAAAACTTTAGGTTATTCGGGGTATCTTCCTTATCTGTAATGCATGTGGATTATTATGAGTTATTTTGAGACGCTTCACATGTGTCGCAATTTTTTATAATTTTAACTGGGGTGGAGGTCTATCTTTTATAAGGGCATTTCATGAAAGGATTGAGAAAAAAATTGTGAATTATCCTTTGTGTTCCATAGTGTACTCTACGTCAAAAGACTTCAAGGTCTTGGCAATCTTTTCTTCAAGCATTGTTCTCTGTGCTGGCTCTGGTTTATCTGACCACTCAAATACGAAGTCGTATTCACCTAGATCTATATCTCCATCACTGATGATGTTCTGACATCTCTCCTCTGTTATCTCACTCGGTCCACCGAAATAGTTCATAATCATCTCTATGGAGCTAATCCGTCCTCTTCCACCGGCACCTGACACCCCTTGGGGTCCATGTGCCTGGGCTACTCCCATATCTACTCCTAGAACCTCCTCCAGGTTTGCATCCATGATGCATATTTCGGGCATATCGACAGCTATTTTCCTTAGAGCTTCAATGGCTTCTTTCTTGGGGTCTCCTTCAATTTTAACGAATGTATTCATGTCATTCATGTAAAACTTTTACATAATATTATATAAAGGGTAAAAACATTATTTATGCTTCATATTTTCTCCAATATGATTTCTCCCACTTCTCCGGAGGCCCTTCTATAATAGTAAATAATGGATGAGGTTGTATCTTACTTATATTCAGATTATCTTTGTACTTATCTGGTGTTCTCTTCTTTAATCTCTCCATGAGTAGGTCAAACTCATAGATTATTTGACCACTATTCAGGGGTATTTTTTGTATTGAATCAACTGGTTTGATTATCTTGGAGTAATTATAATTATATTCTCTTCTCTGAGATTCAGTGTATATCCCTAATAAATAAAAGCCGACTGCTCTCAAAGGATCGTTATGTTCTTTAAACCGATTTAACTGAGGATGTTTTTTCCAGCCTTTGGTCTTGCCTTGCACCACTTTCTGAGCCAGTAAACCCTCCCTCCATTGGGCTCCGAGTCCCATCCAGTCGAGATAACTTGGGTGGATGCTCCAAATACGCATAGATAAAATCATTATCGGTAAAATAAATAACTCTAGGAAAATTAAAATAAAAAAGATAGAAAAGGGTGTTACTCTTTCTTTATCATTGGTCCAACGAAGTACCCAACTACGACACCAATTACCAGTGCTGCAACAGCTGCTAGCTGCATGGTGCTGGCTGAACTTTGAGCTGCCTCCAGATCGGCCTCCAGACTAGTTACCTGAGACTCAAAGGTTGAGACTTCTGATTCTAAGTCACTTACTTTTGTGTTTAATGATTCAATGTTCTCATTTAGTGTATCTATTTCGGACTCTTTTGTTATGATTTCAGAGGTTTGGCTTAGTATCTTAGATCCAAATACGGTACCATATTTGAGTATGTTTTTTACAAGATATTCCCCTTGTTGTGGGTTTGCGTCAACACCGTATCGGTCTGCTCTAATCATTTCAGGAGCATACAAGCCCATGTATTGATCAAATGGGGCTTCACCTGCTGCGATAATCGTGTTACCTTTAGCGTAGTCGATTTCAGCGACCATTAAGGGGAATTCTCCTTCAGAACCAGCCTTCATTACGTTTGGTGCGGGCTCACTGTTATCAACTACGACGCCCATCTCACTTGTAGTCATTATGACATATACATTATCCATGCTTTCACTGGAAAGATCTACATATTCACCTTCCTCATAACCTACAATAATTCCCGGGCCGTGGAATAGTCCTCGCTCCACACCCCTAACTAGGAACTCCATTTCTGGTGCTATATTTGAAGAAACTCCTAGTACTCGGTATGGTGCTCCTCCATTGCTGACCGCATCCTCTGCAGAGCAGTCATCTATTCGTAGTCTAGAATCTATGGCTTCTAGAACGGCATTGGCTTGTGCCTGTCTAAGGTGATCTGTTCCATAGTCACTATCTGCGGAGATGTAAATTGTCTTCCCCCCTTCGCTCATCCATGACTCTATTGCTGGGAGCTCATCTGAGGTATATGTTACTGATGAATCGCTTAGACTCATTAATAGCATACTGGCTCCAGAGAGATCGCTTGATGTGATATCTCCTAAAACTACCTTCCAGTCAATATAGGTTATATTATTCATCATTGCCGCAAGTTGAGTGTCTGGATCAATTGCCCCCTTTAAGTGGGCGACAACCACGGGTTTTTCATAGTTAACCGCCGCTACAGGTATTATCGTTGTTAATGCAAGAATTGTTAGTATAAGAACCGGGATTAATTTTCTTTTCATATTTTCTCCCATCGTTAGATACGTTTAAGGCATTAAAAACTCTTTCACAGGTTTCTAGGCAAACATTAAATGTCGATGAGAACATTTTTCAAACAAGGTGTAATGCTTTGGATAAACGAATTATTATAGGAGTAATAGCAACGGTGCTTATTGTAGGCGGATTATACGTATTCATGTTCAATAAGCCATCTCTACCAACAAGTGATGGGGAGAACGGAGGTGATGGAGAACCGATTATAGCTACTGTTGAAGGTGTTGTTATTGATGAAAATGGGGAAGCTGTTTCAGGCGCTACTGTAAGCCTTGATGGGGAGACAACCACAACGGGTGAAGATGGATCCTATAGTTTCACAGTAGAAACAGGCACCTATACCTTAACCTTTGAGAAAGAAGGCTACGAGACTGATACATCAACAGTCTCCGCGACCTCAGAGGAAACATATACCGTTGATGTTAAAGTAACCAGCATTGAACCTGAGACCGTTGAGTTAACAATAATCACACGACACGGTAGCGATATATTATTCAAAGCACGAGCAGCGTTCCTGGAAACAGATATAGCAGCAGAATATGGTATAACAGATAGAAATCAAATTAAATTCATGGGTGTAGCCAGCAGTCTCTGGGTTGATACGATAGAACGAAGCGGAGACATTGATATAGCATGGGGTGGTGGACCCGTTGTCTTCGACCTAGTAAACAGTGAAGATCTACTAGCACCCTTGACCAGCGATGAAGTAACCGAGATACTGGATGTAATACCTGAAGAAATAAGCGGTGCACCTGCAAAAAGAATTAAAGATGGGGAAGTAGTCTGGGTGGGAAGCGCTATTAGCTCATTTGGTTTTACCATTAACAAAGAGTTCTTAGAGACAGAAGAACTATCCGAGCCTCAAACTTGGCAGGAGCTTGGAAATGAAACATATGCTCAGTTCGCATTATACCCAAGTGTTCCTGCAATAGGAACAGCTGACCCAACCCTTAGTACAAGTAATACACGTATGTTTGAGATTATTCTACAAACTTATGGTTGGGAAGAGGGATGGAAACTTCTCACAAGAATCGCAGCTAACGCACGAATATATGATAGATCAGAATCTGTAAGAGACGCAGCGATGCAGAGCACAATAGGAGCAGGAACAACGATTGACTTTTATGGATACACCGCTCAATTAGAAGTGCCTGAATTATGCAAATATGTGTTACCGGAAGACGGGACTGCGGTTAATGCTGATCCGATAGCCATGGTATCTACAAGTGATAGCCCTGAAGCAGCACAGGCATTTATAGCATGGGTGTTGAGTCCAGATGGCCAGAAAATCTGGCTAGATGAATCAATCAACAGGATGCCCATGAACCCAGAGGTATTCAACACAGAGATAGGTGAGACGAGACCTGACCTTGAAGCCAGCTATGAAGCAACTATGGAAGCTACTACAATTGAGTTCAGTGACGAACTGGCTTTGAGTTATGAGACATCTATGATGTTCTTTTTCAAGGGATCCCTGGTTGAAGCTCAACAAGATCTGCAGAATACTTGGCTGGAACTAGCTGACGCTGAATATAATGGAGAAATTTCACATGAAGAGTTCCTTGAATTAGCAGATGCTTTAGGAGATCCGTTAGCTCTGGAGTTCAATGACCCCGAGACTGAGGAAGCAGTGATTTTCTCCGAGGAATACGCTCAGAGAATAAACGATAGGATAACAACTGACGCCGAGTTCAAAGAAATCATGAAAAATGCTTGGAGAGAAGCTGCCATAGATCGATACAGGCAGGTCCTCAATGATCTGCAGGAACTAATTGGCTAATAGGTGTCCAGAGATGGCCCTCAAGGATTTTTCTTTCTCTTTTGAAGAGACATGGGTAAAACTCCGTCGAGAGTTTGATTTAATGACAGTAATACAGACTGTAATTGGTTATAGCTCGCTTATGTTATTCCTTACTTTGCCTCTACTGAGTATGTTTTTCCAAGCATTCGTATATCAAACCCAGTTAAGTCTTCACTGGTTTTGGAGCATACTCTCAAGTACCGATTACTTTAGCTTGAGGGCTACCGGTGGCCGTATGTGGGAGCTTAGGAAGGGCATATTGATTCTATGGGGCACAGATCACGGGATCTTTTTCAACAGTTTAATCGTCGCGCTAAACGTGACTATAGCCTGTTGCATAATAGGTGTTGTTCTAGCTATGTTAATGGGTAGATATAATTTCCCTGGCAAACGAGTATTCCAAGTAGTACTACTGGTACCCTTGCTTGCTACCCCTTTTGTGAACGCATACGTCATCGGGAAACTGTTCAATCCTCGAAATGGTTTGATTAACTGGGTTTTAAATGAAGTACTACATGTAATCCCTTGGAGAATTGATATAGACGGCTTGTTCGGTATAACCGTGGCCCAAACATTAGCCTATTATCCTATAGTCTATATGAACACACTAGCAACACTGAACAGCATAGATCCAAGCCTAGAAGAGATGGCTGAAAACTTGGGTGCAAGAGGATTAAAACTATTCAGAACCATAACTTTTCCCCTCATAATACCCGGACTTGCTGCTGGAGCCATTATGACCTTTATATTCAGTCTTGAGGACCTCGGAGCCCCGATTGGGTTCGTAGGAGCTAGAGCTAACCCCCTCGCCAGAAGAGTAGTCAGCTACCAGATCTATAACAGCTTCGCTGAGGCCCTCACAGGTGGGATAAGCCCCAAGACAGCCGCTTTGGCAGTATTGATTTTACTCGTAACTTCTCTGAGTTACATCGTTGTTAGATGGTATGTCGATAGACGCAGCTACGCTATGATAAGTAAAGGTGGAAGATGGTCTCAACGTACAAGAACTCCAAAACCGGCAGTGCAGGTATTGATAGTAGCATTCCTTGTAATGATAATTTTGTTAGCGGCCATGCCTCAGATCGGCACAGTGATCTTGGCGTCATCTGATTGGGCAACTAGTGGAACCTTGCCCTCAAAATTAACTACAGAATATCTAAGAACTCTTTACACCAATAAAGAGGTTAGAGGCGCGGTCTTGAATAGCCTAATTTATAGTGGGGTGGCTGTGGTGATAATGATCCTTGTAGGTAGTAGCATAGCCTACCTTGTTAGCAAGCGAGATATCCCGGGCAGAGGAATACTCGATACCTTATCCACTATACCTGTAGCAATACCTGGAATCAGTCTGGCTATTGGTTACTTTCTCTTCTTCAGTGATGTATTCGCTGGTACTTTACTTGATCCCTTAATGGATCCAGCTCTCTTACTGATATGCGCGTATAGCATTAGGCGGCTACCTTTTACTACAAGGAGTGTTGGAGCCGGATTACAACAAGTAGATAAAAGTCTGGAAGAGAGTAGTATGAACTTGGGAGCAGATCGGACAACTACTTTCTTCCGTATTGTACTACCCCTTATAATTGGTCACATAATTAACGGCGCCATACTTGGCTTCGTGTATAGCATGAGTGAAGTGAGTGCAAGCGTTACCCTCGGTGGATTACGTGAAGACAGGGTACCAATTACCTATTTTATCAGCCAAATAGTGTACGGTGCAGCTGCAACAGGCTCAGTAAGTATAGGAGCAGCACTATGTGTACTACTTATGGCTGTACAGATAACCGCTATGGCCATCTCCAACTACATCTTGAAACAGAAATCATCCTTCCTAGGAGTCTAAAAAATGGTAAAAGTAGAGCTAAAAAATGTAACGAAAAGATTCGACGATATAGTTGCAGCAGATGACGTAAATCTAACTATCAATGACGGTGAATTCTTCACATTCCTAGGACCCAGCGGTTGTGGAAAAACAACCACCATGCGACTAGTTGCTGGACTGGAATACCCGACAGAGGGATCGATATTTTATGATGAAAAAGATGTTACACAGCTTCAAAGCTACAAACGTAACACAGGGATGGTCTTCCAGAATTATGCACTATGGCCTCATCTGAAAGTAGAGGAAAACATTGCATATGGATTGAAAATACGAAAAATACCTAAAGACGAGGTTAATAAACGCGTGGAAGAAGTCATCGACCTAGTAGGGTTAGAGGGTATGGGTAACAGATTTCCTAACCAACTCAGCGGTGGACAACAGCAAAGAGTTGCACTGGCTAGAGTTCTCGTTGTAGAACCAGACATCCTTTTACTTGATGAGCCTCTCAGTAACTTGGATGCAAAACTCAGGGTAGAGATGCGGGAAGAGATCAAAGATATTCAACGTAAACTGGGTATAACTACTATCTATGTTACACATGATCAAGAAGAAGCCATGGCTATAAGCGACAGGATCGCTATACAAAACCATGGACGGATAATGCAGGTTGGTACACCCCAAGAGATATACAACAATCCTGAGAACCTATTTATAGCTACTTTCATTGGGAAAGGTGCCTTACTTGAAGGGGAGATAACAAGCATATCTGATCTAGTGTCTGTTGATATAGGTGAAGGGATTCTTGAAGGCGTCAATACAGGGGAAAAGGATCTTTCAATCGGTGACCCAGTAGCATGTGTTCTAAGACCCGAGAATTTTTACCTCAAAGAGCCTGACACACCTTACAACATACTAATTGGCGTAATAGAGTGGAGTGCATTCATAGGCGCTGTTTCAGAGGTAAAGATTCGCATAGGTGATGAGAGCCTGACGATTGATGCTCCTCCTGAGAAAAACTACAGGTCTGGAGAGAAACTTAAGGTCTATATGCCAAAAGAGAAGACTGTGGTGCTTCCTTGGATGGATCTTGATTAAATT
>CAZLHA010000066.1:0-3347 GCA_964559155.1 uncultured Candidatus Bathyarchaeia archaeon | reverse complement strand
ATCTGTGCTCCATGACTAATCTTCTCAGTTGCTTTATTCACCACGTAGATTGAACCATTTTTCCTGTATGCCTTGAATTCTCCTCGTCTTATACCTTCTATCATCTGGGATCTGTCTAGGTGATTTATTCTCATAGCATCTTCAACGGGTATGATATTATGTGATCTAATTTTTACGAGAAGATGGTCTAATGTATCCTCTACGCAGGTGGACATCATATTCACTAACGGATATAGTATGCCTTTACCCGCCCTCTCAGCGCATCTCCTATAATACTTAATTTCATGCTTATTCAAGTCAATACCAAGTAGGTACCCGTGTTGGTTTAGCACCCACTTAGCTAGTAGACGAGCGATTATTCCTGTTCCATAGTTGAATGGTCTTACCTGATGAAAATAGCCTTGAATTATTGCCGATTTCTCGATGGCATGATATTCCTCGCTCAGAGATAATGTGTCGAGAAAATCCTCCATCTTTTCATGGATCCTGTTCCCCGTATCGTGGTCTCTGAAGCAACCGGTTTCCCTTTGAATATTCTTCATAATTATGCTGTGAAGTTCAAGTACATCTTGGATTGTGATGCTGTTTCTCGCATTTCTCTTAATATACCCGAATGCGTTGCATTGATTGATGGTTAAATGTTGATAATAAGGCGACTTACCAAGGTAATCATGCCCACTTTCAATGATTCTGTGCACTTGGTCTAACCCCAGCGAGGACCCCTCAATAGCGTTACTGGAGTAGATATACTTTACCTGAATCTCCGTGATAATTTTTTCCAATGTCTCTTTCTCTAGAAGCATAGTCTCCAATCTGTTTTTCTTTGAATTAATCCTGTTCAGAATGAATTCATCTAGGTATCTCAATCTAGGCGCCCTTCGTTGATGCGACAGGCTCCATGCTTTAAAGGATTATTGAATAATAAAAGATGAAAAAAGAGTTACTGGTTGAAGACATCCAGTGGGCGCTGTCCGGTCATCTTGGATTCTTTGATGAGGAAGTCTCTCATCTCGTTTGCGTCGGTGAAGATACGGGTAGCGTACCACTCGAAGAATGGACTGGGTTCATATGGATAATAGGCGTAAACAAGTTTTGCCAGTGATTTAGCGTAAACCATCTCGCACATCACTCCGGCGCTTATACTTTTACGTGGATGATATACTACCACCATGTCACTGTTTTCTATAATCTTGTAATCGCTGTCTATAATCTGGAACCTTAGGTTCTTGATAGCTGTCTCTACTTCTTTGATATCGAACTCAGCCTCCATAGGGCCATCCTTGTATGTCATCCTGAAGGTAAATGTATCAGGCATTTCCTCTCTAGCGTCGATTGTGGCGTTGACAGCGTCTCTCCACTGCTCTACTATGTCCCAGTCCTTAATCAAGTAGGGATCATATAATACATAGTACTCTTTCAGGCTATCAAGGAAGCTGGTTATCTTTTTGAAAAAGTCTGCTCCCTCCCCCGTTATGGGGTGGCTTAGATAAACCGTCTCCTTATTGGGTTTGTATATTAGGTCTCGCACCAACTCGGGGCCATTCTCAAAGGCCACCATCTGTATGTTGCGTTTAGGTATGAATGATTCAGCTAATCGATAGACATGGTTAACCTCCTCCCTCCTCCAATTGGCTATTTCTCCCAGAGTGAATTTATGATTCTGCCACTGATCGTCTTTTGATAACCTGTCCCTTACTCGTACTATGTCATCAAATATGATGATGAACATATCCGGGTTCAGTAACTGGACATCGTTCTCGGTGAGCCCCTGGAACCTGTTTCCCTTCCATTCGAAATGAACCGGTGTACTCACAACGTGCACTCCACCGGCTTTATTTATTTCGTGGTTGATCTTTTGTATCGCCTTGAGCCGATATTGCTCCATTTTCTCTGGCTGACTATCATAAAAATCCAGTATATTGATCTTTGTTAAATTGGTGTTATCCAGTTTCGCTTCCTCGACAATATACTTAAAAAGATGATGATAGCCGAAGCTTGCTATCTCTTGAAGCTCTCGGAGAACCCTATCTCTGCCATTTCCAGGTGGACCATTGAAAATTATTACCCTTTTCTGATTGGACATATTGAAACATTATAGCGCTAAAAGTTAAAGTTTACCGGCTACTTATGCTGGAATATTTCTGCACTTTATTTCTAGATGTAATATAATGGAAAGTTTCATATTCAGATCAGTATTAAGAGTTGAATTGTTCACGGGAGAGTGTAAGACAAGTTTAATATGGTGTTTTCCATGTAGTTTTAAGTGATTTGAAGCGTATTACTGGTCGAAACAGTCATCTTAGGGAGATGGCGTGTATTCAGAGATGGATTAGGAACTTTAAACCGGATACTCAGGTGAGTTATCTTGATGATTTCAGGTATTTTCTTGAATGGGTGGAGGAGAGTGATTCAAAGTTCAGTGATTATTCTCCTAGAGAGTTTATTGAGTATCAACGGGAGCACAAGGATTACGCTATTGTGGACCTTGTGATTGATTATATGCATGGTGTGAAAGATGAGCTTACTACGGGGACTTTGGAGAGACGGGACTCAGTGATTAAATCGTTTTTCCTTCATAACCGGGCTCCCTTACCGGCTGACGTATATAAGGTACAAGGCGAGATCTCTAAGACTCCGGGGAATTTGAGTCGTAAGGAGCTTAGACAGGTAGTTTTAGCTTGTAACCCTACTTATCGTGCTGTTATTGCTTGTATGTTCGCCGGGTTTATGGGTTGGGGTGAGTTTGACCACTGGAACCGAACAGGGTATATGAGTCTCCTAGACCAATTAGAGAAAGGAAACCGGGTTATTGTAGCGGAGCAGGATGGCCGTAAGCAGTACGCCGGGATACCGTTCTATAATCTGATCGGGGGAGATGCCTTGATGCTTCTTGAGGAGTATCTAACCAATCACAGGAAACCGGGTGGGGATGTGATCTTCAAGACTATCCGGGATACCCCGATAACTTATGATGTGTTAAGGGAGTATTGGCTTAGGAGGCTTTCAGAGCTAGGTTTCATTGACCGTAAACTAGGGTCAGGAAGGAAAAACGTGAGGTATGGTAAGAATCTGCATGAGCTCAGGGACCTAGCACGCACCGAGTGGAGCAGATCACAGGCTAAACCTATTGTAGCTGAGTTTATGCTAGGGCACCGAGCCCAGCTTGACAGTAACGAGTATAATAAGGTGATACGTGACACAGGTTGGTCTAAACGAGAGTACAGGAAGGCCTTACCCTGGTTGAATATACTCAGCGAGAACCCGGACCAGGTACCCTTATACCAGCATGAAGCTGAGCTGGAGCATCATAAGAGCATAGTGCGTAAGGTGCAGCCTTTCATAGATGT
>CAZLHA010000065.1:0-12758 GCA_964559155.1 uncultured Candidatus Bathyarchaeia archaeon | reverse complement strand
CTGGGAAATAAAATATAAATTTTTCTTTTAGACCATAACTATGGGTTTCTGGTACGATTCTTGATCTTCCTGTAGACATGATACCTTGTTCCGTAGAAGTATGACAATGGGATGACCCCTATGAAGCCATATGTAAGGAGTTTATCCAGCTGCAACCCGAAAACAGTTAGTATGATTGCCAGGGACGAGAACAATAAAAGAAGATAATTTCTAGCCAGTTTACTTATCTCTCCATCCACCCTTGAGCCGTACAGGTTTCTAGGCTTGGTCTCGGCCCCTAGTTCCTCACTCAGTTTCTCCAGCTTCAGCCCCCAGTATATCAGTCCCTTTTCTCCGTGTCTTGGATCAACTTGCTCAACCGTGATGACCGCTCTTGAGTGCCTATCATCTCCCACAAACTTGACCTTGATCTCCTTATAAAATGGGTCATTAACCAGATCATAATCAAATGGAACTTTTGGCTCAAACTGGTTATCCGGTCTGTAACCGAGGGACTCTCCATCGATTCCAACTATGTTGCCTTTCCAGTAGGCGACTAGGTTATTGGGTGGATTCTCTTGTTTGATTGAGACATCGTTAAACTTTAACTATATCTTGATCTCATTGTATGCTTCATTAACGGGTAAATCAAGGCTTATCTGGGCTTAAAGGATTTCACGCTGTAGCATCACATAATTAAGGTTTGGATTAATGTTAAATATTATCTCAGGGCTCATAGGACTATAAATGGAAACGATTATCAAGATAACCGGTTCTATTTGATGCTAATACTTGGTTGCTAACTTATCTAGATTTGATATCTTTTCTGATGAGCGTATCCGAGAAAGAGGTGAACAATTTGTACAAAGCCAATCCTTTCTCGGCAGGATTCTAACCCTTTTTGATTTCAATGTAAAAAACATGTTTTATTAATATTTTACTCTGTATAGCAATAAAATATCTTATTATATTACGTGTTTTTAGATATGTTTTATTCATTATATTTAGAATCATACTAAAAATTTTCAATAATATCAACAATAAAAGGAGTGAATTATACATTAAATATTAATTTTCTTAAATTTTATATATAATACATATCGTTATCATACTACCTTAAAAAAAGGTGAACATAATTTGGAAATGAAAGGTAATACACTAGCAATCGTACTTATAGTCGTTGGACTGGTCGTAGGCGCAGGTGCAGGATACTTCCTCGCACCAGGCGGAGACGGTGGAGAAGGCGGAGACGGAACCGGACCTGTAGAAGTTCAAAACCCCTTAGAGGGAAGAACAATACAGCTCGGTTACATCAGCTCAACCACAGTCGGACTGGAGACAGCGACACCTTTAATCGAGGAGATAATGACCCCCGATTACAATGAGTACGCAGACCTATTGGGTTACGACGTAGAATTCGAGTATCTTATCGATGACGCTACAAGCCAAGCAGCAATCCACCTTGAGAAAGTTCAAGGATTCAAGTCCATGGATGTTAACATATTCATAGGTGGATTATGGTCTAGTCAGGCACAGGCAGCGCTAAGCTACTGTAACGATAACGACATGCTCATGTGGAGCGCATCCTCTACAAGCCCACTACTAGCCATTGAGGACGACAACCTATACAGGATGTGTCCAACGGACCTAGTTCAAGCTCCAGCCATCTCAGAAATGCTGCTGAGCAAGGGCATAGAAGCAATTGTATTGATTTACAGAGGAGACGCTTGGGCTGACGGAATCGTTAACATACTTGAGCCAGAGTTCGTGGATAACGGAGGCGTAGTACTTGAGAAGATCCGTTATGCAGCTCAGACAACCGAGTTCAGTAACTATCTGCAGACCGCGGAAGATATCGCGGAGGAAGCAGTAGCTGAATACGGTGAAGATAAGGTAGCTGTTGAGATCATATCTTTCGCCGAGTATGTTACTATGATTACTCAGGCTCAGGACTATGAGACTATTTACAGTCTTCCTTGGTTCGGCTCTGACGGTACAGTACTGAGTCAGCAGGCTCTAGATGACGCTCCTGATCAAGCGGCGCATCTAAAGGTCTATAGCACCTATGCTGCACCAGCAGACTCTGAGATGTTTAACAGACTATATGATGAGTACTATGATCTAGTATCTCAGCCATTCGGTTACTACTATGCATGTACCTATGACATAGGTTGGATACTTACCAAAACCATCCTAGAGGCACAGAGCACTGATGCAACCGAAGTTATTCCACTGCAGAGTCCAGCTGCTTATACGCAGTTCGGGGCTAGCGGATGGAATAGGCTCAACGAGGATGGAGACAGGTATGCGAGTAACTACCAGATTTGGGCGGTCAATGATGATGCCTCTAGCTGGGAAGTTTACGGCCTATATGATGGTACAACAGGCGAAGTTACCTGGTATAAGTAACCGTCTATAAGTCTAACCTAATTTTTTATTTTTATATATATCAGAATTTTTTCTTTGTTAGTGTTTAGAAGAAATCGGGGAGGGTTCTGCGACAAACCAGTGATGAAGCACCCCGACGCGTTTCTTAGAAAAGAACATATTATTTATATCTTTTCTTAACTCTATTTTTAGCATATCTTTAGTTTATTATAATATTTGCATCAAGTTATAGCATCATATATTGATGTAATATGATTATTCTTCTATTATATCACATTAGATCTTTATAAGAATCAAATTTTTTGAAATGAATATATTATATATATTATATATCTAGTTTTTTAAATAATGAAAATATAACTAGGATGTTAAAATAGCCAGTATCATCGCGGTTTGCAAGATGGCTTGAGAAGATATAGCATCATATAACCAACAAAAAAAGGCTGTTACCCGGTTGCGGGGTATGTTGTGATGGACTCTATATACTGGTCGGCAGTTATCTCTCCACGGTAATACGCCAACACGTCATCGGTGTCTACGGTGATAGGTGTGCTCATGGTCTCACCCAAGTAATTAATCTGCACTTTGTCAATCCACGCCGCGTTCTGTATAACAGTTAAACACATTGCCTGGTGGTCTGCCCAGAACTCTGACTCGGAACCAACATAGCTGAGAGTCACCATGGCGTAGGTTTCATACACCTCTATAGCCTCAATAACTACATCGTAAACGCTCAGCTCGGTTAATATTTTGTACTCCACGGATCTGATGTCAGTGAACTCTAGGCTCCCAGCTGTGCCGGATAGGGCGAATATGGGTTCATCGTTGAAGTAGGATTCCACGTGAACTGGTAAGCCACTGATGGCGGCTGCTTCAGCGGCTATGTCGTATTGTAGCTCCATTAACATGGGTAATGTTGGTGTGGTGAACTGGATATGCATCACGTTGTCAACTAGTTCTACGTTGATCTCAGTGACTCCCCGGGTCTGGATGAACTCGTAGACCTCGGATACGGGGTCAGTGGTGGGCTGGAAGTATAGATATGCGCCGCCGATTCCAGCGACCAGCAGCATTAACATGATTAGTTTTCTCATATTATCCCCTCGTCCTTCATCTGTATGATATAGGCGCCTATCCTATCCCTCTGGTTCTTGTAGACGCCTTTGCTCTGGGCGTTAAGCATCTGGCTATTAGTGTTAAATGCGGTCTCGTCCTCAACGTCGTCTATTGTGTTGGATATTATCTGGCTGTAGGATAGTCCCATATCCTTGTACATGGTTGCTGCTTTCTCTGCTATCTCGTATTCCTTTCGGTACCCGTTGGCGACTTTTTTCTTGATCCCTGTGCCCATTGTTTGGATAACGTACTCGAAGGGCTTCGTGGCTGGGCTCGTGGGTAGGGCGTTTTTCATGGGGCTTATCTGTTTTTCTCGGTCCTCGATGCCGCTCATATCATTGTATATCTTAGCTGCATCAGTGGAGACTTTGAGGTCGGCTGAGGTTTTCTTGATGGCTTCCTCGTTGTTAAACAGGTTGGTGTCCTTATCAGCTTTGAAGTAGTCCTTGTAGAGACCGATTATGGGTATCTTCTCAGCGATCTTATCCGCTAAGTTATCAATCAGGGGATCGATTATCTGTTTGTTTGTCTGATACTTTAGCTTAAACACTAGATCAGAGTCACCTGCCTCCGATGGGGGATCTAGATCCGTAGTTGGCGCTACCTTAACAGTTGTACCGGTCGGTGTCTTTACCTCGATTATCTTTACTTCACTTGTTCCTAATTGTTTGATCTTTTCTTTGCGGTTCTCGGCTTTTTGTTTACCCTGCTGGCTCACGGTTTGTCCGTTTGATAGTTTTAGCTCTGCTTCGGGTTCATTGAATTGTTTCATATTAGGTTTGACTGCGGGTTCGCTTTGTCCCAGTTGTTGTTTGACTTTGTTTATGGAGTTGATGGCAATGTTCTGGAGTTGCTGGACGATCTCTAGTGATGTTTTCTTATCAGTTTCAGGAGGCTGCTCATTGATGGTTGTGTTACCTGTATCTGGGGAATCATCTCCAGTGTCCCCTGGGTCGCTTGTGTCTTGATCTCCCAGGTTCCCGGAGGTGATGCCGGCGAGGCTCTGTACATTGTTTCTGAGTTGTGTGAACGCTTGGTTCTGGAGGGTTGTTAGTTGTTCTCCGCTTAGTTCAGCCGCCATGTGGACATGGGCCCAGACCTTAACAAGATATTCGCCTTTGGTGTAGAGTATGTATTGGTTCAGGTATGGTGCACCTGTCTGGGGCATGGTCCCGGACAGGGTTAAGAGATAGCCATTACCGTAGGAGGACTGCTCAGGGTATTGATTAATATCGTGACTATTGGAGGCGTATAGATCATAATTAGGGTTGATCGTCTGGATGGTTACCACGTATTTTATATCGTATGCTTTGACGTGCATGGTTGTTTCGCTGGTCTCATCAGTAATGGTGACGGTGGTGTAGACGCTCTCAAGGTCCCATGTCTCCTCTTTAGGTACCTTGCTGCGTGGGGGTAGGCTCATTGATTCACTCATATTGTTTAGACTCCTGTGAAACTCAATGATCAACAAACGATAAGTAGTTTACTGGTTATCAAAAATATTTTTGTTATTCAGCTTTTGGCCAGTACTTATATGATTCAAGACACTCTACCTCAAGTACGCCTCCAGTTGATTCAAGCGGAGTACCATGCAGCTTGAAGACTTTCTCAATTGAGAGATACTTGTAGTCTCCCGGAATTAGATCTGCGAAGGTCTCGTATCGCATCTTTTCGTCCATGTCCGCGTCAAGCCTATCTGATCTATCATTATCTGGGATTCGCCTAGGGATAGATAAGCGAAACCTTCCTCTTCTCTTTGGTATTCGATGGTGAATCCGAGAACCTCTTTGTAGAAATGTAGTGTTTTCTGGTAATCGGTTATGGATAACTCAGGAACAAGGCTATTGGATTTCATACCCACCGATATTCTTGCCCCTGTATTAAGAATTACACCCTCATAGAGAACCTTAGTACTCAAGCATGTTTCTAGTGGAGTCTAGTAGTTTGTTTATCTCGTCTAGTGTTATCTCGGGGTAGTAGGGTGGTCCTGTTCTGTGTTGATACATTCTCCATAAAAGCTTGAATAACTGGGTTTTCTCGTTGGTAATATACTCAGAATCATTGATGTATGTGTCTCTGGTGTACTGCTCTCATGGTGGGGAGTACTTCGGATTCGAATATGCGGTGTCTGCGAGTCACATTAGTCTATTGGTACCAATGGAACATAGGCTCCCTGAGACCAATCTCGCTTCAATTTAGTGAAAAACGTACCTATTGGTACCAATACAAGTATGTGTTCCAAAGTAAACACCCCTTGATTAGCCTTTTATTGGTACCAATAAAGTTAAGACGCTTTGAACCCCCGCCTTCTCTCCTTCAGCACAGTCATAAGCTATTGGTACCAATAGAATGGCGGTTTCCCTGAATAGGAATTAGGTGAGAAGACTAAAAAGTATCTGCTCTTGTTTCATTCTTCTTGTATTGGTAATTAGTTTCAGTATTTTCGGTAAATCACATAATCCAGATGAACAGCAAGCATAATAATGAACAATAGTTTATGAAAAAATAAGAGATATGGTTATCACTCGTCTTTCACGCCTTTGGCTATACGGTCGCCGACTTCCTTATCTATGCTGCGCCAGTATTCGAAGGCCCTCTTTAGCACGGGCTCCGACACGCCGTTTTTCAAATGTCCAACCACATTAGACACCAGTCGGTCGCGTTGTGCATCATTCATCACCTCTCGTACCAGAGTACCGGGCTGACCGAAATCATCGTCGTCCTTGCGCTTGGTGTAAGCAGCTCGAATGAACTCGCCGCTAGCACTCCAGACGGCCTCTTCGGGATACCGTTCAGGGTCAGCCTCAGGGCCTCCTTTTGAGTTAGGCGCATAAACCGGATCGGATACATTGTTTATCCGCATCGCCCCACCCTTACTGTAGCTGTGCACCGGTACTTTAGGCCGGTTGACTGGGATCTGTTTATAGTTGACTCCTAGACGAGCCCGGTGGGCGTCGGCGTAGGAAAATAGACGGGCTAGTAACATCTTGTCTGGGCTCGGACCTATGCCGGGGACGAGGTTATTCGGCTCGAAAGCAGCCTGCTCAATCTCAGCGTGAAAATCGCTCGGATTGCGGTTCAACGTCAGCCGCCCTACTTCTTGGACCGGGTAGTCTCCATGAGGCCACACCTTAGTCAGGTCGAAGGGATTAAATCGGTAATCCTCGGCCTCCTCAAAGGGCATAATCTGGACTTTAAGAGTCCAACTAGGATAATCCCCTCGCTCGATCGCCTTGAATAAATCACGGCGATGGTAGTCGGTGTCAACACCTGCGATCCTGTCGGCTTCTTCTTGGGTGAGGTAGTCTATTCCCTGGTCTGTCTTAAAGTGATACTTCACCCAGTAGCGTTCACCTTCGGCATTAATCCACATATATGTGTGGCTCGTGTAGCCGTTCATGTGTCGATAGCTCTTGGGGATTCCACGATCGCTAAACAATATGGTGACCTGGTGGGCTGACTCGGGGGATAGAGTCCAAAAGTCCCACTGCATTTCATTATCACGTAGACCGTTGTCTGCGCGGCGTTTCTGAGAGTGGATAAAGTGCTGGAACTTCATGGGGTCACGTACGAAGAAAACGGGTGTGTTGTTTCCAACCATATCGTAATTGCCTTCAGTGGTGTAGAACTTCAGTGCGAAGCCACGCACATCCCGCCATGTATCGGGGCTACCGCTTTCACCGGCTACGGTGGAGAATCGAGCAAGGACCTCGGTCTTTGTGCCCGGTTGGAACACGGCTGCTTTTGTGTAGGCGCTAACATCTTGGGTTACCTCAAAATGTCCGAAGGCTCCGGAGCCTTTTGCATGTGGTTGGCGGTCTGGTATCATCTCCCGGTTGAAGTTGGCCATCTGTTCCATCAGGTAGTGGTCTTGCACCAGAATTGGGCCATCAGGTCCTACGGTTAGAGAAAACTCCTGGCTTGCTACGGGGATTCCAGCATCCGTTGTTGTAAGTTTGCGTTTGTCTTTCTTCATAATAATTCCTCCTTTAGAATTTTTCTTTTCATAAGAAATACTCCTAGAATTAAGTAATATTACATTGGATTTAATTTAAACATTATTCTTACTTAAGAATGGATGCACAGCTATGGATTTAAGGCAGAATAGAGGTATTCAAAAGCCCATAACTAGAAGAATAATTTTCTTGGTAATAATTTGTTAGAAAATTGAAAATTATTGTTACATGAGGACTGTGAACACATCTGAATAAGAATACAACATTACAGAACTTGGGTCATCCATCTAGATGTGTTTCATGCAATTCCCGACTGGAGGGATAGTTCTAAGATGCGGGGGGAGGGATTCGAACCCTCGAAAGCCTAAGCTAGAGGATCTTGAGTCCTGCCCCTTTGGCCACTCGGGAACCCCCGCACGGAACAATACAAACATCAAACCCATTATTAATCGTTACCCAGAAAAACCTAAACCCCCCAACACCACAATACATGTAATGAGACTAGCCATAAGCTTGGGCGGTAGCCTACTCACAGGAAAAAATACGGATTCATACATACAGGTAGAACACCAAACATACAAGAAATATGCTCAAACTCTAAAAGAGCTTCATAATCAAGGGCACCAAATAATAGTAGTATGCGGGGGCGGGAAACCAGCAAGATATTTCATTAACACAGCTAAAAAACTAGACGCCGGAAACCATATACAAGACACAATTGGGATAAAATGCACCCACATCAACGCCCTACTACTCACAGCAGCCCTAGGCCCAGTCGCCGATCAAACAACCATCTACCAGCAACCCCAACAAATAGAGAAAGCGCCACCGGACAAAATACTGGTAGGCGGTGGATACCGACCAGGCACAAGTACCGACTACCGCACAGTACAGTTCGCTCAGAAAATCGACGCGGACCTTATCATCAACGCCACCGACGTAGATGGAGTATACACAAAAAACCCTGCTAGACACAGCGACGCCGTGAAGCTTAAAACATTAACATACACCAGACTTGAAGAAATCATACAGGAAAACACCCGTCAACTCCCCGGCGAATATGGACTCTTTGACTTAAAAGCAACCAGACTAGCAAAAATAATAGGTGTCCCCACCATAATAACAGATGGCTCAGACCCTATGGAAATAAAACGAGCCACAGATGGAACCCACCACGGCTCAACAATAAGTGAAGAAAAATGATAGCTGAAGCCCTATGCGGAAGAAAAATATGCCTCCCCCAGCCACCCGAATCCACTGAAGAACTATGCCTAGAATGCGACAAAGACAAATGCATGATCTACATCATCTATCATTATGCAGTCACCCACCAAGACAACAAGTAGAGCCCTTCAACCAGTTCTGAATATATAAGTAATGTTCATATATCGTGCCAAAGTATCAAAGAGCACTTAGTGATCCACAATGTCCTCAGGAAACCCAACATTAGACAGATTCAGATTCCAGAGAATGCTAGAACGCTTACAAGTCCTAGAGGGCCGTGGAACCGAACGCGTCACAGTATACATACCACCCGACAAACAGATCCACGACGTAATGACGGACCTACGAAACGAGTACGGCACAGCAGCCAACATCAAATCCAAGACCACACGCAAAAACGTCCAAGAAGCCCTAACCAAGGCCATGGAGCGCCTCAAACTATTCAGAGAAGTACCCGAGACAGGGCTAGCCATATTCGCGGGCAACATAGCATCAGACCAGCAGGGCGTCGGAGACATGGAGACATTCACCCTCATACCACCAGAGCCCATCAACATCTACTACTACCGCTGCGAACACAGATTCATGCTAGAACCCCTCTGGGAGATACTTGAACATGAGGACACCTACGGCGTACTCGTAATGGACGCAAAAGACGCTACATTCGCCCTACTAAAAGGCCAAAGAGCAGACATCATCAAAGACATGACCAGCGGCGTCGCGGGAAAAACACGAGCAGGAGGACAGTCCAGCCGACGATACGAGCGAATCCGACAAATGCATCTCCAGGAATACTATAACCGCATCGGAGACACCATGACCGATGTATTCCTAAACGTAGACACCCTCCAAGGAATAATCGTCGGAGGCCCAGGGCCCACAAAAGAAGAATTCCTCAAAGGCAACTACCTCCACCACGAGATAAGAGACAAGATACTCACAACAGTAGACACCGGGTACACCGGCCACGAGGGCGTCAAAGAACTCGTCAACCGATCCAGAGACTTCCTCCAAAAAGTAAGATACATGCAGGAACGCAAAGCAGTACAAGAGTTCCTAAAACACCTTGGAGAAGACGACGGATTAGCCACCTACGGAGAAGACGAGGTACTACGTGAACTCAAGAACATGAACATATACATGCTCCTCGTAAGCGAAAAAGTACGACGCTGGTACGTAACCATCGAGTGCAGAACCTGTGGATACAAGGAGACCCAGATCGTGGACATGGATGACTGGGAGAGTTTCCAAGAACGAGTAGAAAACATGAACTGCCTCCAATGCGAGAGCGGTCAATACGAGATCAAGGAAAGAGAAGACTTCATAGAATTACTGGTCAAGAAAGCAGAGGAAGCAGAAGCAAAACTAGAAGTAGTAAGCACCCACACCGAGGAAGGGGAAATGCTTCACAGAAGCTTCGGAGGAGTCGCAGCCATCACAAACTACCGCAGCTACTAGTATTCATCCAAGAACTCGTCAATCAAAGGATCCACATGAGACCAGTCCTCACCCTTCTTGAAACTATTCTTATCCTCTTCACTGGTTAGCACCGTATCGAACTGGCACTCATCATGCCCAAGAATCATACACCGGGTATGAATCATCTTCTCACTAATATCAGCGGCCATAGTCTTCGCGGGGTCAATCAAACAATACATGGCCCCCAGCTCAGGCTCATCCATATCCAGCATAATCTTACCAAGCTCACACAGAGGGGGCTTACCTTCTCTTCTCTCCCAGAAACCATACTTGGGCAAACCCTGATACCCCTGCTTTGTCCGCCCCGCCACGTATTCCCCGTATAGTTTAACGCTATCCAGTATCAACTGTTTCCCAGTCTCCCATCCCAGGGAATCCACAATAGATTTACTGAAAGCCAGATGCAGTAAAGCTAGTCGCTGGGTAACAACTTTAACCTCGTTCTCAGCCTCGGCTAGAGGCACCAATTCATCACTCATAGATAAAATAGTTAAACAGAGAAGGTAAAAGAGTTTAGAGAATCATGGTGAAGCCGATGCTATCATAGTTCTCCACCACGGCCTCGCCGCCTTCCTCGGCTATGATCTCAAGTTCCTCCACTTTCAAAGTGTCTTTGATATCCTGTGCCCCCAATTCAAGGTCATCGGAGTTCTCCGGTGCGTGGATGGTTAGCTTGGGTACCGGCGCGTTGAGGCTTACGCCTTTCCTGTTCTTCTCTGTGCGTATACTGCTGATGGCCGCGATGACTATGTCCCCTACTCTCTCAGCCGCCTCATCCACCAGGGATGAATCATACTCCGGCCAGGCAGCTACTGTCACGCTCTCATCAATCTCATACATGGTTCGATAGATCTCATCGCAGATATGGGGGGTTATCGGCGCCATGAGTTTCAGTATATCCTTTAAGATATGGTGGAGGGTCCACTGGGCTGCCTTCTTGGGTTCACCCTCACCGTATAGCCTTGTCTTAGCGGCCTCAAGGTAGTGATCACATAGCACGTGCCAGGTATAGTTTCTCGTCGCCTCTGTAGCGTTCATGAAGTCACAGTTTTCCATGGCCTCTGTGCTGCGTTTAATGATCTTCTGCATCTTGGTCATGATCCATCTATCAAGCAGCTGGGGCTCAGCCTCACATCCATCATAATCCTCCAGTCTCATGCCCACGAATCTGGCTGCGTTCCATAGTTTACGCATGAACCTCCATCCATACTCCACGTCTTCCCATCTGAATGGGATATCAGTACCTGTGGAGCCTCCTGCTGCCGCCCACTGCCTTGAAGCATCCGCACCATATTTCTCGAATACCTCTGGGGTGGACACGAAGTTACCAAGGCTCTTACTCATCTTTCGTCCGTCCTCACCCAGCACCATGCCGTTGATGAGTACGCTATCATAGGGAGTCTCGTCGAATAAAGCGAGGTGCCTTACCATGAGGTAGTAGGCCCAGGTCCTGATGATGTCCTGTCCACTGGGGTGTACTGATGCGGGGAACTGACGTCTCCAGTTGGGTTTATCGGGCCAACCGGCGTGTATCGCACAGGTCATGCTACTGTCAAACCATGTGTCCATTACATCGGTGTCGGGTACGAATTCGTTGCTTCCACATTCACATGTATCATCTATCATGGTTACCTTGGGGTCAACTGGCAACTCGTCTGATTTCGCGAGCCTAATTTTTCCGCAGTCTTTGCAGTACCACGCCGGTACTGGGGTGGCGAATACTCGTTGCCTTGATAAGACCCAGTCCCAGTCCAGTCCTGTGGCCCAGTCGATGAGTCGCTGCCTCATCCAGTCAGGGTACCATGTGATCTTTTTGGCTGTCTCCACTACTTTATCTGTAAGCTGGATGGTTCTGAGGAACCATTGACGCGCGGTTACTATCTCGATGGCGGTATCGCATCTCCAGCAGAGCCCTACCTCCTGTTCCAGTTGTTTCTCCTCTACGATTAATTCTTCTTCGCGCATATCTTCTACGAGTTTTCTCTGACCTTCATCTATGGTCATCCCAGCATAGTCCTCTGCCACTGGCTGCAGTTTTCCCTGTTCATCTATTAGCTTCACTACTGGTAGGTTGAATCTTGCTACTGCTACTACGTCTGCCTTGTCTCCGTAGGTGCATATCATCATGGCGCCTGTTCCGAAGGTGGGATCCACTTCATCGTTGGCTATTATGGGCACCTTTTGCCCGAATACGGGTACGGTTGCCTCTCCGCCTATAAGGTGCTGGTACCTCTCATCAGATGGGTTCACACCCAGTGCTACACATGCAGGTAGATAGATTGGTCTAGTGGTTGCTATCAATACCTGGCCTTGATCAGTCTCAAAGGGAATAGTGTATATTAACCCGTTTTTCTGCTCATGTTCTACCTCGGCGTCTGCGATAGCTGTCTCGCATCGGGGACACCAATTTATCGGGTGCTCTCCCTTGTAGATCATATCTTTATCATATAACTTGAGGAAACTCAGCTGTATCTTCCTGATATATTCAGGCTCCATGGTCCTGTATTCTGTGGTCCAGTCTATGCTTGTCCCCAGACGCACAACAGCTGTCTTCATCTTAGCGATATACTGCTCTATCCAGTCTTCACACATCTTCCGGAATACGTCCGGTGGAAC
>CAZLHA010000064.1:0-12817 GCA_964559155.1 uncultured Candidatus Bathyarchaeia archaeon | reverse complement strand
ACGTTACTGGAGTAAGATCCATGGAATTACGAAGCTATATCTATTATACAGTGAACCCGGCGTAGATGATGGGCCTCACGTGTTTAGCTATATGAGTAAGACTAATGCTGAGGAGCTCAGGGATAAACTTGAGATACTGGATCCAATAATGGTTCCCTATAACCCAACCGAGCAGAGGAGCGGTTTCCGTACCCTGTACAAGATACTTCATCAAGCACGAGAAAAAGGCGAGGATGTACTAATTGATATAACCAGCACTACCAACCTCACTATGGGTATCGCTCTAACAACCGCGTTAATGTTTAGTAACGCAAGAGTCTACAGTGTTCCCTCCAAGGAGCCGGCATGGTATGTTGAGGGTAAACCCGGTGACCCAGAGTTTGAGGAATGGTTTGAGCGGAACAGGGAACAGGATAGCAGAGAGCCTATCGAGTTAAAGTTACCGGGGTATCGTCTTGAACCCAGTAGCAAGCATGAGGAGAAGGAGTGGGAACGAGAAAAGAAGCTACTTGTGCTTCTCTATGAACATGGTGGAGAATCGGATAGCATCAGTGATATTATAAGGTGGTTTGGTTATAAGGCCGCCAATAGTACCCTTCGTAACCGGTTTAGCAGGATTATCTCAAAGCTTGAGATGAAGGGCTTGATTGATGCTGAGAAGGGAAGCAAGATGAAGGTAGTTTCCTTGACTGATTTCGGTGAGATATTCGCCGAGGCATTAGCCGAGGGTGCTGCTGAGTAAACTTCACCTTTTTCGTTTACGTGTAAATAATGTCATTCTAATTATGCTTATTTAATACATGTCACACATTTCTACGCATTCGATGATTTAATCATAATACTATAATATGTTTAGAGTCTTAGAGCTTCAGTTGGTTCCTTGGGGCTATCTTTTTAAAAGAGGTTACAATCAAATCTCATACATTGAGGGGTATTGAATGAAAGTACAGTTAACACTAACTCCGGCTGAAGGTAAGAGGCTAATCGCGAGAGCAGTTGCCTCCATGGAGAATGTACAGTACGCGTACAAGAATAGCACGATAATTATTGCCACTAGCACTACTACTGGTTACGTGGCTGAAGAATTACTGGGAAAAGAGATACCGGACAAAGGTATGTTTACAGCCGGCGTTGTGACCGATGAGGGCTGCGGTATTACTGTTGCAGATGGAAGATACAAGCACTATGTATTAGAGGGCGGCGAGGTAACCGAATGCACTACACCGGAACTTGTACCATATCTATCCAAGATGGGCCCAGATGATGTTTTCATCAAGGGAGCTAACGCCATTGATCCCTTTGGCGCAGCCGGTGTTCTATTGCACGGGTCTGGGGGTGGAACCATCGGGACCGCTTGGGGACACATTGTGAGGAATGGTATCCAGTGCATTATCCCGGCTGGTCTTGAGAAGCTTGTGCCCATTAGTTTGTCCGATGTATCGATACAGATGGGGGCTAATGTGGTGGAGAAAGCCATGGGTTGGCCCTGCGGCATGATGGTTATCAATGGTCAGGTTATCACGGAGATGGAGGCTTTCAAGCAGCTCTTCGGAGTCGAGGCCATGCCCATAGCTGGGGGCGGTATTGACGGTGGTGAGGGCTGCAAGATATTCTTGATCGAAGGACAACATGAAGCAGCAGAGGCAGCATACGAGTTTGTGGTCAAGCTAAAAGGTGAACCAGAGCTCAAGACCAAGCTCATGAAGAAACCCGATAATTTAGCTTAACCATTCAATTTGTTCTGCTTTATGGAAGGCTGCAAAGGCTTCCAGTTTTTTCTCGAGTCTATCTCTATAATCTTCTGTTTCTTTGAATCCTTCTTCGGTCCAGTAGCCTCTGATTATCAGCTTGTTTTCGCTACGATCCATTTTTGGCTCGATCCGTGCGACAATTTGGTCTCCGTGGAGAACTGGTAGATGGTAGTATCCGTAGACTCTTTCCTTTTTGGGTAGGTAGATTTCTAGCTTGGGTTCAAACTGGAATAGTTCTTGGATTCTCTGCCTGTTCCACATGAAGTTATCAAAGTAGACCAGCATGTTTACTCTATCATGGTCAAAGTCGTCGTCTATCTCTTCTAGTCTCGATGCGTCTTCTGGGAGACAATAATAGCCGGGGGTTCCCTTAAGCTCGATGTTTACTGTATCTTTTTCTCTGATTATTTTCTCGATCTGGGAAGATGTTTTTCCTAATCTGACTGATTTATTTTGATAATACTCCCGTGCATCACTTGGCTGTATCACGCCAAGGCAATCCATTGTTTTCTTAATGAAAAACCAGACTCTCTCTTCTTCACTTGGAGGCGTCTTATCAATGCTTGCCGGTATTACGTTTTCTGTAAGATCATAATATTTCTGGAAATTAACTCTATTTGAGACTGAGAGAACCCCTGCTCCATAAAGGTAATCCATGGCGACTTTTTCATCTTTGCGGTTCCACCAGCCGCTTTTTCCCTTTTTCTTGGACTTGAAATCGGAGGAAGATAGTGGCCCCTCTTTCTTGATCCGGTTGAGTACCCTGTTTACTAGTTCCCTGCCTTTTCCTGTTCTTTTCTTGAGTCTGGTGAGCAGTTCTATTTTTCTCTCATTCATGGCGTGGGTATAGTATCGGTAGTGTTTGATTGGGATATAGAAGGCGGCGTGAGCCCAGTACTCGAATAGTTTGCGGTCTTCGTAAGCGAGGGAGTCTAGGTTCTTTTTTCGATAGTTGCCTAGTCTGCTCCATAGTGTGAGGTAGTGGGCGCGTTCAACCACGTTAATGGTGTCTATCTGGAGGCAGCCTAGTTTTTCTATTGTCTCATATACCTGTTCCTTAACCGGGTTATCCTGGTTTAAATGCAATCCTTGTTTCTCTATCATCAGCCTTCTAGTTGTCTCTCTCGTAACCATTTTGGTTATCAACTTATTGTGATGGACTTGTTTAATGTTTTATATCTAGCGAATATGAAATATCCCTAGGATAGTTGAGAGATGTGATGTTTGATCCTATCTCTTTAAAAGAGCCGCCTGTGTGATGGTAACCTATGTCTAAGAGGCCAGCCTGGGAAATAACCCGAGAAGTTCGAGTGAAAGCAATAGAGGAGACAAATCCAGAGTATGGTTGCTACCCAGAGGATAGGCCATTAAACCAGTATATTCAATACGGGATGCTTGTGATAGACAAGACCAGTGGACCTACTAGCCACGAGGTGGCCGCCTGGATCAAGAAGCTTCTTGAGCTTGATAAGGTGGGTCACGGTGGAACCCTTGACCCCAAGGTTACAGGTGTCTTGCCCGTTACTCTTCAGAATAGCACCAAGATTGTTCAGGCATTACTGGATTCAGGTAAGGAGTATATCTGTGTTATGCGTACTCATGATGAGGTCTCAGAGACGACAGTCAAGAGTATTCTCGATGAGTTAACTGGTGAGATTTATCAGCGTCCTCCTGTTAGGAGCAGTGTCTCACGTAGGTTGAGGACTCGTTATATCTATTATATTGATTTTCTTGAGGGGGATGGTAAGAACTGGCTCTTCAAGGTGGGGTGCCAGAGTGGTACGTATATTCGTAAACTGTGTTATGATGCGGGTGAGTTGATGGGGTGTGGCGCTCATATGCAGGAGCTTCGCAGATCTCGTAGCGGGCCTTTCACCGAGGATGATATGTATACTTTGTATGATCTTAGTGAGGCGGTGGATCTCTTGAAGGAGGGAGATGAATCACTTATGCGGGAGATTATTCGCCCATATGAGGATGCTGCCCAGTTGTTACCCAAGATCTGGATCAGGGACTCGGCGGTGGAGGCTATATGTAGTGGGGCGCAGTTAGCGGTTCCAGGTATTCTCCGGTATGAGGCTGGTATTCAGGTTAATGATCTTGTACTGGTCTTGACTCTGAAGGGGGAGGCAGTGGCGTTAATGAAGGCGGATATGAGCAGCGGCAAGATTCAGGCAGCTGATAATGGGATCGCCGCTACTATTGAGCGGGTCTTGATGCCCAGCGGTGTTTACCCGAAGATGTGGTAGGACTAGGCCTTGTCTCATGATCATTATTTTTCAAAGAAACCTCATTCACGTGATGAACGGGGAAAGATAATCACTTATCTACGCGGCAGGCGTTTCAGCTTTATTACCTCTGGCGGCGTTTTTAGCTCCAAGCGTGTGGATACGGGTACACGTGTCCTTGTGGAGAATATGATTATTCCGAAGGAAGGGGATTTTCTCGACCTTGGGTGTGGTATAGGGGTAATCGGTATAGTGGCTGCAACACTGGAGCCGGATTTGAGGGTTTATCTGAGTGATATTAACCGTAGAGCGGTGCAGCTTACTGGAATTAACGTGGAGCGGCTTGGGCTTGAGAACTGTGAGGTTTATGAGGGTGACTTGTATGAGTCTCTAGGTGGCCTTGTTTTTGATAGTATTGTCTCTAATCCCCCTATCTCGGCTGGGATGCATGATGTGGTATATCCCATGGTTTCGGGTGCTTATGATCGTCTTGTGGATGGGGGGAGACTTCAGATGGTTATTCAGAGTAATAAGGGCGGTAATCTCTTGGAGAGTTTCTTCCTTGACGTCTTTGATACGTGTGATGTCTTGGCTAAGCAGAGTGGTTACCGTGTTTTTACAGCTGTTAAGCGTTGATTTTCCCTGTGAAAGGATTTAAGTATCTGTTTGACGTGCCCAACTAGATTTAAAGTATGTTGATGAATTCGCTGCGTGATGAGGATCCGGAGATCTATAAGGCGATTGTGAGTGAAGTTGATAGGATTGAGCACGGAGTGGAGCTTATCCCCTCTGAGAACTTTGTTTCCCGCGCCGTTATGCAGGCTATGAGTAGCGTTTTCACTAACAAATATAGTGAAGGGTATCCTGGTAAGCGTTATTATGGTGGTCAGGAGAACGTGGATACCGTTGAATCTCTGGCGATTGAGCGGGCTAAGACGCTTTTCGGCGCTGAGCATGTGAATGTGCAGCCTTATAGTGGTAGTCCAGCGAATCACGCTGTTTTCATGGCCCTGCTTGAGCTGGGAGACCGATTTATGGGGATGGATCTCAGTTGCGGTGGGCACTTGACTCACGGTAGTCCCGTGAACTTCAGTGGGATGCATTATGACTTGGTTCCATACTACGTGGACAGGGAGACTGAGCGCCTTGACATGGATGAGGTGAGGCGAGTAGCTAAGGCTGAGAAACCCAAGATGATTATCAGTAGCTTGACGGCTTATCCACGAGAGCTGCCTTTTGAGGAGTTCGAAGAGATCGCTAAGGAAGTTGATGCTTATCATGTTGCGGATATTAGCCATATCGCTGGGTTGATTGTGGGCGGTGTTCACCCGAGCCCTGTAGGTTGTGCTGATGTGGTGACCACAACAACTCATAAGAGTCTTCGGGGTCCCCGTGGAGCCATCATTATGTGCCGAGAGGAGGATCCTTATCATGATCTATACCATGAGGATTCTAGGAAGAACTTGGCGGAGCTTATTGATAGCGCCGTCTTCCCCGGGTTGCAGGGGGGGCCTCATGATCATGTGATAGCGGCGAAGGCTGTGGCTTTCAAGGAGGCGTTAAAGCCCGGGTTCCGAGATTATGCGAAGCAGATTGTGAGGAACGCTGAGTCTTTGGCTGAGGAGTTGATGAGTCTGGGGGTTAAGCTGGTTACTGATGGCACCGATAATCACTTGATGTTGATTGACTTGCGGCCCATGGGGTTGGGTGGTAAGGGTAAGAAGCTTCAACATGCGCTGGACCGTGCGGGTATTACTGTGAATAAGAATAGTGTGCCTTTTGATGAGGCTAGTCCTTTTAACCCGTCTGGGCTCCGATTGGGGACTCCTGCTGTTACTAGTCGGGGTATGGGGGTATCTGAGATGCAGCATCTGGCTCAGTGTATTGCATCAGTGCTCCGGGGTTATGAGGATGTTTCACTGCTTGAGGCTGTTAAGGCTGAGGTGGATGAATTGGTCTCGGCTTATCCTATTTATCCGGGGTTAACTGTTCTGGATTAGATTATGAAGTATTTGGGGTGTATGTGTTTATTTCCGGTCCAGATGTTTGATTTCTGGTTTTTTATTCCCTGTATCTGGCTTATCTCTTCGCTGATCTCTTGGTAGTGTCTTAGGTTGTGGATTACTGTTAGGGCTAGTAGGTCGTGTTCGCCCACTGTTTTTGTGGCGACTATGACGTTGGGCATTTCTATTAGCTGTTTGAGTATCTTGTCGCTGGTGGTTTCATGGTTGCTTGAGACGTCTATCTCGAAGGCTGCTATTCCTTCGTAGTTGATTTCGTGGGGGTTTAGGACGATGGTGCTTCCTCGTATGATGCCTTCTTCCATGAGTTTGTTATAATGGTTGATGATGGTGTCTGTGGATTTGTCGGTGTTTTTAGCTATCTGACGGAAGCTCATTCTGGCGTCGTCTACCAGATATTCTATGATTTTTTGGTCTAGTTCTTTCATTTCTCTGTCTCCAGCAGATTTTCTAGTTCAAAGTTTTGGGGGCAGAGGAGGAATTGGTCTACCCAGATGCTGGTCTTGGTCTCGCGTATCATGGTGTGGCTCTGGATTTTTTCTTTGAGTTTGTTCATCTCGTTCATGGTCTGGGCTTGGGCTATTGTGAATACGTCGTATTCACCCATGGCGTGAGTGGTGAAGATTATGCCGGGTTGTTTTTCTAGGTAGTTGAGTATCTCGGGGATGGCGTGGGGCTCGGTGTCGATGTTGAAGTGGGCTATAATTTTTTTGTCTAGTTTGCGGGGGTCTAGAAGGAGTGTGGTGTCTGTGATTATTCCTTTTTCCTGTAGTTTGTGGTATCGTTTGATTATGGTGTCTACGCTTACGTCGCATTGTCGGGCGATGTCGGTGTAGTTTGTTCTTGCGTCTAGTTGGAGGTTTCGTAGTATAGTGATGTCGATTTTGTCTATTTTTTGTCTGACCATTCTGTATATTTTTTGATATTCTGGGTTAAAAGTTGTTTGTTCTCTGATTTTATAGAATATATTTTCGTTGAGCCTTATTGGGGTTTTGCCGATATATGATTAATGTGTGTCCTATGAGGTCGACTCTGTGGCTGTCGGTTTTTTCTGTGATTTCTCGTGATATGGTTTCTTTCTGGTTTTTGTAGTCGTTGTATCTTATTTTGACTAGTTCGTGGTGTGTTAGGGCTGAGTTGATTCGCTGGATTTGTTCTGGGGTTAGTCCATTTCGGCCTATCTGGATTAGTGGGTCGAGGTGGTGGGCGGCTGCTTTGAGTTCTTGTAGTTGTTTATTTGTGGGTTTCATTTGGTGTTTCATAGTGGGGTTGCTTTTATTGCTTTGGTGTTTTTATGGGTGTCTGTTGTTGTCACTACATCAGTTTTTATGATGGGTGTGGTGTGTTCGTTGAAAGAGGCTTTTCTAGGGTTTTTTGTCCCGTCTCTACTCTTTTTTTAGGGTTATTTTCTGAGATTTTCTTTTAGCTTTTCAGGTGTTGTGTTTTCGGTGGTTATGATGGGTTGGAATCCTAGTCTTGTCCAGAATTCTTCTGCTTCCTTGTTGCCGATTTGGTACCGGAGTGTGATTTCTTCTACTTTTTCTTTGTTGAAGTAGTTGAGGGTGTCTCTTACTAGGGTGGTGGCTACTCCTTTTCTCCGGTGTCTTAGATCTATGTATAGGTTTAGTATCATGCCTACTCGGGTGGGTTTCTGATTTCGTGTACTGGTCTTGGCTGAGATGTACCCAGCTGGCTGTTTGTCTACTGTGGCGATTAGGGTATGGTTTTGTATTTCTTGGGTGACTTCTTCGTTGAATTCCTGTGACTCTGGGTCTCGTCTCCACGTAGATGGATTGGATCTGTAGAGGTGTTGTTGTAGTTGTGTCTTGTATTTGTGGATTAGTTGGTGGTCTTGTTGTGTGGCTCTGCGGGTTTTTATCATGTTTGCGTGGTGTTTGTTATAAGATTTATAACTTTGGGGGTTTATTGGTGTCAGCGTAGCCCGGTCGTCTAGCGGACAAGGATGGGGGCCTTTGGAGCCTCAGACCAGAGTTCGAATCTCTGCCGGGCTACCATTCTCCAGACACGAATTTATACCATTCTCAAAATATTCAGTTAAAATGAGAGGCTCCACAAAAAAACAATAATTCGGTTAGGTTTTTCCTTTAGCATGCCTAAAATATTCAAGTTTTTTAAACAAGGCTAAACCCCGTATCAAGGGTTTATAACTATACATATCCAAGTGAAAACTATGATTAATGAAGACTGGAAAACCGGGATAAGCTACCAATTATCGTTGGGTGTTGTAATACTGACTATCGCGGTCTCATTAGTAGACCTCTTATACTCTCCCATATTCCTCAAGGAAACCACTTCAGCTAAAGCACAGGTAGTTGGACAAGATCTGGTAAACCTCCTACTTGGGGTACCCGCCCTCTTATACTCCATGAGCTATGTTCGCAGAGGCTCCATCAAAGCCAGATTCATATGGCTTGGGGTCCTAGCCTATTATGCTTACACTTATCTCTCCTACGGTGTATTATTCAAACTCAATCCCGGTTTCATTCTCTACACAGCGGCCTTCGCCTTCAGTCTCTACGCTACGTTACTCAATCTGGCTGGGCTCAACATCGATAAACTGGAAATAGAATCAAACGAGACAACTAGGCGGGGAACCCAATACGTACTCGGGTTAATCATTGTTATAATCGCTTTACTCTGGACCCCAGACCTAGCCACCTACTACCTCCAGGGAGGAACCCCGGCCGCCATCACAAGCGAGGGCTTCCATACCCTCATAATACCCTTCCAGGACTATAGCATACTCCTACCATTAACCCTACTCACCATCTGGCTACTCCAGAAACATGAGACCACCGGCTACATCCTAGCACCAGTCATACTGGTGAAAGCATTCAGCATCGCAGTAGCCGTCGCCGGTATGATAATCTTCATGCAGATCGCCGGCACACCAGCAAGCCTGTCCCAGATAATCGTATTCTTGTTAGGTGGCACATTAATCGGCCTTTATCTGCGAAACTATCTCAAAAACCTGCAAATAACCATAAAAACAACCAGCCCAGAGACATAGAATTATCCCAACCCTTATAACAAACTGAGATAACCTTTTCCACGGTTTTGCATTTAAACCCCTTAAAAGGCTAAGGCATAAAGAAAAGGCCGCGTGAAAAAATATGAACACATCACCAGAAACCCCCGACACCACCGAGGAACGAGACCTTGAGATAGAAATCCAAAACGTCGTAGCCTCAGTAACCCTCAATCAGCAATTCAACCTAGTAGACATAATGAAAAACTTTAGGAACACCGAGTACAACCCCAAACGGTTTCCTGGTCTCGTGTTCCGACTAAAGAGACCTAAAACAGCCACCCTCATATTCAGTACAGGCAAGATGGTGTGCACTGGGGCGAAGTCAGAGAAACTAGCAAAGGTTGCTGTACGAAAAGTCGTCAGGGAGCTCAAAGCCAATGGCATAATAGTCATCGGGAAACCAGAGATCGAGATCCAGAACATTGTAGCGTCGGCGAACCTTGGTCACATGGTTGATTTGGAGACTGCCGCCGACATAATGGAGAACGTGATGTATGAGCCCGAGCAGTTCCCCGGTCTAATCTACCGGATGAGTGACCCTAAGACTGTTCTACTATTATTTAGTTCAGGTAAGATAGTTTGCACAGGCGGGAAAAGCGAAGGGCTGGTTCATGAATCAGTGAATAAGATATACGATCTGTTAGAGGACTATGCCCTATTTTTCTAATAATAACTATTTTTACAGAATAATCCTTGGATAAGAGTGTTAGTTGACTTTTTCCATGTGATGGTATCCCCACTTGAGACCCATCTCAAGATCCTCGTTCATCGAGTCAAGCTCTTTTCCAGCCTTAAAGAATATTGGGCTCCATTCCTTATTTCCCTGATAAATGTCCTTGAATTTTACCTTAGGTTTTCTATCCTGCTCCTCTAAGCTATCTAATTCCTCTATTATCATTTCTTTAGCTGTTTCAATATTGATATCTACAGTCATTTTCATACATTATAATGAGGGGGCCGCTTTTAATGGTTACATTAATACAATCTTTTTAGAGAGTAACTTTTTTAAACCCCATAATGTTGAGAAATTCTCCTAGCTCTTTAAAACCCCTTATCAGAGAATCCTATTGAATATCAAATATTAAGTGATTACACAACATTCTTAACTCTGCCCCCAGAAAACCCGAGAACTCTGGCAACCACGACCAAGAAACAAAACTATAACTCGATAACTAGGTCCACATGCTCCAATATATCCTGATAACGGTTACGAATAGTCACCGAAGTCACCCTAGCCTTCTCAGCAATACTTTGTTGAGTCCGTTTCTCCCCCGTAACCTGACACCCAATATAGATTATACCAGACGCAATACCAGAAGGACTCTTACCCGAGGTCAGCTTCAACTCCGTAACAGGGTCAAGAATATCCAAACCTATCTTTTCCACCCTCCCCGATAACTCCAACTGGTTAACCAGCTTGGAGATAATCTTACCCGTACTAATCCTGGGAATATCCCTATCCAGCAACCTGTAGAGAAAACGATAGTTACGAGCAGCCGTCTTCTTAGAGATATTGGCCACTTCCGCGATATCACCAATGTTCTTGGAAACCCCACAGATACGGCAAGCGATATACAGTGAACTAGCCGCGAGGCTCTTAATGGTTCGCCCCCTTGTCCTTTCCTTCTTCAAAATCTGGCGATAGATGACTGCCCCGGTCTCAACCACGTTCCGTGGAAGACTCAGCTCACGCCCCATCTGGGAGATATGCTTCAAAGCCTTCGCCAAGTTACGGTGCGAGGAATTAGATAACTTACTTCGACGGTTCCATTTTCTTAGCCTGTAGAAACGGTTACGTTGACTAGTTTTTAATCTTCTACCCGCGTGGTCCCTATTCTTGTATCCTATACTGGTGCTTAGTCCTTGATCATGAATGGTATTGGTTAGCGGCGAACCTGTCCTTGTCTTCTCCTTTCTCTGCTTGAGGTTAAACGCCCTCCACTCTGGACCCCTATCCACCATGCTTCTTTGATAGACGTATCCACATCTCCTGCAGATGGTCTCGCCTATTGATACATCCTCTACCACATTAATGGATCCGCATATAGGGCACTTTTCCACTACCTCGCCGGTCTGCTTACCCATAAGTCCTTAGGAAGTGTGGATAAGGTATTATAATCATTACGCGATCATGATCTAGATTATACAGAAATAATCCTTTATCATCTGTAGATGAAATCCATTTTACTTAAAATATGCCCACGTTTGGCTATTGTGTGTTGCAACAGGAAATAGAACTAAATCATAGCAGATATCAGATAAAAGCTAGCATTAAAAAACCCGCCAGAAACACAAGGCTAGGCATAGTTCTGGCTCATGGGGCTATCATTAACCGGCAATCCCTAATTAGAGCCACCTATAGCCTAGGCGACTACCTGTGCAACCAGTTAAACGCATACGTGATAGCACCAGACTTCATGGGCGAGACCCTGCACATGGAAACCCCCAGTATGGAGAGCCTGAGCGAGATCTATAACTTTACAGTCAGGTATTTATCAGAGACCTATGAACTGGACACCATCATAGGTATCGGTCACAGCATGGGGTGCTACATAATAGCAAACGCCTTACATGATAACCCCCCTCTGGACTCCCTTGTTAACTACGGTGGACCCATAAGTGAGCTTCAGAACCATAGACGACGGGGCTTCATCAAGTACCTGGTTAATTATCTCACTCGCTTCAACTACGAGGTTAATGTCGAGAACCTGCTAAGATACATTTTCGATAAGGAGACTTATAGATACCTCAACGATGTGATGCTCAGGGAGACACAGTACCACAGTCACAACTATGATTATAATTTTCAGCCAACTATGTTTACTAACATACAAGAGAAAATAGAAAACTATCTAAACCAGATTAAAACTTGGGGTAAACCAACCATGCTTCTCTTTGGCACAGGAGATAAAATCACAGAGAGGACCCTTAAACACTATGAGGATAACCATGTAGAGGAAAACATATTATTCAGGCATTTACACGGTGCAAGCCACATAACACCATGCATGCAGCACCTGGATCAGCTATCCAGATTATACCCGGTTATAATTTTTTGCAGAGAAATCTACCAATCAAAGAACATACCCCCTGTTTCACGGGAAAACCAATAAATCCGGAACACAACCAAAATATTAAAAAACTTCAAACGACTCCGGAGTGAATTCTCCGAATAACCTCAATGAGATAAAGGCGCAACCGCTCGGTTGATAGGCTCTTCTTCTGGTTCATTAACCCAGATTTGTACTAGGAAAAGGCTCGTGATAGCCAAACCCGCGGCTAATAGGAAAACCATATTATATCCAAGTAGGTCGATCATGTATCCTCCAAAAATAGCTCCCATGGTACTACTTTGTTGGCTAATAGTAGAGTATAGTCCCATCCCAAAGCCTCTTACTTCTGGAGCTAACAAGTCAGCAGTTATTGTTCTTATGCTGTTAAAAACGACTACTCCTGCTATAGCATCTAATGCACGTACATAGTAAATATCACTGGGCATAGTTATCCTCGTGTAGGAAATCAGTGCAATGGCTACTAATCCCATACTTAGAAGAAATGTAGGTTTTCTACCCCATTTGTCTGCTAAATAACCCGCTATTGGTGCAAAGGTCAATGTTCCTAGCGCTCGGATGGCAAATAAATAACTCATATTACTTAGATCAAGCTGTAATACTTCCTTCATGTATACACTGAAAAATGGATCAATCAATGTATATCCTGTTCTGTATAATAAGATGGCTGCTAAGAAGATTAGTAATTGAGGTC
>CAZLHA010000063.1:0-12832 GCA_964559155.1 uncultured Candidatus Bathyarchaeia archaeon | reverse complement strand
AGCTACCCTATGTCTGTGGTGTCTACCATGTCCCTGGAGAGATTGATAGCGTGGTTATTGCCAAGTTTAGAAATAGACGAGAGTTAAGCGAATTCCCCAAGGATCTACTGGGAATGGAGTATGTTGAGCGTACTAATACTCATGTAGTTCTCAACACGGTAAAAGAAGACTTCAGAATGCTAAACAACCTCTAGTAAACACCTTATTTTCCTTTTTTCATCTCATACCTATTTTGGAAAAAATGAGGATATAGTCATCGTTTTCTTAGCGTTTCCTAAGTGGTTCACCAGGTAAGCGACCAGTGTGCTCGTTATTTTCTATTACAATTTTCCCATTCACCAAAACGTATGGTATTCCATCCGGGTATCTCTGTGGATCAGTGAATGTGGAGACATCTCTAACAGTATCAGGGTTGAACACCGTGATATCAGCTTTGTATCCTTCCCTGATATAGCCCCTGTTCCTGAGTCCTAGTTTCTGAGCTGGTGCACCTGTCATCTTTCGAACTGCTTCCTGTAACGGTAATACTTTCTCGTCTCTAGCGTAATGGCCTAGTACCCGGGGGAATGTGCCGTATAGTCTCGGGTGGGGTACATTGTCCTCCCATATGCCCTCGGGTGCTATGGCTGAGCCGTCACTTCCAATCATCCCGTATGGGCTTTTCATAACCCGTTTAACGTCTTCCTCGTTCATGCCGAACATGACGCTTGGAACTTGGGTGTTTTCCATCACCAGTAAGTCAAAGAAGGTTGTCATGGGGTCCTTATCCATCATGTCTGCTATTTCTTGGAGGTTCTTCCCATTATACTGAGGATTATTCTCAGCGTTGGTCACTAATATCTCGGTCCATTTATAGTTTAGCCGGAGCTCGTCCCGAAGACGATCCCTTGTCGTATGGTCTTTCAGGTATTCCATTAATTTGTCCGCTCCTCCTTCCTGGCTCCAGTGAGGAAGTAAAGCGGTTAGGTTAGTGCTACTCGCAATGTATGGATACTGATCGAAGGTAACTTCTACATCCATGCTCCTGTATTTTTCAACTAATGCAAGACTTTCTTTGGTTTTTCCCCAGTTGTCTCTGCCACTAGCCTTAAAGTGGGCTATCTGGACTGGTGCTCCACTGTTTCTTCCTATCTCACAGGCTTCTATCACGGCTTCTAGTAGAGTGTCAGCTTCTCCTCTGATGTGACTGAAGTAGACTCCATTGTATTCTGCGACTACTTTGGCTAATTCGGTGATCTCTGGCTGTTCACCGTATACACTGGGTGGATAAATGAGTCCAGTGCTCATACCCCATGCTCCATCCCTCATAGCGTCTCTGACGTGTTTCTTCATTTCCTTGAGTTCGTTTTCTGTGGGGACTCTGTTCTCGTATCCCATTACATTTTGACGGATTGTTCCATGACCCACAACCGGGGCAATGTTGACTGCGATGCCTTGTTTTTCTAATCTATTTAGATAACTCTCCATGGTGGTCCAATCATATTGGAAATCTTCTGGTACCCTGCTGCTGTAATATTTCTCACGGTATTCCTTTACATCTTTATACATGGGGGCGGCTGAGTTGCCGCATTGCCCAATTACCTCTGTGGTTACTCCTTGTCTAATCTTGCTCTGAGCCTTGGGATCTATTAAGACAGGTAGATCACTGTGACTATGTATATCAATGAATCCCGGTGAAACGATGTGATCTGAGGCATCGATAACTTGTCTACCGTCAAGGTTCTTCCCTATCTCTACTATCTCGTCACCCTGAATGGCTAAATCAGCACGGTACCAAGGGTTTCCTGTACCATCCAAGATTTTCCCGTTTTTGAGAACTATATCATGCACTACTATTCACAAATATATAATTCCCTGATGAGGGTTTAAAACCAGTTATGTGATGAAAAAAATTTAGGTTTTAAGTCTCAGAAACTTGAACTTTTTTCCCTTACTAGGTGATACATTTCGTTTATAGATCTCAACCATGCCTTTTCTAACTAGGCTGGGTACTGCGCCGCTCTCCCTTGGAGTAAGTTGTTTACACATCAAGTCTCCTTTGCAGACTTTTTCGTAGACTTTTTGCTCCGCTGGGGTTAATTCGACATTTGACAAGTATTCCACCATATCTGTAATGGTTGGAGAAGAGTAAAAGAATAGTGGTTAATCCAGAAGATATTCACTCAGATATTTAACCATGGGTTTACCGAGAGCATCCTCTATGGGCGTATATGTGTCAGAGTACTTGTTCCCGTCTCCTACTGATATCTTCTCCTTTGGTACATTTACTAGATATATGATCTGGCCTTCTTCAAGTGCCGCACTTGTCACTGGTTCTCCTTGTTCATTGAATGTAGTCATCAGATCGGGAAAGGTTGCCAGCCTCTCATCATCTTCCTCTAGTGTCATGTACTCGTTGACGTAGCTTAGCTCCCATTCAGCATCCTCTGATTGGAGATTCATTAACCCTACATCGAATCCGCCACGGGCTTCAATAGTTTTCTTAGTGATCTCTGCTTTACAGATCAATTCGCCTTCTAGAAACTCTGTTGATGCCTTGACTCGATCATATGATTTGTCTCCTGCTTCCAAGTACTCGTAACCTAGATCTATTGCTAGTTTGATGGCCCCCGGTGCCCCATGTTTCTTGGTGTAACTAACAGGTACAGGGTCTCTTACCATGGCTACTAGTGCCTTCATGTATCTTGCCTGTGCCCTGATAGCTGCTCCGGTGGTCTCAAGGGTTCCCCATGAGATGATCTCACTTCCCTCTGTGACTCCTACCTTGACGCTATCATACTTGGTCTTATGGAGCCCCATGCTACCCATTAACGCCGTAGGATGAGCACGACCATCACCTGGCGTATCCACTACTGGTAGCCCCAGTGCTGCCGCTATCACCCATCCCCCGAAGCTGTTCTGTCCACCGTTTTCAGCGGCGATAAGGCCTTGAAACTCTACACCGGCGTCTCTGAGCAGTTGAGCTGCTTTAATGAAGTGCATGGGTTTTGTCTCCCCAGGCTCAGTTGGGGCTCCTAGAGCTGCGCTTGTAATAACTGACCAATCTTGGTCTGCTTCTTCTGGGTTGTATAACTCTATTTTCCCTATGTCGAGGGCTAGATTTCCGTCTCTGCGACCCATCTCTGGCCATCCTCCTCCACCTCCGCCTAGTATGGTTCCACCGATGGCTAAGGCTTCGACATCTTCTCTTTTGATTATCTTAGGCATGTTATATGATTAGTGGGTTATTGATTAGAAGTATTTCGGGTGTGTATTTTAAAATAAAAAAAGGAGGTTAATACCAAGGTAGCTTTCCATCTTTATCCAGTTTTAGATAGGTCTCCCAGTCCTCAGTGATGTGACCTTGAATAATCTCCAATAACTCTTCATCAATGTGACGGAATCTTCTCTGTGGATCAAGGTACTCTTTTACTGGCTTTAACTCGCGGGGTTTGACATTAATCTTGAATTCCCCGTGGTCGATCTCTGCTATAGGCCAAGCGCCTGTCTGCACCGCTAGTTTACCTATCTCCACTGTCTTTGCTGGATCAAAATACCAACCGGTTGGGCAGGGCTGATGTACTTGGATATAAGCCAAGCCTTCACCGTTTCTAGTGACCTCCGCTGCTTTCTTGATCTTTCTCTTAAAGTCTGGAATATACGCTAGGCTGGCTGAGGCTATATACGGGATCCTATGAGCCGCCATGATCATTAGCATGTTCTTGCGCCGCTGGGGTTTTCCTTTCCACTTGCTGCCAACCGGTGTCGTGCTTGTGGCTGCGAACTCTGGTGTGCTTCCGCTTCTCTGTATGCCCGTGTTCATGTACGCCTCATTGTCATAGCATAGCCAGATTATGGATTCTCCACGCTCAGCGGCTCCGCTAATGGATTGGAGGCCAATATCGTAAGTTCCCCCGTCACCCGCGTAGCTGGTTACATAGACCTTGTCTGCCTTTCCCTTGGCCTTGAATGCCCTGTATACTCCTGTCTCGTAGGCTGCTGCGGCAGCGAAGTTCGCTAAGACCCAGGGTACTTTGACTACAGCTCCATAGTTTACTCCGCTACAGTTTGGTGGGTTAATCACCACGGTGTTCTCACCGAGGGTATTCAGCAGAGTTCTCACTATGATACTCGCACCACATCCCGCGCAACCATCACTACCAGGGTGCATACAGCTCTCGTTTTCTATCTCTACTGGTGGTGCACCTCCAGGGAATTCATGAGATACGAATTCTACTTCTTCGTCCAGTCTTTTCCCCTTGTTCTTGATGACCTTCTTTCCCATCTGATATAGGTCATCTATGGGTATGTCTTCACCTCCCAGTCCCGTCACGAAATTCTGAACCGGTATCCTGATACCTGTATTGTACAGGGTTGATTTAACGTCCTGGAAAGCCATTCCGCCGCCTGTTCCATGCATCACGACTCGGTCAACGACACCGATGCTATCCACCTGCTCAGCCAATTCTATGAGTTCCTCGTTGGGGAAGGGCCTCATAAATCTTAGCTTAAGTAGGCCAATCTTCTCTCCATTATCTCTGAGCCTGTCTACTGCTCTTCTAGCCGCTGTGGTCATGCTTCCCATGGTGACCATGATGCTGTCAGCATCTTCGCACCTGTATTTCTCCACCATGCCGCCATAGCTTCTTCCAAAGGTCTCACCGAAGCTCTTGTCTACTTCTGCTATTACCTTCTTAGCGTCTTTCAGTATTCCCTCATATTCTTTCCTCATAGGTGTGTGCATCTGGGATGGGAGTGATGCTGTTGGCCATGCCTTGCTGAGTGTTGGGTCCACTGGGAACGGAGCCTCGTATGTGGGTAACCACTCATCCACAGAATCTTGGTCAGGCAGGTATACTCTTTCCTGACTGTAGCTCAGATAGAAACCATCCAAGCTCATCATGGTGGGTAATAGTACCCTGTAATCCTCGGCTATCTTATAGTTCATCAAGGTCATGTCTAGGCATTCCTGGTTTGTCTCAACAAAGTTAACCAGCCAACCGAGATTCATCTCAGGCATAATATCGCTATAATCGGGGCCTAGACTCCAGTACCAGCCTAATGTTCTATTAGCAACCGCCATGACTATGGGGCATCTATAGTTGACTGCTTGGGCCACGACTTCATGCATGTAGGCTAGTCCCTGGCTGCAAGTGGCTGTGAATGTACGTGCGCCTGCCATTGAGGAGCCTACAGCCACGGCCATGCAGCTGTGTTCCCCCTCTGTGTGGACGTACTCTGCGTCAAGTTTTCCATCAGCCACAAAGTCGCTGATGTATTCGATGATTGTGGTCTGGGGTGTAATCGGGAACGCTGGCACCACCTCTGTCCGCGCCAGTCGTACTCCGTGAGCTACTGCCTTGTTTCCAGGCATAACATCAAATTCTTGCGTCATTATGCTTCCTCCTCTTTCTCCATTATGATAACCTTCTGTGGGCATTCGTTAGCACATATCCCGCATCCTTTACAGAACCTGTAATCTATCTCAGCTTTGCCGTCTTCATCCTTGCTTATGGCTTCCTCGGGGCAGTAACTGATGCATAAGCCGCACCCGATGCATCCTTCCTTGTCTATAACGGGTTTATAGACCCGCCAGTTGGCTACATATTTGCCGCCTTTATCGCTTATATCATTCAGCCCGAATCCACGAATCTGTGATTTATCTTGAACCATACTTATTTCCACCTAGAACTCCTTGACGACAACCTTATCGAAACCAGCCTGAGCTGTTTTCTTGTTTGGAACTGCTATCTTCTCGGGGAACCTCTTGTCGATTGCTTTGAATATGCTTTCCATTTTTAGTAAGCCAGTGGTCTTCGCGAAGGCTCCAAGCATTGTCGTGTTGGGAATGGGTCTTCCAATTATCTCAACTGCAATTCCTGTCGCATCCACGACTCCAACGCTTCGTAGATCTTTACCGAATATTTCTTTTGTTTCGTCAGGGTTTTTCTTCGTATTCCACATTACTACTCCTTTTTCCTTCAAGCCCTCAGTGATATCCATCTGCTCGGGCATTAATGGATCCAGTACAAGAAGATACTCAGGGTGGTAAATCATGGAGCGTGTTGCTTCGCTCTCGTCTCCTATTTGGGCGAACGCAAGTACGGGTGCTCCCCTACGAGCGCTGCCATACATTGGGAACGCGCGGCAGAACTGATCTTCATAGCTTGCTGCTATCGCAATGAGTTCACCACAAGCGACTACGCCTTGTCCGCCCATGCCGTGAAGCCTAATTTCCTCTACCATTTTTATTTCCTCAAAAGTATGATGTCGGGTTGAAGGGCTTTTTTGGGGTTTGTTGCCCAAATCATCTCGACTCTATAGAAATTGAATTATTCAGTAATAACACTTACTCTTAATCATCAAAAAAATATATATTGTAAATAGATTTATGGGTTAAAACCATGGGAGTTTATCATATTTCTCCATTTCTAGGAGCCCGTTCCAGTCTCTCTGAAGCATGGTTTCAAGGTCAAGCACTTGATCATCTGAAACATGTCTGAACCTCTTCTGGGGCTCTAGATATTCTCGAACTGGCTTTAATTCCTGTGGCTTCACGTTTATCTTCAATCCGCCGTGATCTATCTCCATAACTGGCCATGCCCCGGTTTGTACTGCAAGTCTTCCAATAGTTACCGTCTTCTCTGGAGGAAAATACCATCCAGTAGTGCATGGTTGATGAACATGAATGAAGGCCATTCCCTCATCGTTTCGGGTAACTTCGGCTGCTCTTTTGATCTTTCTCCTCAGATCCGGGATATACGCTAGGCTAGCTGTAGCTATGTAAGGTATTCTATGAGCTGCCATAACCATGGCCATATTCTTGCGTCTGGTAGGTTTACCGCTCCACTCCTTGCCGCTTGGCGTGCTTGTGGTATCACTGTATATAGGTGTGCTTCCGCTTCGCTGTATGCCCGTGTTCATGTAGGCCTCGTTGTCGTAGCAGATCCAGATGAAACTCTCGTTACGCTCTGCGGCACCACTTAGACTCTGGAGACCAATATCTACTGTGCCTCCATCACCCGCGTAACCTGCAACATAGACTTCATCGGCTTTTCCTCTAGCTTTCAAACCCCTTAACAGGCCACTAGCGTATGCTCCACCAGCTGCAAAGTTTGCAAGTATCCACGGGTTTCTAGCCACTGGGGAATAATTGATGACGCTGCAGCTTGGTGGGTTGACTATTACCGTGTTATCTCCCAGTATATCCATAACCTGTCTAATGATTATGCTACTTCCACAACCATCACATCCCTGACTGCTGGGATAGATGGGGTTATCCTGCTCTAATTCTATGGGTTTCTCTGGTTTACTAGGTGTGTGCTCGATGAACTCGATTTCTTTATAGATCTTTCCTCTCTTCGCTGTTTTGATGACCTTTTTTCCCATCTGATACAGGTCATCTATTGGTATATCTTCACCGCCAAGTCCCGTGATGAAGTTGATGGCCAGACATTTTTCATCAAGGTTACATATGGCTGCCCTGAGGTCGTTGAATATCATTCCTCCTCCTGTGCCGTGCTGAATCATCCTATCCACCACGCCGATTGTTCGCACTTTTTGCGCTATCCGTTTGAATTCATCTTTGGGGAATGGCCGTAGGAACCTCACTTTGACTAGTCCAATCTTTTCCCCCTCGTCTCTAAGCCTATCAACAGCTCTTCTAGCTGCAGTGGTCATGGATCCCGCTGTGACAAGCAAGCAATCAGCTTCCTCACACCTGTACTCCTCTATCAATCCCCCGTAGCTTCTTCCAAAGACCTCACCAAAGCTATTATCCACTTCCTTAATGATCTTTTTAGTTCCTTCGAGTATTTCTTCGTGAAGTCTCCTGTATTTGGTGTGTAGTGGTGCATCCAGGATTCCTGTAGGTACCTTATTGTTTACAGTTGGATCAACCGGATAGGGAGGATCATATCTTGGCAGCCAATCATCCACTAGTGTCTGGCTTGGGATATTAACTCGCTCATGGCTGTAACTGAGGTAGAAGCCGTCTAGATTCATCATGGCGGGGAGGAGGACTCTGTGATCTTCAGTTACCTTGTAGAGCTGTAGTGTAGTGTCGAGGCATTCTTGGTTGGATTCTACAAATGACACTATCCAGCCCAAGTTTAACTCAGGCTGTACATCACTATAATCCGGGCCTAGTGCCCAGTACCAGCCGAGAGTCCTGTTCGCCACAGCCATGACTATGGGTGTCCTATAATTGGTGGCTTGAGCTACGACTTCGTGCATGTAGGCTAGTCCTTGGCTGCAGGTAGCTGTGAATGTACGTGCGCCTGCTAGAGATGCTCCGACAGCAGCTCCCATACAGCTATGCTCTCCCTCCGTGTGGATGTACTCGGCGTCGAGATCTCCGTTGGATACGAATTCAGCGAGGTACTCTACTATAGTGGTCTGCGGAGTGATGGGATAGGCTGGTATTACTTCCACCCGGGCAAGGCGTACACCGTGGGACACTGCTTTATTTCCCGGTATAACGTCGAAATGCTTACTCATTCTTATTATGCCTCCAGTTTCATCTCGATGGCGTTCTGGGGACATTCATAAGCACATATTCCACATCCTTTGCAGAACCTGTAATCTATCTCAGGTCTATTATCCACCATTTTTACAGCAGCTTCGGGGCAGTAACTTGCGCATAACCTGCATGCTATACATTTGTCGTAATCTATCTCAGGTCTATATACTCTCCAGTTGGCAACATTTTTACCTCCCTTTGAGTCTCCATCGGCCAACGCTAGGCCTTTAATATCAGGGTCCTCTGTCATCTATACCACCTAGAATATTTTTTCTCAGTTTCGAGCCGGTTTATCGATTTTAGTAGTAAGGCTGGTTTCTGGTTTGATAGAGCGTCTTGAGAAACCTCATGGTCTTCCGGCGCGCTTTCCATCTGAACTCTGGTATATTTCTCAGCTAAAGATAAAAGAGTTGTTAACGCTCTGGTAGCTTATTAATACTTGTTACATTTTTGAAGCCGAAAACAGATATACCATTACTCACTTTATCTCCTTGAAAGAAATGAATACCGAGAAATTTTATTCAAAGCTGGGTGCATCCTACGAGCCAGGGGTATTAACCACTGTTGTATTGGCTGCTGAGGAGCTTAAACGACAAGGAAAGAAGATCATCGGTTTAACCGGTGGAATGTATGATGAAGAGAGCTTCCCATGGAGAGATGTTAAGACCGTCCTAAATGAGGCAACTGAGGATGACTGGAAAGTAATGCTCCAATACGGTGGCACTAGGGGTTATCAGTCCCTCAGAGAGGAGCTTAGTGAATGGATGAAGAGTCATGGCATTAATGTGGACCCATATAAGGAGCTGTTAATAACAACAGGAAGCCAGGAGGCACTGGATCTGGTCTCCAGAGTGTTCCTTGATAAAGGCGATGTTATCATCGTTGGGTCACCGACTTATCTCTCAGCTTTATCCGCTTTTGAGACTCAGGAACCTGATATCAGGGAAGCGGAGCTGGATAAAGATGGTATGATACCCGAAGCATTAGAGGAGACCGTGAAACAAGTAGAATCCGAGGGTAAACAGGTTAAGCTGGTATACATTATTCCAAGCTTCCAGAACCCAACCAGCAGTATGATGCCAATAGAGCGCAGAAAAAAGATAATAGAACTAGCCAAGAAGCATGATTTCCTCATTCTTGAAGACAACCCATATGGATACATCAGTTTCGAGGGCCCCATGCCCACCCCTTTAAAAGGATTGGATGACGAGAACAGGGTTCTCTACACCAGTACATTCAGCAAGATCGTGAGTCCCGGTATGAGGATCGGTTGGCTCTGCGGTCACGAAGAATTCATTATGAAGATGACCGAGGCAAAGAGCAGCACAATCATCAGCAACCCGTTGATAAGTCAGTACGCTGCGGCCAAGCTCTTTGAGAAGGGTGTTGTGGATGAGCAGATTGAGAAAATGAAGAAGGTTTACAGGAAGAAACGTGATGTTATGCTGGAGTCTATGGATTCTTATTTCCCTGAAAAATCGGAGTGGAATCATCCTAAAGGGGGTTTATTCCTCTGGGTAGAGTTACCAGAATCTGTCAACGCCACCGAGTTACTTATGGATGCAGTGAATGCCGGGGTAGCATACATACCTGGAAGTAACTTTTACACCAGTGATACTCACAACCACATAAGGCTGAACTATAGCCACCCAAGCGTGGATGATATCGTGGAAGGCATTAAGATACTGGGCGATCTCCTGAAGAAACAAATCTAAACCCACAATCCATATCTCTTCTATATTTTCTATCTATATATCTCAAATCTGTCTTAGAGGATAATAATCCTATAATAAGCAGATAGTAAGTCATCCTTGAAATTGAGCCCACGTAGATCCAGTTTCAAAATTGCCATAGATGTCTTGAAGGTCATAGGTGAGGGTGAGGACAGACCAACAAGAATCATGTACGCTTCAAACCTAAGCTGGAACTCGCTCCAAAGAACACTTGATATCCTAGTAAACAAGGGATATGTAGATGAGAATCAGATCTCTGAACGAGTAAGAAAATATTCCATCACCGCCAAGGGACATGAGGTCCTTGGATACTATGACCGTTTGGAATCATTGGTCGAGGTTACCACGGACTAACAATTTAGTCTCCTTTTTTTAGATTGGTTTCCGGTTTAATGCGTATTTTTGGTAAATCCTATAATAACCGATGTCCATACATTACTAGGGTTCTAGTTGACTGATATATCCAAGTTCAATGATAAGGAGCTAGCGTTTCTACGCATAATATGTAGCTCAGAGCATAAACATATCAGTCAAGATGTGGTGCGTGAAAAACTGGTTGAAGCAGAGATTATAGAACCCGATGAGTTCAAGAATCTTAAGAAGAGTTTACTCTATTCAGGCGTCATCGGAATTGTATATGGTAATATTACCTTGGAGAAGGAGGAGATCTCAGATCTCTTAACTATTTAAGGGAGTTTAAAAATAATCCAGTTTCAACTCCATACGTCGATTTTTTTAAAGGTTTCTCACTCATTTGCTTAACAGATGTTTATACAAACTTCCTTTATTGGTAAAATGATAAACTCTTTAATCTATATAGACAATAAAAATTAGTAATTGAAGGTTGTCTACTTGCCCGAGAAGAAGGTAAAACTTAACAAGTCATTATGTAAAGGCTGTGGGTACTGTATAGAATTCTGCCCCAAGAAAGTATTCGAAAGGTCTAATGAATTAAATGAGAAAGGTGTAACCTTACCACGAATAGCCAACGAGGACGCGTGCATATCATGCGGACTCTGCATTATGATCTGCCCCGATTTTGCTATCACTATGGAGGAAGAAAAGGAATGAGTAATAAAAGCGTGCTACATGGTAACCACTTTGTTCATGGGGATTGGGCCTGTGCTGAGGGAGCCATATCCGCGGGATGCAACTATTTCGCAGCATACCCCATTACTCCGGCTACAGAGATATCCGAAAGAATAGCTGAGAGATTCCCAAGATTGGGTAGAAGATTCGTTCAGTTTGAGGATGAGATAGGTGCAATAGCGTCTGTGTTGGGTGCCAGTTTCTCAGGGATGAAAGCCATGACCGCTACAAGTGGACCCGGTGTCAGTCTTATGCTGGAGAACATTGGCTTAGCCGTGATGACCGAGGCACCCTGTGTTATTGTAAATGTTATGAGGGGTGGTCCCAGCACAGGGCAGCCCACGAAAGGGGCGCAAGGGGACGTGATGCAGTGTAGATGGGGTGTGCACGGGGACGTGGAGATGATCGCTTTAGCACCCCAGTCTGTTCAGGAGACTTTCGATCTCACCATCAAGGCGTTTAATCTATCAGAAATTTATCGTACCCCTGTCTTTCTCTTATCTGATGCTAATCTAGGACACATGTATGAGAGACTGGAGATTCCAGAAGAAAAGGAATTGGCGTTAGTGAACAGGAAGAAACCAACTGTTTCTCCTGATACGTATGAACCCTACGCTACTGATGAATCACTTGTACCCCCTATGGCTTGCTTCGGGGAGGGATATAGGTTCTACAGCACTGGGTTAACCCATAATGAGAAAGGATACCCGGATATGAGCGTAGAAACCCAGGACAAACTGGTCAGGAGGCTCTGTGACAAGGTTCGTAGAAACAGGGATAAGATCATATTGACCGAGGAATCCTATGCCCGTGACTGTGATGTTCTTGTTGTAGCCTACGGGGTTACTGCGAGGTCAGCGGCCTCAGCCGTTCGTCAAGCAAGAGAAGAAGGGGTAAAAGCAGGGCTTCTTAGACTAATAACACTGTGGCCTTTTCCCGAGGAAAAACTATTGGAAGTCGCCTCGGGTGTCAAGGGTGTCGTTGTATCCGAGATGAACTATGGACAACTGGTTAGAGAAGTGGAGAGAACAGTAAAGCCTACTCCTGTTGAGTTTATACCTAAACTAGGTGAGAACCCGCCTACACCATTAGAGATACTGGAGAAAATAAGGAGGCTGGGAAAATGACTGAGGAGTTAGACCACGTACTGGAAGATTACCTTAGGATGGACAGGCTGCCCCATATATGGTGTGCTGGCTGTGGTCTTGGTATCATATTGAAGAGCTATGTTCAGGCACTCCATGAACTGGACTATGATCTGGATAAGATAGTCACCGTATCAGGAATAGGCTGTGCTGGTAGAGCATCAGGTTACGTGAACACAGACGCATTCCACACCACCCACGGTAGAGCCCTCCCCTTCGCTACAGGGATCAGCGTGAGTAAGCCAGAACTAAAACCAGTTGTGATAAGTGGAGACGGGGATCTCTTCGCAATAGGCGGTAATCACTTAATCCATGCAGCTAGGCGAAACATCAACATGCTGGTGATCTGTAGTAATAACTTCAAC
>CAZLHA010000062.1:0-12943 GCA_964559155.1 uncultured Candidatus Bathyarchaeia archaeon | reverse complement strand
ACTTACCCACGGATATTACTATCCCTATTTTACTACCACAGTCTGGACATGTTATCCAGGATATTTTTTCTTTCTTGGCTGCCATATCGTATCGTTTATCATATTTTCTATCTCGGTTAAAAGCGGTGTGGTTAACCTTTTATCGAATAAATCCATCTAAGTGGGCATTAAGTGATACATGTGTCGTTTATTAGGGATATTTTTGATTTTATGAAAGGCAATGTTCTCGTTATGACTATTTGTGAATGTGTTTGGCGATCCACCATTGATATTATCTGGCCTTTCTTACCTGTCTATGTAATTCATTTGGGTGGAAGCTACGAGACAATTGGTATTATTATGTCAATCGGAACCGCTGCTAGTTTAATACTATACCCTCTTGGAGGATATATTGCTGATTATCAGGGTAGAATCAAACTGATCAGCTACATGACCTTCGGGTATGCCTCTGCCTTCCTGATACCCGCATTTACTAGTACTTGGCAATGGCTGGCAATTGGAATTTTTATACAGAACCTCGTTACATTCTATTTTCCAGCACGTCAAGCCCTGATCGCGGACAGTATACCACCGGAGAAAAGGGGTATTGGCTTCGCGGCTACAGTTGCTATTCCAAGCGCCTTTGGGTTAGCGGCTCCAGTTATTGGAGGCTGGTTGATTGATACCTTTGGTATTGACAGAGCTATGCATGGATTATACTTTGCTAGTTTCTGGATCGCATCAGCTATAGCATTATTTAGGTTTAAGGCATTGAAAGAGACTGTCAAAAACCCTAAGAAACTAGAGTTAACCTTGAGTAAGATACCTAGGTTAGTGTTTGAGGCATATAATAGCTTATTTCAAGTACTCAGTGTTATCCCGAAAAAGCTCTATGTTTTATCTTTTTTAGTTTCTAGCAGCGTTTTTTTCGCTTCACTGGTTAGTAGTTTCTGGGTTATTCGTGCACAGGAAATTATTGGATTAACTGTTACGCAATGGGGTAAAGTTATGATGACTTCCGGATTAGTAAGTGTGGTCCTGGGTATACCTGCAGGAAGTGTAGTAGATAGGTACAGTAAAAAGAAAATAGCCGGTGTATGTTTAATACTTGGAGCAGTTCAATGCTACCTTTTTTTATTATGTACAACATTCACGCATGTGGTAATACTCGCAGCAATAACAACCCTAACAAATAGCTTCATGAACCCAGCCTTCCAAAGTCTCTTCGCGGACATGACGCCGAGAGAACAACGGGGCAGAGTGTTATCATCTATCGGAGGAGGGGGTATATGGTTAATGCGAGGAGCATGGGGAAGCGGAGTCTTAGGAATGACTATGCAGACTATGGGTACTTTCCTGAGCGGATACCTCTATAAATACGATAACTCTCTACCATGGATTATTCTAGCCGCTGCTCTAGCGGTCATAGGAGTTCTCTTCATATTATTGGTGATAGAACCTGAAGTTGCTGAAAACTAGGTAAAAAGTAGGTCCTAAGTAAGGTTTTCTTGGTGATTTACCCTAGGGTTTAGAGCTTGAAAATATTTATCAAAAAGGTTAAGATCCTTGATCAATGTACAAACTGTTATAACTAGTATTTACAATATTTAGTTGGAGCTGGTATCTTGACAGAACAAATGACGCAGTTTCAATGTCCTTATTGTGACAGAAAATCTGCAAGCCCGGGCGGAGTTCGCTTCCACGTAAAGTTAACACACCCCGAGAAACTGGATGAGTTTAACTCAAACTATTATCCTGAAATGGAGACCCGTTTCCAGGCACAGTTTGAGGAATAACCCACTCTTTATTTTTTTCCTAAACATCAAACCATGTGAATATATCAGACACAAATATAACGATCAATTATTGGAAAAGTCTCATCAACCATATTCTAAGGAATTTGGTGTAAGCGTAACCCCAATAAGCATACTTGATTATGTCTTTAAACGTAATGGGTTTACTATAAGTGAAGTTCCTAAGAGTAATAACGCCCTACAATTTTTACTATTAAAAGATGGAGTTGATCCTATTGAGGTTTATAATTAGTTAATTAAATGCTTAAACAAAAGTGTCGTTCTTCTAATACCCATAGGACCTGAAAAATGATTGTAAACAAATCTAATCAATGTTTAAACCCATCCAAGCACTTAATACATATGTATATTGTTTATATCCATAATCTTGAAGGTATATTTATTATAAGGCGTCAAAGAATTTCTTCGAAGTTACATCGATCTTACATACCATATTGCTTCGACATGCAAAATACGTGTAAAGATCACGTTACTACAGAGGGGGGGATCGAGGGATCGATCATGGATCCTGGATATAAATCATATCCATAACGAAAATGGCCTCAATTTACTCGTTTTTTAAGCGAAATATATTAAAAATCTCGGCGGCTTTAAGGTTTGCGTGATATTATGAAGCTCACTGAACGTGTTTATCTGGTTGGTGGTTCTGCTTATGGTCTATCTCCGACCGGGGACTGTAATGTGTACCTAGTTAATGGTGGAGATGAGTGTGCTCTGATTGATACTGGTGGTGGCTATGGTATTCCTTCCATACTTGATAATGTTCGGAAAGATGGACTAGATCCTATGAAGATTACGAAAACTTTGATCACCCACTGTCACTTCGATCATATAGGGGGTAACTATGACATCAAAGAGGAGACCGGAACAGCCATTTTATGTCATCCAACTGATAGAGAAGCTATAGAGAAACTAAACGAATTTAGCCTATATTCTATGGCTCAGGAAAGAGGATTAAAGTTCAAAGCAGTTTCTATAGACGATATTGTTAAAGACGGTGATATTGTAAATGTTGGAGACATAAGAATAGAGGTTGTACATACCCCGGGACATACCCCAGGATGTATTAGCTTCCTTTTCGAGGACGCGGGTGTTAAGAGCCTTCTCTCAGGGGATATTATAAGTGCCTCGGGTAGGCTAGGTTACATTAATGGACCTGGATTTGATCTTCAAGACTGGAAAGATAGTATCGAGAAGCTTATTGAGATCTCTCCGCGAAGACTATTCCCTGGTCATGGCACATTCTTACTGGATGATGCGCCATCGCATCTAAGGGTATATGATCAAAAGATGAACGCAGCTTGGACAACAATCATAACTGAAGTAGGTTAACACATGGAGTCACCGAAACGACAAATAATATTACAGAACCCAAACCTAGAGGGAGCGAAAAAAGCTATAAAGAGAGGTATAGCAAGGCATCGTACAGTGGTTATAGCTGGTTCATGTACAGTGGACTATGATGGGAGAGCAAGCAGCAAGTTAGAAGAAGGCGAGCGCCTTATAATCTTCAAACCAGATGGCTCTGCCTTAGTTCACCGCCCAAAGGATTATTCCCCCGTTAACTGGCAGCCCTCTGGAAGTATTTTCAATACTAGAATAAGTAAAGATGGGTTGGTTATCCGGGTTTTTCGTAGGAAAGAACGTGAGTCCATGGTGATTTCTCTAACTACGATCCAAATGGTGGCTGTATTGGACTTGGTGGATAACGGTGATTTTACGTTATACGCTACGGAGAAAGAGATGCAGGAGGCTATCTTATTCAAACCAGATATTTTGGAGCCTGGGTTTAGGCCAATGACTAAAGAGATGGCTGTAGACCCTGGTTTTATAGATATCATAGGGTATGATGCGGATGATATATTGGCTGTTGTTGAGATAAAGCGTGTGAAGGCCAATAAGAAGGCAGTTGAGCAGTTGAAAAAATACATGGATGTAATAGATCTGGATGATAGTAGAAAAGTTCGAGGAATACTTGTGGCACCCGATATTACTGATAATGGATCTGAGTTACTCAAGCAGCTTGGTTACGAATACAAACCATTAACACCCCAGGAATGTTCAGAAATACTGAAGCAAAAAAGAGGAACGCCTTTAACCGCATTCTTTGAGCCATAATCACTAGTGGACTTTTGATGAAAAAGGAGGGGTAAGAGCCTTAAATTATATCGAGATCTTGACCGATATCCTCAATTTTCTCTATAACAGAATCAAGTTGCTCGGTTGTTAACTTTGCATGCATCTGTACCCTGATTCTTGAAAGCTCTCTTGCCACCATGGGGTACACTATCGGGACAACGTATACTCCTTGCTCGTAGAGTTTATCGGCTAAGGCTTTGGCTTTGTGACTCTCACCCACTATAATGGGTATAATTGGTGTCTGACTGTTACCTGTGTCAAATCCCAAATCTATTACGGCCTTCTTGAAATATTCAGTGTTCTTCCAAAGATTATCCACGTGTTCTGGCTCATTCTCTAGTATATCGATTGCTGCTATTGTGGCTGCTGCTACCGCTGGTGGATGCGAGCTACTGAGAAGCCAAGTTCTACTCTTATTATACGCAAAGTTTATCAAGTTCTCAGAGCCGGATATGTGCCCCCCTATCGTACCGTAGGCCTTACTAAAGGTACCCATCTCCACATGTAAATCCTCATGAGTCAGGTTGAAGTGGCTTACAATACCTCTGCCACCTTCCCCTAATACGCCTTCTCCGTGTGCATCATCCACGTAAATCATGGCTCCATGCTCTTTACCTAGTTTGACTACTTTGTCTAACGGGGTCATGTCACCGTCCATGCTGAAAACCCCATCAGTTATGATTAGTATCCTTCGTGGATCATTTTTCTCACCTTCTTCTAGTTTTTGGGTGAGATCAACCATATCATTGTGTTTATAGACAGTTTTATCTGCTCTGCTTAGTCTTACTCCATCAATTATACTACCGTGGTTAAGTTCATCACTGATAATCAGATCTTCTTTATCCACAAGTTGGGGTATCAACCCGCTGTTCACCATGAACCCTGTAGGATATGTTAAGCTAGCTTCAGCGTTCTTGAATTTGGCTAAACGGTTCTCCAATTCCATATGGAGGTCCATGTTACCGCTTATGGCTCGAACCGCACCTGAACCTACACCATATTCTCTTATCGTTTCTAGTGCTGCTTGCTTAAGTTTGGGATGAGTTGCCAATCCTAGATAATTATTTGAGCAAAGGACTAGGACTTCTCTGCCATCAACGGTTGTAACTAGTTCGCTAGCGCCTTCTAATTTTTTGAGTCTCCAGTCAAGAGCTTTTTCTACTAGTTCCTGGTATTCTTCCCGGAGAAAACTTATTGGATCTCTCATAGTGTAACCTTCATAGATTGTTATCTTGGCTTATGTTTAATTTTTTCCGATATCCCGATTTTTTTGTAACAGAATTATGGGACATAACCAGTCTTTCACCCGTAAACAAGTAATCCTGCTTATATATGGTAACTGTTTTAAACACAAGAGTCCAAGATTCTTGATGGTTCTGATGGGTGGAGACATTAGACGAGTTTTAGTAACTGGCGCCATGGGCCAGATAGGTTCTGAACTTGTAGAAGATCTGCAGGATAGATACGGGATCGATAATGTTCTAGCTACAGATATACGTGATCCCCATGATGATTTTAGAGGCAACTACGAGGAACTGGATGTTTTAGAACAAGAAAGAGTAAATGAACTAGTTAAACAATATGACATAGATACCACATATCACCTAGCGGCCATATTGAGTGCGGTGGGGGAGAAGAAACCAGAATTAGCGTGGAAAGTAAACATAGAGGGTTTCTGCAATATACTCGCCGTAGCAAAAAAGGGAAAAATATCGAAGATATTCCATCCAAGCAGTATAGCTGCGTTTGGGCCTGAAACGCCAAAAATTGAAACTCCTCAGGAAACTGTCTTAAAGCCGAGAACAATATATGGTATTACCAAAGTGGTTGGAGAGCTTTTAGGCAATTACTACTATGAAAAATGGGGTGTAGATATAAGAGGCGCAAGATTACCCGGGGTGATCAGTAGTGTTTCGCCCCCCGGCGGAGGAACGACTGATTACGCTGTTGAAATATTCTACGAGGCCATAAAAAATCAAAAATACACGTGTTTTCTGAAACCGGATTCAACTTTGCCTATGATATACATGCCTGACTGTCTCAAAGCCTTCCAGATGTTGATGGATGCACCGGTCGAGATCTTAGAGCATCATACAGACTTTAATCTGGGTGCATTAAGCTTCAGCCCAGAGGAGTTGGCGGCTGAGATAAAGACTCATATTCCTGAGTTTACGATCACTTATGAGCCTGATTTTAGGCAAAAAATTGCTGATTCTTGGCCAAAATCTATTGATGATAGTGCTGCCCGTGAGGAATGGGGTTGGTCTCCAGACTTTGGCTTGAAGACTATGGTGGCTGATATGCTAAATGTTCTTAGAGAAAGGTATGAGAGAGGGGAATTATAGTACTTTGTCTCAAAACTCTGTTACAAAAAACGTGTTTAGATGTTTTTCATAGGACTTTATGAAAGACATAAAAAAATTCACAAGTCTTAAAATCAATTGGTATTTTACCTTCACTTACCCTAGGGGTATTAGGAAAGAAAATATGCGTCAAAAAACGAAATTTACTCCAAAACCTCGGGGTTAATGAGATCTGGTGGCTTTTCGCTCTTTAACGCTGTTATCAGGTTAGTAGCTGCTTTCATAGCCATGGCCAACCTAGTCTCTATGGTTGCGCTCCCTATGTGTGGAGCCACTATGACATTAGAAAGCTCTAGTAACGGGTTGTCGGGATCTGTTGGTTCCTCGTAATGTACGTCAAGCCCTGCTCCTTTTATCCACCCTTTTTTAAGTGCCTCAGTTAACGCTTTTTCATCTACTACGGGTCCACGGGAAGTGTTTATGAGATATGCTGTCGCTTTCATCTTTTTTAGTTCTGGTTCGCCTATGAGGTGTTTTGTTTCTTTTGATAATGGTACGTGTAGACTGATGTAATCACTTTCCATTAGTATCTCATCCAGACTCCTGTATTCTACCCCCAGTTGCTCTGCTTCTAGGTCTCTTTTCCTGTTATGATACAGTATGTCCATATTGAAGCCTCTGGCCCTAGGGACCATGGCTTTTCCTATTCTCCCTAAACCAATTATTCCCAAGGTTTTTCCAGTTATATCCGATCCAAGTAGCATTTTGGGACCCCAAGCTTTAACCCATTTCCCTTCTCTCACATATTGATCTACTTCTACTAGCCTTCGACTTATAGCCATTAATAGCATGAACGCGCAGTCAGCTGTAGTGTCTGTAAGTACCTCAGGCGTGTTGGTCACCATAACTCCGTGTTTGGTGGCTTCATGTACATCGATATTATTGTAACCAACGGCATAATTGCTAACAACTTTTAGGTCTTTACCCCTATCCAAAAGCTCTTTATCTATCTTATCTGTGAGCATTGGGAGTAGTCCTTGAATATCTCTGACTTTTTCAAGCAACACGTTTCTTGGTATTGGGTCTAGTTCGCTTGGGTAGGCCTCCACTTCTGCTTCTTTTTTAATTAAGTCGATGGCTTTGTCGAAAAAATTTCTTGTTATTAGGACTTTGGGTTTCGGCATATCGATCTCCTTGATTTATTTGGTTGTTTTTGTGTATATTGTTTCCGTTTTTCTATGATCAGGATTTTTCTGATCAGCAATATTAATATTCAGAAAAAAACTGAATATTAGTTAGGGAGCGAAGATTAATCAAAAAGACAAGTTCCAACCCACAAACTGGGAAGAACTAGATCAAATATTTGAGAATGTGATAAGACCCCTACAGAGCAAGAACGCTCGACACATATATCTAGTGCTAAGAGACGCACATAGAGAATATCTAACAACCTATGATATACAGTCCATACTTGAAGAACAAAAAAATAAACTCAGTAAAGTCGAATTAAACAACTGGCTAAGCACACTACAAGATGCAGGACTAGTCCAAAAAGCACCTGAAAGAGGCAAACCCACCACAAAACCCTACGATAGAAGATATACTTTTGATCTCTGGAAACTGAGTAAAAAAGGCCGAAAAACAGCCAGATCACTGGAGGTTTTTATGGGAAATACCCCTATCCAAACCATTGAAAAAGTAGTGCCCACAACCAATAAAAAAAAGATTGAGACTTCTCCAGACCTTGAAGACACGAACTTTGAAGACTTAGAGAAGATACGGGTTCTATTCATTCATCTTAGTTTACTCAAAGCACTGCATAAGAAATATGAGGTGGATTTATTTTATCTATCCAAGGAGACAGGCATTAATGCTCAAACGATATTAGAGTTAATTGAAGACCAAGAAAAATCCAACATGCTCCCGCTATATCATCTAAAAGAAATACCCTTGGATCTTCCTGGAAAAATTCGGCAGAAACTTGGTTTGAGCACAAAGAAAAACTACAAGATATCATTAACTCCGTATGGCGTTGAATTTTCATCATATCTGTCCCCCTGATACTTATCCGTCTTCATGGAAACCAGGTAAAAAACATGGATATTGTTTGTATCCAAATTCTTGAAGGTACTTTTATAATAAGGCGTAAAACAATCACTTGTAGACATTACACTTATGATACAATATAGAACAAAAATAACACCATTATTTAACCGTTTATTCTTGATTATTGGTTTAGTATTTAAACACTCATAAAACGGATAGATATAAATTATATCCATGTTCTTTTTCCCTGTTTTTTACCATAACTGAGTCGTGAAGACGCAGATTTTTATTTCGTTAGGAGGAAAGGGGGATGAAAACGCAATGTCAATCAAACTAAAAGATGAACCGTTGTCTAAGAGCGTACGTGTGATAACTGAACACAACGCTTTAGCCAAATCAATAAGTGTTGGTATATGGGTTAATACTGGTTCAAGAGACGAGGAGAAAAATCAACTGGGTTGTAGCCACTTCCTCGAGCACCTACTTTTCAAAGGCACAAAAACCAGAACTTCGAGAGAAATCTCTTCTATGATAGAGAATCGCGGAGGACATCTAAACGCGTTCACCGATCGTGACCTGACGGCATACTATGCTAGGGCTCTAAACAGAGATCAAGATATGATAACAGAGCTACTTTGTGATATGTTGCAAAACAGTTTATTGAAAAAAGAAGACATTGCGATGGAACGACAGGTAATCTTGGAGGAAATTAAGCAAATGTGGGATGATCCCAGTAGCCTAATACATGAGCTGTATGCTCAAAATATATGGCGAGGGAATCCTATCGCTCACCCCATTAGTGGAACGATCGAAACCATCTCGCAGATGCCCATAGAGACCATACACGAGTACTACGAAGAAAATTATAGCTGTGACTTGATCATAGTTGGTGCCGGCGCTGTTGACCATGAATCACTGGTTTCTAGCTTGGATAATTTCCTTCAAAAAGGTAGGGGTAACTGTGCAAAAGATCGCAGGTCACCAGAACATTTCCCGGGTCAAAAGTACATTCCACGTAATACAGGTCAAGTTCAGTTATGTATCTCAACACCAGGTAACGAATATGGAAGCAAGGATAGTGCAGCGCAATCCATTATTTCCAGCTACCTTGGATTGGGAGCTAGTAGTTTGTTATTTCAAGAAGTTAGGGAAAAAAGAGGCTTGGTGTATAATATCTATACACAAAATCAGAGCTTTGCTGATGTTGGTGCCTTCAATATTTTCGCAGGCACAAGAAAAAAGAACCTTGGCGAATTGGTGGAAATCATATTTTGTGAACTTAAATCCATGAAAAAAGGGTTGGATCAGGATACACTTGAAAAGGTTAAACATAAGACAATTGGGTTGTATACTTTAAGCTCAGAGAGCAATCGACAGAGAATGCATCATCTAGGAGTTTCAACTTTGAGACGAGGGGAGCCTAGAACTGTCGATGATGTTATCTCTTTACTAGAATCAGTTACAGATGAAGACATATGTCGTGTAGCAAATAATCTTTTCAAAGCCGATAAGATCGCGATAACGGCTCTAGGGATGTCTGAAAAAGAATCAGAGAATATTCGATGCTATTTAGCTTAGGTCTCACTTTTACAGAAGGTTTTTCTCACCCAATACCCTAGGGTAAATTAGTAAAAAAATATGACCTAGATTACTGTTTATTGCATAAAAAATACTGAACACAACTGTTGAATATCATGTCTGTAAAAAACATTGATTTTGTCTCAGTATTTTGAGACAAAGCTCAGGTCTTAGTTAAAAAAAGACCCCATAAAGAAAAAACAGAAAACACATGAAAAAATCTTCTTATCTATGATTATGTCCAATTTAATTAACTCCTTTTTTAGATAGAAAAAATAATAAACAATAATAGAAACGTTTGAAACCTATGCTTTAAGAACTGCTCCTCGGTCAGCACTGGTAACCATCTTCGCGTATCGTGCAAGATATCCAGTAGTTACCTTGGGAGGCATCGGCGTCCACTCATCCCTCCTTATAGACAACTCTTCATCAGAGACATGCAGATGTAGCTTCCTATTAGGTACATCAATGCTCAACTCATCGCCATCCTTGATAAGTGCAATAGGTCCACCAGCTGCTGCCTCAGGACTAATATGCCCTATACATGGACCTCTGCTAGCACCGCTGAATCTTCCATCAGTTAAGAGCGCGACTTTATCCAGTCCATATCCCATTACCGCGCTTGTGGCAGCTAGCATTTCACGCATACCTGGACCACCCTTAGGTCCCTCATAACGTATGATGATGATATCACCATTCTTAATCTCACCACCATGAATGGCCTTCAGCGCCGCTTGCTCTGTGTTATAACATTTTGCTGTAGCTGTAAATTCCCACATAGATGGATCGATGGCAGTCATCTTGGTCACACCCCCGTTGGGCGATATATTTCCTTTCATTATTGCTATGCCTCCCGTCTCATGAATCGGGTTGCTAATAGGTCGAAGGATCTCCTCATCATATATCTTCACTTCCTCAAGGTTCTCTTTGAGGATCTTACCTGATGCGGTTATAACACCAGTATCTAGTTTGGCCTCCAAGCGTTTCAATACGGCGGGTATACCCCCTGCATCATGAAGATCAGTTATCTTGAGCGGCCCAGCTGGAGCCATATTACATAGATGTGGTGTCTTCTTGCTTAATTCATCAAACAAGTCAAGTGGGAGATCGATCTCACATTCCTCTGCAACAGCTTTTAAGTGGAGAACAGTGTTGGTGCTCCCGCCTAGAGCCATGTCCACTTTGATAGCATTATGAAAAGCCGACTCTGTCATAATCTTTCTTGGCGTAATGCCTTTTTGAAGGAGTTCGATAATCATTTCACCGGCTTCTTTCGCTAGTTTTGCTCTTTCCATGCCTGTTGATTTGGCTGTCGCCATATATGGTAAGGTCATTCCAATGCTCTCAATAAGACACTGCATGGTGTTTGCAGTGAACATTCCACCACATGCACCGGGACCACAGCATATATCCTCAAGATATTTGACCTCTTCGTCACTGATTTTACCCCCTACTGCTAAGCTGGCTGCCTCGAATAGCTCCTGGACTGTGATAGTTTGATCCTTGAAGTGTCCCCATTTGGGGCATCCGGGTTCCATGGGGCCTCCCAGCACAAAGATAGTGGGGATGTCTAGTCTCGCAGCAGCCATGAGCATACCTGGATCGATCTTATCGCATGTGGTAATGCAAACCATGGCGTCGAAACCATGGCCCTTAACCATGACTTCAATACTGTCCGCGATGAGTTCCCTGCTTGGTAGGCTCATCTTCATCCCGTCGTGGCCCATTACTATACCGTCGCAGACCGCGATGGTGTTGAATTCTCTTGGTAGCCCCCCTGCTGAGCTTATCCCCAGTTTTACCTGCTCTGCGATGGGTTTCAGGTGTACGTGTCCTGGGTTGATCTCCGTGTAGCTGTTTACGACTGCTATGAGGGGTTTATTCATATCTTCTTCAGTTACACCCGTTCCCTTTAGTAGTGCTCTGTGGCTAATACGTTCTGGGCCGTCGAATACTTGGCTGCTCTTATGACGTGGGTTATGATTCATATCCTCAGAGCAGTACTCAAGTTATATAATATTATTCAAAAAAGGGTTTAATTCGGTCTAAATGGGCTTAAGTTTAGTGAAAAAGGACTTGGATATAATTTATGTCCCTTGATTTTTCCATATTTTATATAATTGAACCATTTACGGTTTTAAAAGGTTAAAACATATTCTAGAAACCCCCATTTTTTACATGTTTATTATTATTCAAAAGGGCATAAAATGGACCGATGTATCAAATGGATCAACATAAATGGTCCGTTTAGACAATTAATGGATATGAGAATCCTTCAACCCCCTATTACTAAGGAATATGACTTACTCTTTAAGCTGTTAAACCATAACCTAGCAGCTGTATCCATCTATAGGGGGTTAAGCAAGGTTCCGGTCTTCATTGGCTCTGATAAAACATGGCTAGTCACACGTGTAAACCACCGAATACTAGTATCAGGAAATTATATGGAGTCTGAAGCAGTAAAGACGATTCAACGAGTTGTGGATGAGGGTGTAAAAGCCGGTAGCTCGGGGTTCGTACTCTATTACCCCTTGAATGCTGAGAAAGTTGAAATTGGTGAGTATATTAAAGGTGTAAACCCCTACCCTAACTGGCGAAACTATTACAGGTTAGAATTGGAGAAAACCGGTTATCATGTGGATATACCTGAGAATTATAAAGTTGAACAGATAACATGGGATTTACTAGAGAAAGACTACGAGAACACTGACCTTGTTATGGAGGAAATGCTGAGCGAGCGATTATCCTTGGATGCTTTTATGGAGAAGAGCTTCGGTTTCTGCTCCGTACAAGGCGATATAATAACCTCTTGGTGTATGAGCGAGTATAACGTCAATAAGGAGTTTGAAGTAGGTATCGAGACACACAAGGATCACCGAAGAAAAGGATTAGCGGTACAGACGGCTAGAGCATGCTTCCACCATGGAGTAAAAAATAGCTACAAGTTCGTTGGTTGGCACTGCTGGAAAAATAATGATGCTTCTAACAAGACGGCTATAAAGCTTGGATTCAAATATGTGATTGAATACCCAGTATTACACATGTTCTAGACTTGTAATACCATGAACCAGTTTAAGGAAGTGA
>CAZLHA010000061.1:10512-13003 GCA_964559155.1 uncultured Candidatus Bathyarchaeia archaeon | reverse complement strand
CACAGGATAACGATATGAGAGGTTTAAACGGTTGACCACTAAGATATACGAGGTAAGGTTCCATGGCAGAGGCGGTCAAGGAGCTTGGACTGCCTCCCTTCTTCTAGCTCAAGCAGGTCTAATTGAGGAGAAGAATATACAGAGTTTTCCTGCCTTTGGACCTGAACGTGCCGGGGCACCAATTACTGCCTTTACACGTATCAGCGATGAAAAGATTCAGTTGCATTCCAGTATTTATGAACCAGATACAGTAGTAGTTCTGGATCCAACACTACTAGGGCCAAGTGTTTCTGAAGGTATTAATGAAGATACGGTTCTTTTAGTAAACACCGAGAAATCAAGCAAAGAGGTACTCGACACACTAGGCTTAGAAAATATAGATACTTGGACAGTGGATGCCACTACTCTGGCTATAGATATGCTTGGCAGACCTATAACAAATACGGCTATGCTAGGCTCCATTGTTAAAGCAACGGGAATAGTAAAACTGGGTAGTATTGTTCGGGTTGTAAAAGAACGGTTTGAAGGTAAGATTGGAGAGATGAATGCAGAACTTGTCAAGAAAGCATATGAGGAGGTAAAGCAAGGATGAGTAAGAGAGAGTGGAGAGAACTTCCAAAGGGTGCTGTCAGCTACAAAAGTAGCGAAGAATACAAGACAGGTGACTGGGGGGTAGAAGCCCCAGAGATAGATCGTGAAAAATGTACCAAATGTACTTTATGTCATTTCTATTGTCCTGAAGGAGCTATTAAAATGAGGGAAGATGGGTACACAGAAGTTGATCTTGATTACTGCAAAGGCTGCGGTATATGTGCAAGTGAATGTCCAGTTAGATGCATTACAATGGTGAGGAAAAAATGAATCAAAAATTAATGGGATTAAACGGCGATGAAGCAGTAGCATACGCAACAAAACAGGTAAACCCTGACGTAGTTGCTGCTTATCCAATCACTCCTCAAACAATAATTGTTGAGCGCTTTAGCGAATATGTAGCAGATCGCGAAGTCGATACCGAGTTCGTAGCCGTAGAATCTGAGCATAGTGCCATGAGTTGTAGCGTCGGTGCATCAGCTGCAGGCGCAAGAGCTTTCACAGCTACAGCTGCAAATGGTTTGGCCTTAATGTGGGAGATAATCTACATTGCATCAAGCCTTAGATTGCCCATTGTAATGGCGGTGGCAAACAGAGCGCTTAGTGGACCTATAAACATCCACAATGATCACAGTGACTCAATGGGTGCTAGGGACAGCGGTTGGATACAAATCTACTGTGAGAACTCACAGGAAGTATATGATGCCAGCATTGAGGCATGGAGAATGGCTGAACACTTAGATGTACAGCTACCGGTTATGGTTTGCTTGGACGGTTTTACCTTAAGCCACACAATGGAAAACGTAATGACACTACCAGACGAAAAAGTAAAAAAATTCGTAGGCGAACGACCATTCATTGAAGTAGAAGGCCACATGGGTAAAGGCGAGTTCAGACTCAACCCTGAGATGCCTCTTACTATGGGGCCACTAGACTTGCAGGATTTCTACTATGAGCATAAAATGCACCAAGTAGACGCTATGGAACAAGCTCTGAAACATATTAAAGAGATAGATTCTGAATGGGCTGAACTAAGTGGAAGAGAGTACAATTATGTTGAACCCTATATGCTGGAGGACGCAGAAGTAGCGTTAATCGGTATGGGATCCATGGTTGGAACCATACGCCATGTAGTCGACGAGCTAAGATCAGAGGGTGTAAAAGCTGGTATGATCAAGCTAAGGCTATTCAGACCATTCCCCGCTGAAGACATAAAAAAGGCAGTAGGAAATGTTCCAGTCCTTGGAGTAATGGAAAAAGCTATCAGCTTTGGAGCACCAGCCAGTCCATTAATGGAGGAAATAATGACCACCTATTATCATGACAGCGAAAAACCCATGATGACAAACTTTGTAGTAGGATTAGGTGGAAGAGACGTATCACCAAATATGGTACGAGAAGCTTTTGATAGCTTACAAAAAATAAAGGAAGTCGGAAAGGTGGAGAAACTAATGACATACATAGGAGTACGAGGTGACTAAAATGACTGAACGACTTACATTAAAAGAAGCATCAAAGATAGAAGATAAGCTAGCAAGCGGACATAGGTTATGCGCTGGATGCGCTCACCCCATAGTTGGTAGAATAATAATGAAGGCTGCAGCAGATATACCAACTATCGTAACAAACGCAACCGGTTGCCTTGAAGTCGCCACGACAATCTTCCCATTCACCAGCTGGAAAGTACCCTGGCTTCACAATGCCTTCGAAAACGCTGCTGCTAACGCAAGCGGTATTGAGGCAGCGTGGAAAGCCCATCGGAGAAAAGGTAATGGGCCTTTATCACAATATGAAAGACTAAATATAATCGCCTTCGGCGGTGACGGTGGAACATATGATATTGGGTTCCAGGCTCTATCCGGGGCACTTGAACGTGGGCACGACTTTACTTATATTCTAA
>CAZLHA010000061.1:0-10502 GCA_964559155.1 uncultured Candidatus Bathyarchaeia archaeon | reverse complement strand
ACAACGAAGCCTACATGAATACCGGTATCCAGCGTAGTGGAGGTACACCGTTAGCAGCGAGCACAACAACGAGTCCAGCAGGAAAAGTTATTCCTGGAAAAATGGAGTGGAAAAAACCCATCGACGAAATAATGGTTGCACACGAGATACCCTACGTAGCAACGATGAGCCCAGCCTATCCTCAAGACGTGTTAGATAAAAGCAGAAAAGCATTCCACATGGATGGACCAAAATTCCTACACGCAATAATTCCCTGTACAAGGGGATGGAGGTATCCAACGGCAGATACTATAACAATCGCTAGGTTAGCTACTCAGACGTGTATATTCCCTCTATACGAGGTCGAACGAGAGAAAGGACGACCCGTCTATAGGCTCAGCGCTGCTAGCTCAGCAATAGCTAGACGTCCAGAGGCTAAGAAGCCTGTGGAAGAATACTTGAAGACACAGGGAAGATTTAGGCATCTGTTTAGACCTGAAAAAGATGAGGAGCTAGTTCAAGCTATCCAAGATGGTATTGATCATCGCTGGGAGATACTTCTTGAGAAAGTTGGCCTCTAATATTCTTTTAATTTTTAAAAATATCCTTCTTTTAATTCCCAATAGATACAACTTAAATAAATGCATGTGAAAACCGTTTTTTAGATTCGTGTGTTTTTCAAATCTTTCGATATAAGCAGTCCTGATGAACGCCAAGAAGCTGGTTACCCTGACCCTGTTGATGCTCGCAACCACCCAAACCCTTTACGTTTCCCTCTGCGGGCATCCAAATAAATTAACATCAGCTTGGCTAACCAATTCAGTTTACATAGACGGCGACGTAACCGACTCAAAAGAATGGATCGACGCGAATAGCATGGAACTAAAAATTGGCACTAACTATGGTAGAAGTCCACCTTTTCTTGAGACAGAAATCTGGGCAAAAAACGATATGACGCACCTCTACTTGCTTTATAGAATAAAATATCCATTCACAGAATACGATCTAGACGATAAGGCGTTCATCTATTATTTAATACCCGACACTAATGGAGGATACATTGTGTCAGACAAATCAGTTGTAGCACAACTGGGAGCTACCGAAGATCTCTTCAATTATACTGGTTCTGATTGGCAAAACGATTTGCCTGGTGGAGAAAATAATGTAGAAGGGAGGGGGCATTATGATGGATTATTCTACTGGTTTGAGATTAAGAAACCTCTTAACAGTGGAGATACTCGTGATTGGTTATTTGAACACGAAGAAAGTTATGGATACGCTAATTCCCCCATAGATATATCCGATCACCTATGCGTGGGGTTAATCGATGACAGTAAAGGATACAGTATTCAGAATTTTATACAAATCAAAATAGCGAAATCAACTCTACCAAACCATATCGCCGTAGGTGGAGAACTTGCCAATACCTCAAAACGAGAAATTCTGGAACAATTTATATATAAAGTTTTAATTTATCTTGTAACATTGATAACCTGTATTGTAGTTATCAAAAAACTTCTCTGAACCTATTAGAGTAACATATTTAATGAAGATATGATATCAATGCTGTTGCGTGGGCCCGTGGCCTAGAATGGTTATGGCGTCTGACTGATAATCAGAAGGTCCTGAGTTCAAATCTCAGCGGGCCCACTTAACATGTTTAATATATGTGTTAATATTGTATTGATGAAATACAATATAACAATTCATAGATTATTATCAATATTATGTTATATATGAATAAATACTTATTAACATGAATCTTTATTTTGTATTATACGTTGATAAAATTAAGCTCTATATTATTTCTATCTAATAGAAACAAGGAACACATCTAAATACTACCGAACCTTATGTTTGAATCGGTGAAGAAACTGTCCACTCTATCAGAGGCTATCCAAGAGAAATTTAATAAAAAGGACTGTCCATTTATCCAAGACTGTAGTGTTCCCGTAACCAAGGATTTCTTCACCAGAGTCTGCAAATCCCCCGCTTATACTAATTGTCATCATTTTGCAAAAAGAATGAACGAATTACAGACACCAATAGCTTGGTTACAGAAATTAGCGGTAGATCAATCAAAAGTTATGACAACAGATATTGATGCTACACAAGCTTAAATCTGATGCCTGTTTTAACGTATTGATCCCTAGATGCAGATAAAGGAAATATTCCCATCAATCTTCAAAACATTTCAGAATAATCAAGAAATCTTAGTAACAAAAAACCTAACCCCTGGGATAACCTATTACGGAGAACCTGTTTTTAACATAAACAATATTGAATATAGAAGCTGGAATCCAACTCGAAGTAAATTAGGTGCTTTAATCATGAAAGACATCGATTATATGCCTATCAAGCCCGAGGAATGGGTTCTGTACCTAGGGGTTGCATCAGGAACAACTGTAAGCCATGTATCCGATATAATCGGGGACAAGGGGCATGTCTGGGGCCTTGACTTCGCGCCTAGAGCTGTACGGGATTTGCTGGATAAGGTAACAAGATATCGCGATAATATTTCTCCAATATTAGGAGACGCTAGAAACCCTTCAAGTTATGCGCCTTATGTACCTTTAGTGGACGTAATCTTTTCGGATGTTGCACAACCCGATCAGGCAGAAATTATTGTCAAAAATGCAAAACATTTCTTGAAAAAAGGAGGATACCTGATGTTAACTGTAAAAGCCCGCAGTGTTGATGTTCGTGAAAAACCCAAAACGGTATATGCTGATCAAGTGAAGATTATCGAAGAAGCAGGCTACGATGTACAGGATGTTATCGTTCTAGATCCTTTTGAGAAGGATCATGCCATGGTGTTAGCTTCATCTGGCTAGCAGTTTTCATGTATCTTTGAACTGTTACCCATGATTCTCTCATATAGTCAGGGCATTCTTTATTCTCTCTGAAATATTCTTCAATATATTTCTGTGTGATACCATCACTTGCATATCCTGAATTGAAATCTCCGTATTTTTCGCATAACTCCACTACTATTTGGTCTCTTCTTACTTTTGCTAGTATTGATGCTGCTCCCGTAGATAGATACTTATCATCGGCTTTTGGTTCACATATTATCTTCGGGTTGAATTTTAATACTGATTGTATTTGTTCCCTACACCTTACACTATTAACATCAGGTGGATCTAGTCGAACAATATCCGGTTTTAATTCACGGATAATTTTAGCCATTAACATTGTCTCAAGATAGTTTAACCTTCTAAGGGGTTTACTTCTAAAAACAACATGGTCAATTACCCGTGGAGGAACCTCAAGGAGAATGTATTCGATTGCTATATCTCGGATTTTTTTATCTAATTCAAACCTCTTTTTTGGAGAGAGCTTTTTAGAGTCTTTAACCCCAATTTCTTTTAGAACCGGGATTTTTTCTTCATCAAAAAGAGCACCGGCTATTACCATAGGACCTATAACGCATCCTCTGCCTGCTTCATCAACACCTGCTACTCTCATCGGGGCATCAATGTAAATCAGATTTTAAAAATATACCCAAATCCCCATATATTTCAAGATATTTCTTTGTAGCTGACTCCGAATTAAATCTAGATTCTATGGTCTTTCTCGCATTAACGTCAATGTCTATACTATTTATTGCTTGATTGATTTTGCTTGCCAGCATTTTATGGTCTCCCGCTTTGAAGAGAAACCCATTTACCCCGTCTACTATTATCTCTCTACAACCACAAGCATCAACTGCTACTGGTACCGCGCCACAAGCCATCGCTTCCTGAAGAGATAAAGACAATCCTTCTCTATTTGAAGCAAGAACGAACACATCCAAGCTCTGATGAAACTCCCTTGGGTTAAACACCCTTCCAGTGAACTCTGTTTTAACTCCTAGTTTTCCCGCTAGTTTCATCAATCTTATCTGCTCGGGTCCATCGCCACCGATCTTTAATTTAAGATCGTTTCTTGAACTTAGTTCTTTAACTGCTCGTATTATTATTTCGATGTTCTTTTCAGGTATCAGTCTTCCCAGTGTTCCAATTGAGAGGTTCTTTCTGCTCTTAATGGGTTTAAATTTGTTAATATCCACTCCCAGATATACGGTTTTTACTTTTCTAGGATTAGCTCCAAGTTTGATAGACGACTGTTTAATGTAATTTGATACACACGCTATCTTATCTGCTTTTTTCAATGTATCCTTAATAAACGGTAGAAAAATCTTTGTCTCAATGGGGTATGTGATATCGCTACCATGGCATGTTATTAGCTGTGGTATTCTCTTGGGGTTATACGCTGCGAGGAAACCCAAAGGTATAGCCAGGTGCGTGTGAATCAGATCTGCTCTAGAAGCTAAGATATGAGTATATGCTGAAAACAAATAAGCAGGTAACGTTGCGAGTACAGACATTGAAGCATTATTCATAGTTGTTTCTGCGATAAACTCTATTTTGCTAGTAGGCATATACGGAAAACGGATTATAGGGTATGATGCCTGATATGTTTCAAGGCTTTTACTTCTAGGTGCTATTACCTCCAGATTCACATATTTTGATAAGCTATCGCATAATGATTTGATGAAGCATCCGTGATAATCGTTAATATATTTGGGAAAACTTGGAGTTAATACTGAGACTTTTGACATACCGATATATATTAGTTTTAACTAAATATTTATGATGTTATGGTTCATATTTGTTTCATATCTTTAGAATATTTTGAGTGGGGTAGATATGGGGGGATAGGGAAGGCTACAAGAGATATTGCATCTGAAATGGTAAAAAGAAATATTGACGTATCTGTTGTTGTACCTCTAGGATTCTGTCAAAAAAAGTATGAGAACATCGAAGGGGTAAATGTCTATGGATATCCTTTATCTAAATACCCTTTGATTGGTGGTTTATTCAAGAAAATAGGTGCTGATATTTATCACAGTCAAGACCCGACACCCGGTACTTGGTTTGCATTGAAACATAGTCCTAATTCTAAGCACTTGTTAACCTGTCAAAACCCTAGAACAGGGCAAGATTGGGTACACGTTAATCAGTATTATCCTTTTCGTCGAAAGATATACAATAAATATATTGAACCAGTGGTAAATGATTGTGTTAAACAATTAGATAGAGTATATTGTCAAGCAAGATATACGATTAATAAAGCTAGGCAAATCTTCAACCTTGACTATGATCCTGTTTTTCTTCCTAATCCTGTTTGTGTACCAGAAGAGTATCCAGAAAAGAGTGATATACCTACTGTACTTTTCCTTGGGCGGTTTGATAAAGAAAAAAAGCCAGAAGTATTCATGAACATGGCTGAATATTTTCCCGATGTCCGGTTTATTGCAGCAGGTGCAAGTCACGACAAAGGTTATGACTATTTCCTTAGAAAAAAGTACTCGCAATGCGCAAATCTAGTTCTCCCGGGTTTTGTTGAGGGTAATGAAAAGATTAGATTGCTTAATGAAGCATGGATCTTGGTTAATACAAGTATTAGTGAATGCTTACCCGTATCCTTCTTAGAGGCAGCTGCCCATGGATGCAGTATACTTAGCCCCCATGATCCTGATGATTTTACGTCCTCTTTTGGAGAAAAAGAACTAGTCAATGGTTTATCGAGACTCCTTGATAACGAATGGAGGGAAAAAGGTGAAAAAGGATATAGATATGTTAAAAAGTATCACGAAAAAAATAGAGTGATTGAACAGCACCTCAATGAATATGATAATCTTCTTTGATCACTCATCTGTCATTGATTTCAATTCAGTTATACCCAACATTTCAACATCTAGTGGGAATATTGGTCTCCTAATGTTTTTGAAATTCATCCCAGCGAGTCTTGGGCTTGTCAAACCAGGTGTGTCTAGTTCAATTATTTTTGTAGCTATAGGTTCATGAGCTGCCCTGAAATGTACACTGGATTTCACGACGATGAATTTTTTCTCTTGGGTGTTAATGCCGAGTGACTTGTATAGGGTTAAATCCAGTGGCTGGAGTCTCTTACTCGTTACGATAACCTCGTTACCCTCAATATCCAGTATAACCGTCTGTCCCATATCTACTGGTACGCCTTTTCCCATTGGTCCATCTGAAATGAATTTTCCATCAGAGACATGTTCTACTTTTCCAAATACATGTAAAGTAGTTCCATGCAATTCATCTGTATGCCCTCCAACCTTTAACTCAACAATATTACCAACTCTTGATTTTACCGCCTGTTTAACTGCTTTTGGATCCCATATTAACGCGATAACGCCGCCTGATATTTTTTCAGCAATTAATTCCTTCAATACAACAGTCCCATCCTCAGGGGCCCCTCCTCCCGGGTTATCCCCTATATCTGCTAAGACTATCGGGCCCTCAGTTGGTTCAGATACTTGTTTTAACGCTTGGGCTAGCGGTGTAGGTGATACAAGGAAATCTCTGCGCATATTCCAAGCCATATCATTTAGTTTTTGAGCGAGTTTGTCAGCAAGTTCTTGGTTATCATTTGTAGTTACTATGAAACTCATACCTGCTTCGTGTATATCACTCCATGGGAATCCAGCAGCAACGGTTATAGTCTCTACCTCCGGTTTCTTTTCCATACTGTGGGCTTCGTCAATCAGTTTCTTCATTGGGTATTTACCGGTGAACTGTACTTGTAGAGCTGGTAACATAGGTGGTTGTCTAAACCCTAGTGTCGGGGTAAGTTCACCATCAAGCATGTTTTTGGTAAGTTTTACTGCTTCTACTCCTCTATCATAACCATCGATGTGAGGATAAGTATCATAACCTATGAGCATATCCGCTGAATCAATCATCTTCTGAGTATAGTTAGCATGAAGATCAAACGTAGATATAAGGGGCTTATCTCCGATGATTTTACGCACATCACCCAGGATCTTTCCTTCTATATCTTGATAATTTTCACTAACTCCCGCACCATGGAGATGCATAATCACCGCGTCTATCTTTCCAGCGTTTCTTATTCCAGTTAGTATATCACCTAGTAACTTGTTGAACGTATTGGCTTTTATCGTTCCAGATGGAGTTGCTGAGGCGAAAAGTGTGGGAATTAACTCATATCCCGCTTCTTTACACCCATCGATTATACCACCTGCAGGGCTCTTGGTCCCCTGAAACTCATCGAATAACTCGTCTCCGTAGAGAAGTTTTCTTTTCTTAAATTCAACTAGATCGGTCTCAATGTTTGAGTAGACGTTTGTCTCGTGGCTAATAGTGCCTGTTACAATCCTCATACATTATAATGTTCAGGTTAATGTATTAATCACTAGTCCTCTTTTTTGCTAGATCCTTTTCATGGTAAATTATTTGTCTCTGGATAACTCCTGCATGTTGAGGTAATCTGTCTTTGAATTCAAATCTTCGAATAGTGTTAGCTTCCTCGTCTCCAAGACGAAAAAAATTGATGAAAAGACTTTGTAAAGAATTCATATGTGTAAATCATTCCTCTGAGGAAATATCCACTGATCCTGATCCCAAGATAAGAGCTATTGAAAACGCTAAATCAAAGGTATATAGCGTATCAGATTACTTCAATGAATCCTTAATAATTGGGGCTGATACAATTGTACATCTGGAAAATAGGTTTCTCGGTAAACCAGAGAACGATGATAAAGCCAAAAAGATGCTATGTTTCCTTTCTGGAAAAACTCATCAGGTTTTCACCGGTGTCGTAGTATTGGATACTAGAACAAATGTGCAAGTATCCGATGTCGAGGAGTCAAATGTACGTTTTAAGAATCTAAGTTGGGATGAGATTGATAATTATGTTACTTCAGGTGAACCTTTTGATAAGGCTGGTGGATATGCGATCCAGGGAAAAGGTCTGTCTCTTATTGATGAGGTTAATGGTTCTTATAGTAATGTCGTTGGGTTGCCTATGAAGTTATTGCGTAAACTTTTAGCCCATTTTATGACCGTCTAAGCATTAAACTGAATCTCAAATAGGGATATAAATATACTTTAAAAAAAGAAAGATGCGAGTAGTTGATCTACTCGACAGTGATTGCCTGATTCGGGCATGCGTTTACGCATGCCATGCACATGATGCAGTCGTCAGCTCTCTCCGGGACAGCTTTTCCATCAACCATATCATAGCAATTCATTGGGCATATATCGACGCAGACTCCGTCTCCGTCACAAGCATCTGATACTGTAATTGTAGGCATGTTATCTTTCACCTATCCCTTGATTCGAGTCTTTGACTGTTTTAAATGTTTTCTGAAAATTTTTACTTTTGAATAATTTTGCGTGTAACTGTTTAAAAACAAAGATTCCTGAGTAATTATTGTTCTAACTGTGATTATGTATGAAATGTGTTGGACTTGTTGATGATACCGTAAACTTGGGAATAGGTGGTGAAGCAGGACAGGGTGTTAGTAGAGCAGGTATGCTACTTGGAAAGGCATTGATGCGAGCCGGTTTTTATTCGTATGGAAACATCGATTACCCCAGCTTGATTAGAGGTGGTCATAACTACTACACCTTGAGAACCAGTCATAGAAAAGTAACAAGTATACTTGAAAAAATAGACTTAGTGGTTTCTCTTAACAAAGAAACCATATTGCTACATCAAGATGAGGTGAATGTGGGGGGCGCAATAATCTATGATGAGCAAGAGGATATAGATGATAGTGAATTTACACAGGCTAATATCCATTATATACCTATACCTATGACTGCTATAGTGGATGATCTAGATGGACCAGAAATTATGAGAAATACAGTGGCTCTAGGCGCCGTATCTGCTTTAATCGGATTAGATCCGGAATTTCTTAAGAACGTGGTGACTGAAACTTTTGAAGGTAGAGAAAATATCATAGAAATGAATCTGGATGCTATCCGCTGTGGATGGGAAAAGGTACTGGACTTTGATTATGGCTTTGATTGCACTCTTGAATCTGATGAGTCACCTAACAGAATGTGGCTTACAGGTAACGATGCAGTCGCTTTGGGAGCTGTTGCTGGGGGATGTAAATTTTATTCGGCATATCCCATGACTCCGGCAAGCCCCGTACTTCACTACTTCTCAGGACACGATATAGAGGCCGATGCAGCTGTGATCCAAACAGAGAGTGAAATCGCAGCTATCTGCATGGCAGTAGGTGCATCTTATGCGGGCGTTAGATCTATGACTTCTACCTCTGGTGGTGGTTTTTGTTTAATGACAGAGGGTCTTAGCTTTGCCGCGATGACAGAGACTCCGATAGTTATAATGCTAGGTCAAAGACCTGGTCCAAGTACTGGTTTGGCGACATACTCGGGACAGGGTGATCTTCTTTTCTCTGTTTATGGTGCTCATGGAGAATTTCAGAGAATTGTTCTTGCACCCGGAGATGTTGAAGAGTGCTATAATATGACTTATCAGGCTTTTAATCTAGCTGAGAGATTCCAGATCCCTGTAATAATCTTAACTGATAAGAATGTGCTTGAGAGCCACGAGACTGTTGAGGTATTCGATACTGATATGGGGATTGACCGCGGGAAGATAATAAATAAATGGAAAAGTGATTCTGAATACAAACGCTACAAGATTACTGAAGACGGTGTAAGTCCTAGAGCTCGACCTGGAACACATAATGCCATCGTATTAGCTAATAGTAATGAACATATTGAGAGAGGCTATAGTACGAGTGAATCTGGAACAACCACAGAGATGGTGGATAAGAGATACAGAAAGATGTCATACATCAAGGACGCTGTTTCAGCGCTTGACCCAATAAATATCTATGGTTCAGATGATCCAGAGATAACCGTCGTAGGCTGGGGATCTACAAAGGGACCAGTTTTAGAAGCATTAAACATGCTCAAGAAAGAATCGATTTCAGTCCAGTTTATTCAGCTCAGGGTAATGGAGCCTTTCCCTGACAATTTTGGTGAATACTTGGTGGGCAATACGATTCTTTTTGAGAATAATAAAAGCACAGAGTTAGGCACACTAATAAAACTCAATGCAGGGTATGAGTTTGAGAATACTTGTCTAAAATATGATGGGAGACCATTTGATCCAAGTGAGATTGTAATAAAAATAAAGGAGGTATTAGAATGAGTATAAAACCATTCGATACTCCTGCGACAAATACATGGTGTCCAGGTTGCGGGAATTTCGCTATATTAATGACTGTTAAACAAGCCCTTGCTGAATTAGAGTTTCCTAGAGAAGATGTTGTTGCAGTCACGGGTATAGGATGTCACGGAAAATTAACTGATTACATAAATGTAAATGGTATTCACACTATCCATGGCAGAGTTCTTCCGGTTGCAACGGGAATTAAAGTAGCTAATCCTAACTTAACAGTAATAGGGTTTGCTGGAGATGGTGACGCATTCAACATAGGTATGGGACACTTCCCCCACGCTGCTCGACGTAATGTTAATTTAACTTACGTTGTTCATGACAACCTAATCTATGGGTTAACGACTGGACAAACGAGCCCTACAAGTAAACAAGGCTTCGTTACGAAAACTACTCCACGAGGCGAATTGGGTATAGCTATTAACCCACTAACGCAAGCACTTACTTCACATGCTTCATTTGTGTCGCGTATATTCGCAGGAGAACCT
>CAZLHA010000060.1:0-13158 GCA_964559155.1 uncultured Candidatus Bathyarchaeia archaeon | reverse complement strand
TTATGGTCTAAAAGAAAAATTTATATATTATTTCCCAGAAAAGAAAAATAGTATACAACTTTTTGTTGTATACCTAAGGTGGTAGACATGTCAGATGAAAAAGAGAGGAAAGAATTAGCAGAACCCCCATCAAGAAGCATGAGAAGTGGTTTCGATGACCTGTTCGACTCCTTCAGAAGCGAGTTCGATGGCATGATGAACTTCTGGATGCCACTATCCCGAAGAAGATCCGGGTTAAGACCTGCCTTAGCCGTTGGGTACCCCATGACAGACTTGGAAGACAAGGGAGACCACTACCAACTGAAAGCAGATCTACCCGGGGTATCCAAGAAAGACGTTGATATCAAGATAACCGGAGACACCATTGAGATAAGTGGAGAACAGGCTGAATCTAAAGAGGAATCCGATGAAAACTATCTGTTGAGAGAACGCCGGTGGAGAAGCTTCAGTCGTTCCTTCAGTTTCCCAGATGAGGTTCTGCCAAAGAAAGCGGAAGCCGAGATGAAGAACGGTATACTATCCGTAAAGATCCCTAAGAAAGAGCCCACGGTTGTCGAGACTCATAAAGTAGAGGTAAAGTAAACGAGATAACAGGCTCTTTTTATTTCAAATCTTTTTTCTCAGGAGGGACTGTTTTGAGTAGAGACACGGAACAGAGTGTAAACCGGAGGAAGATGCGGAGCTCATTCAAGAACCTAGTGAATAAATTCAAGCTAGACTTGGATGAATTAATAGACCAGTGGACTCCAGTGACCTCACCTAAGACCCGGGGAAAACCCGTAGAGTACCCCTTAACCGATCTCATCGATGAAGGCGATCACTATATAATTGAAGCCTCCTTACCCGGGGTCAAGAAACAGAACATATCCGTGGAGATAGGAGCTGACACCGTTAGAATAAAAGGACAAATCAACCTAGAATCATGGAGAAATGAAGACGCAAAATACCTGCTCAGGGAACGCAGGAGACAGGACTTTACCAAAGAGATTCTTCTCCCAGAGACAGTAAATCAGAGAGAAACAGAAGCAGAACTATGTGAAGGGATATTAACCATAAGGATACCCAAGAAGCCTCCTGAAAGCCTTGAGTGGACAAGGATAGATGTAACAGGGTAAATGAGAAGTGAATAGTGTTGCTGGAAGGATTCCTAGTACTGGGAATAGTTGTATTAATCAGCGTAATAGGCAACAGGTTGTACGAGAAGACGGGTGTACCCGAGTCCCTCTTTATGATTATATTGGGCATGGTAGCTGGTCCACTAACCATGCTTGTACCACCCAGCAGCCTATCCGGCATAGTAAACTATCTTTTCACCCTAACCTAATTGTCATCGTGCTGGAGAGCGGCATCAGTACAGAGATAAGTGAAGCCCTTGACAGCATGAAACACGCTAGCTTATTCACCTTCATAATACTCTTAATGAGTATCAGTATCTGTAGCACTATTCTCTACTCTGTCTTCAACTGGAACCTCATCAGCAGTATAGTGATGGGAATCATCTGTAGCGGAACAAGCACCTTGCCCGTAGTCTATATGACTCAGAGACTGAAGCTAGTGGATAAGGTGGAAAACCTGCTGGTGTTCGAGTCAATATTCAATGATATAACATTATTAACGTCCCTCACTCTGGCGCTGAAAGCTTTCTCCATGAACAATTACATACTTGGTACAATAATCAGTTTAGTAAAACATGTAACAGAGCCCATAATATACGGATCGTTCTCAGCTGTCCTATGGGTCTATCTATTACTAGGCTACTTAAAACGAACCCATGTAAAATATATCTCTACGCTTGCAGTTGTTTCTATCCTATATGCTGTAACTGAGGCGGAGAGAGGTAGCGGTATCCTAGCCATCTTGGTGTTCAGCATACTGCTTGGAAATCTACCCCAAATAGCTAACGCAACAGGGATATTCAGCCAGAAAATAATGACTCATCTAAATCAGTTGGAGATTGAGTTGGAGAAAATAAGGGGTATCCAGACAGAGATGAGTTTCCTTGCAAAGAACATCTTCTTTTTCATCATGGGTATATTGTTTGATATCAGAAAAGTGGATGTAAACCTGTTAAGGGTTACAGCAATCTTGATTGTGACCATATTCATCAGCCGTTATCTTACTGCTCGGTTCTTATCCCGTTTCGAGTCCAGCTATATGGATAATATACTGGTCATCGCACTTATGCTCCCCCGAGGTTTAACAGCCAGTCTTGCTAGCTATCTGCCCACTGGTAGTCAAATGGTCTTCCCTCAGGTGGTGGAGATTACCCTTTTGATGGTGATAATCACAAACATAGCCACCATAGGGGGATTCACGTTAATCAATCACATCGATAGACCAGACTCGGAGCATTTACTCACCAGACTCTCTGTTGAAGATAATGTGATCACCTGACTCAGTTAACCTGTCAAGTAAATCAAGCATATCCCGGTAACTGGATGCCCACACCATGCTTTTACGTAGATCCACAGCATGCACTGCGCCCTTGAAGTACTTTGGCAGTATCTTTTTCATTTCAAATACGCCATCCTTGTCTCCATAGAAATCTACCAGATACTCCATGTGTCTCCTGCACACCTGTTTCCTCTCCACCAGCGACGGATCACTAAACGATTCTCCTATGAGCGCTGATCTTATCTCCTCGATGATCCAGGGATTACAGACTAGACCTCGCCCTGGCATAACCGCGTCAACACCCGTTGACTCTAGCATATGTAATGCATCCTCACCCGAGGAGACGTCACCGTTGCCCACCACGGGGATATCCACGGCTTCAACTACTTCCTTGATAGACGAGTAGTTTACCTGTTCAGCGAATCTCTTATCCCCGCTTCGCCCATGCACAGTGATAGCGGATGCCCCAGCCTCCTCTAACTGCATGGATAACTCCACGGCGTTGATGTTACTGCTGTTTTCCCCCAGCCTTATCTTACAGGTTACTGGGATGGATACTCTGTCAGCGAGCCCCGAGACCATAACACCTGCTTTCCCCGGGTCATTCATCAATGAAACACCAGCACCGTTACGTGTAATAGCCCAGACTGTGCACCCCATGTTAATATCAATGTACCTAAAACCCAGACTCTCAACCAGCTCCCCGGCACCAGCCATGGTCTCAGGGTTACTACCGAAGAACTGAACACCATCAAGATGGTCCCCTTCAGGTCTCTCCAGCATCCTCATTGTACTCGGGTTCTGGCGCTCCACAGCGTCACAGCTAACCATCTCTGTGCAGATGAAGGGAGCGTCAAGCTCAGACAATAAACGCCTATATGGATAATCTGTGTACCCTGCTAAAGGCGCAGGTAAGATCTTCTCATCTAGTAAACGCGTGATGAACCCCCCGTAAGGCATAAACCCATCTGTTTAAGTGCCTCTTGATAAACTTTGAGAAAAAATGGGTTACCCTGTCTCACGTTCCAGTATCCCTGATAGGCAACCACTACATCTTCTGCTTTTGTCAACGCTGCATTTAGACATGATTACTAAGACGGGTTATATCGTCTATCAATTGTTATCTCGGCTATATCCGCTGTAATATTTTTGATATATCCAACTTCATCCATTATTGAATGACATAAGATCACTATTCTGCTCTCTGCATCACTGAGGTGCGGTAGATCTCCCAATCCTTCATCGATTAACTTACCTGAAGACGCATAATCAATTATGCGCCCCGCATAATCGATAGAATCTTCGAAAAATCCTTCGACAGATTTGTCATAATATTCAAACGATTTTGATAACGCAGTAATTAATACTTTCATTCCTGGTTCATACACTTGATCTCTATATTCGTATAACTCTATGAATGATTCAGTAATGTTAGTAATATGATCTGCTGTATATTCTATTCGGTTAATTAACAGATGATAATCAAGGCAATCACTTATCGATATCTCTAAATTGGTTGCCAGCGATGGGTTGTGAGATGCAGTTCTTAAAAGACGAGTAAGGAAAAACAAAAACTGATCAACATCCTCCTCAAGTGAGATGACTGATTTTGCCAGTTCTAGATCCCACTCTTTTAATGCTTTGACCAAATCCTTTGCCATGGAGCTAGTAATAATATGCATTCTTCGGACACCGGATAATATTGATGCTAGCGATTCATCCATAAAGGCTTGAAGGGTCGCTGATTCTGCACTTGATTCATAAATTCTCATATAAAGCGATTTGACTATTGCACGAATCCCTTCTTGCTGACTACGTGAAAAGCTTCTCTCTGAATTTATTATTATTTTATCAAACCCATTTAAATAACATGCAATAATTTTACGCTGAATCATTTTCACATCTTCTTGGGCCCCTGCCCTTAGAGTGATCTCGTTTTGTCTTCCATCAAAGTCTAAGCTTGGATGAATTCCCAAGGATCCGTCGTCTTGAATCTTCATGGTAACTTCATCACCACTTTCAACTTTGTTCATTCTAGTCCAATCTTTTGGTAATGTAACTACTAACGAATATTTTCCGAGTGTAGAGACCTTACGACGTTCCATATATTTTATATCGCATCGCGATGGTTAATGTTTTCTCTTTAAAACATATTATTTTATATTGATACATAAGCGTAATAACGATTATTGCTTAAAGCATATACTATTGTGTTTTGTAATTTGTATGGAAAAGATATGTATAATACATTCCTTGCACTAACCGATGGCTCAGAACCAAGTAATCAAGCAGTAGAGCACGCAGCTATCTCGGCAGAAAAATGGGGTGCTAAACTAAAAATAATGACTGTGGTACCTCCTACTCCTGTCCTATATACAAATGCTGGAGGCTTTTCGAGTGATTACAGCATCGACTATGAGAAAGCAATAATGTCCTATCATTTAAGCGTGCTCGAAAATTCGAAAGAATTAGTTAAAGAAAAATATCCCAGTGTAAAAGTAAACACTTATGTAAAGAAGGGTAATGTTGTTCAAAAGATCTTGGAGGCTTCTGAGGAAAAAGAGGTTAATATGCTTTTTATCGGTGGCGGGGGTTTAAGTGGCTTGTCTGGATGCTTTTTGGGCGGAGTTTCTAATCAGATTGTTAATCGTTGTACCAAGCCAATATTGGTCTTTAAATAAATGTTGAGAGTGATGTGTTTACCACCTAGTATTTATGTGAATAATTTATCGATTATCTAGTTATTCTAACCTATATTTTTGTGTTATATTATATTATTTATAGTTTTTATCTGTAATATTATTTTATTTTTAGATGAAAAGGACTATAATGCCTTTCATATTACATAATAATATTAACGAATACATAACGACATTAACGATAATAACTGAAGGCATATACTGTAGTTTTGGGTACATGTTGTAGACGGTAAGGAAAATGGCTAGAAATAGATCGGAGTCAGAAGAGAATTTGGTATTTCTCGGACCTGGTGTCAGCAATCATGATATGGATATGGAATTTAAAAAACTATATGACAGTCTAATTGCTTACAAGAATAATATATTCCATCTGGTTGATACTCTATGTACTGACTGCGAAGAACGAGACCGATTAGCTTTAAACATAGCAGAAAGAGACACCGCACTCGTTCAAAGACTTGTAGCTAAAGAAGTCGCAAGACGAAATATGACACGTACTCTTAGACATAAATCAGCTACAGAAGACAAAGATGAATCAAGATTGACTGTCAAATCCTTACTTGAAACTAGATCAGTTGTTATGAATGATTCTGCGAAAGCAGATGGTGGAGATTAATATGCATAAACTAACATTAGAACAGGTTCAAGAGAAAATACTGGAAACTCAGAAAGATAAAACCCTCAAAGAAATGTATATACATAAATCACCCTGTGCGGAGAACAAAGTTGGAGCAGTTTTCTTTGCCCTTAACGGAACTCCCCCAAGGGGATATGCAATGTACTTACCGGATAACTCTGGGAAGAAAGGTGCATTACATGTATTTGATAATCTAGGGTTAAAGCGGAAGATTATACACTGCAATTTACTGGATCTTGATAAATATGAAGCAAATGATGTCTGGCACCCCCATGAGATAATGTCAGAAGCACATACAACAAACCAATACCCTTCTCTTAGGGAAAAGTGATGCCTTGAATGTATCCTTTGGATAGTCAGCCGACTAAACAAGAGATAGAAGGTATTTCAGTAATTCATTTTGATTGCGGTGGCTGTAATGGCTGCGACATAGAAATTATCGCAACCCTCACTAGAACTGAGGATTTAACAAAGCTCGGAATTACCAGAGTTGGAGACCCATCAAAAGCAAATGCCCTCGTAGCTACAGGACCCGTAAATTACAGAAACAAAAAGGTTCTAAAAAGCATATATGACCGGATGCAGGAACCCAGACTTGTTTTTGCTGTAGGTACCTGTGCCTGCACTGGTGGTTTATTCCACAACTGTGAAAATACTCTTGGCGGAATTGATCAAATAGTCCCTGTTGATGTCTATATCCCAGGTTGTGCAACTAGACCCGAACAGATTATCCACGCAGTAAAACTAGCGGTTAAAAAATTAACTCAAGGAGGCAAACATGAATGATATATGAAATAACTAAAACAAATTCAATGGAAACTTTGGTTAATGAGATCAAACTGTTATCTTCAGTAAAGAAACTGAAAGAACAAGATGCAAGATTCATTACAATTACCGCTAACGATCTAAACGAAAATAAAATTGAACTTATTTATCATTTTGATGTTAATAAACAGGTAAATAATCTACGCTTAACCGCAAAGAAAGATAAACCAATCCAAAGCATCACCAGTCAGTATTTATCTGCATTCATAGCCGAAAACGAGTTAAAAGACCTATTTGACCTAACGTTTGAGGAACTAGTAGTTGATTTTGAGGGCGAGATGTTAAAAGAACCAGAAAGCCCAATAACCCTGCTTAAACCTGCTGAAGGTCCACAACCACCAATATTTAGAAAGCCTGGACCATGCAGAGAAGAGTGTCCAGGAAGCGTTAATATACCCAAATATATAAGAGAAATTGATAGCGGTAACCCCCACGCAGCATATAACACCATAGTTGAAAATGCGCCAATACCCGCGATATTGGGTCGAGTATGTTTCGCACCATGCGAGGAAGGTTGTAGACAACAATTAGAAACAAAAAATATTCAGATTCGCGCACTAAAGAGATATGCCTCTGACAAGTTCGCTGAAGCGAATGGAGGATTTAAACGTGATATCAAGTCCAACCCAAATTCAGGTAAGAAAGTAGCCGTCATTGGAGGTGGACCATCTGGCGTTACAGCCGCATACTATCTAGGGCTGCTAGGACATGGAGTAACCCTTTTTGAAAGAAACAGTTACCTTGGAGGCGCCATGGCCTGGGGAATCCCCAAATACCGATTGCCCAATGACCTGATGAATGCTGAGCTTATAGCAAGGCTTGAAGAAGTCGGTGCAGAGGTAAAACTTAACACAAACATAAACAGTCTAGACAAGATATTAGCTGAATACGATGCTGTATATTTAGGCCTCGGCGCAGACAAGTCTAACCAACTTAGATGTGAAGGTGAGGAAAGCGAGGGCGTAATGAACTTTATTGAATTCCTTACCGCAGTAAACGTGAGAAACGAGACGCCAGACCTAGGAAAACACGTTGTAGTAATCGGCGGAGGCAACAGCGCAATAGACACAGCGAGAACCGCCATACGGTTAGGGTGCGAGGAAGTAACCCTCTACTACAGGAGAACAGAAAACGAGATGCCTGCAAGCATCCACGAGATAAAAGGCGCAATGGAGGAAGGCGTAAACTTCGACTTCCTGAGCAGCCAGATCAAGATTTATCCAGGCGAGCCATTGAAGATTTATTTCCAGTCAATGGTGCCAGGACCACCTGACGAATCTGGAAGACGCCGCCCAGTCTCACTAGAAGGCAGTGGCGCCACAATTGAAGCCGATACAATCATCACTTCAATCGGCTACTACGGACAAGTACCTGCAGAGATAAACCTTGCAGTTAACAGACGTGGGCACATCGTAATCGATGAAAACGGACAAACAAACCGTGAAAGAGTTTGGGCAGGAGGAGACGCGGCAAACGGTACATCCAGTGTAATCGAAGCTATCAGGGATGCCCGTATAGCTGCTTCTGATATAGACAAATATCTAGGAGGAAAAGGATTGCCAGACGATGAACCTGATCTGATGGAGAATGTTTCAAGACCAATAAACAGAGACGAGTTACAGGAGATTCCTCAGGTAGACTTACCTGAAATTGACCCAGAAATAAGAGTCCAGAACTTTATCGAGGTAGAGAAATGCTTTGAGGCTTGTACCGCGCTTAGAGAGGCTGGAAGATGCTGGAGGTGTGATTGGAATGAGTAGTACAAGTAATGTATCCACTTTCCCGTTTGGTCCACAGGATGTACTGCTTCCTGAACCCATAAAGCTTCAATTCTATGTTCAAGAAGATAAGATAATCAAAGTAGAGCCAACGATAGGTTACATTCATAGAGGAATAGAAAGAGCAGCAGAACTCAACGATTACAGAAGAAACCTGTATCTATGTGAGCGGATCTGTGGCATTTGCAACGTTATCCACGGACAAACATACGCCGGGTTAATCGAAAAGATGACTGACACTGAGATACCGGAGAGAGCGCAATATCTCAGAACAATATGGGGTGAACTGGCCCGACTTCAAAGCCATTTACTATGGCTAGGATTGTTCGCTGAAGCAGTCGAAAACACGCGTCTATTTCTAGACATCTGGAAAGACAGAGAGATCGTCTTACAGTTAAATGAAGCAACAAACGGGCATAGGATACACCTAGGTACTACCATGATCGGTGGAGCTACAAAAGACATTGACGAACCCCTAGCGCAAAGATATATTGCTGAACTGGACAAGCTGAGAGTACGAATGGATACTTGGGCTGTAACGATGAGGAAAGACCCAGAGTTCCTAGCTAAAACTGTTGATATCGGGCTACTACCGGAGAAGGATGCAGTTCACAGTGGAGCAGTTGGACCCGTAATCCGAGCGTCAGGGATCCCTGATGATATAAGGACAAATGGATATCAGGCCTATGGTGAACTTGACTTTGAACCTATTACATATGATGGATGTGATGTACAGTCAAGGGTCCTCGTAAGACTAGACGAGACATACCAGAGCATCGAACTTATCAAACGTGCCTTAAACCAGATACCCGATGGGCCAATAACCGTCAAATCCGAAGGCTTTCCGGAAGGCGAAGTAATCTACAGGACAGAGCAGCCGAGGGGGGAGGTATTCTATTACGGTAAAGGGAACGGCACCATTCATCTTGAAAGATTGAAGATACGGACTCCCACCATGCCAAACATACCTCCACTCTTGACAATGCTTACAGGAGATAAAAAACAAAACATTCCCGCTATCGTACATAGCATAGATCCCTGTATAAGCTGCACTGAACGAATAACCGAGATAAAGGAGGACGACTAGATGACTGATTCAATCCTAAAAATGAGGCTAGATACAAGAGGAGAACTCTTCTTTGATATAAACAAATGCGACCAGTGCCAAGATTGTGAGAGGATATGTCCTTCTGCGGCGATTACGGTTCACCCTGAAGAAAAGAAGATAGAGTGGAATCCCTTCAAATGCATATACTGTCACACATGTATCAGAACCTGTATGCATAAGGCCATATCTGCACTTGACACTGTTCAAGCATCCGACTATTCGAAGAATGAAAAAACCTTTGAATAACCGAATTTACTTATCTCTTCTTATAGTTCTACAATAATATCTATTAGTAAATGTCATCCTTAACGCGTTTACCTGAACCAACGAAATAAGTATGTAACAGTATTAACGATATCAACTTAAAGCATATACTATTGTTTCTAGCTATAAGTCATCAGGGCGAATCAACATGATGGAACTATCAAATATCCAACAAGACTTTCTAACAACATTAGATGAAAAAAATTTTCGAAACTACATCGGGTGTTATATGGATAATGTAAGAGGAATCTTAATTCCTACTGAATCCAAATTAATGTTTATCCAAAACGGAATGGATTACAAGAATCAGAAAGCTTTGGAAATCAAGTACAATATGATTAAGGAGATAAAGTGGAATACTGACAATCAGCTTTTCCTTACCCTAATAAACTCTTCTAAAACTAAAAAAATTGAAACTCTTGACTCCTCGTTTCACATATTATTAAAAATAATTAAATCAGAACTTGGAAACGAGCCACCAGCAGACGATTACTGTTATTGCAAAAACCATATAATAGATTATGAATAGGTGTCTCTAATCTTATTCTTTATTGTGAAGACACGCGTGTAAACTTCTTTTTAATTATACAAGCTTAATTTTTAGGTGTCTATCTATTTTTCTTACTTGTGTGAAAGGACAATATGCTTGTTTCATGAGACTTGTTTTAACTCAGAGAGCCATTTTACAAGTTGATAGTTTTGTATGAATGATAGTTAGTCTCCTTTTTCGTAAATTAGTAATACTCCTTTTCTAAAAGGTGGATTTGCCTCAGATGGGCATCCTACTGTTGTACCTACAACGAAAACCCTTTTCCCATCAGAATAAACACTATACGCATAATCCTCATCACCACACCAATCATAAACATCACTAGCTACAATAAAGCCATCAAAGTCTACAATACTAGTTAAAGCATCAAAATAAAGAGGCGAATCATATAACGCACCCACTCCATAAATAACATCATCCAGAGAAAACAAACCAACGAATGAACCATTCACGGTTCTATCAAGATTCTTATCCCATAACTGCTCCCCAGTGATGCTAAACTTCGTCATGTAGAAAAAGTCCCATCCTTTAGTGCCTGAGCCGACAATATACACGCCCTCATCCGTGGCGCAAACATCATAGACTCTGTCTCCCCTCGTGGAAACTCGTCTAGCGCTCCAAAGCTGTTCTCCATCAGTAGTAAACGCTGATACTATTGAGTCACTGCCCCCACTCGCGTTCACAGCAGTCGATCCAGCAACATAAATGATGTCCCCATTGACGAAAATCGAGCCACCCTTTACTGGTCTCTTCCAGATAAATTGTCCATCATTATCAAGCTTGACGAGAGCCCCATCTCTTTTAACATATACATAATTCTCAGTCGTACAAATATCACCGATACTGGTCCCATTAATAGTCCATATATGTTCTCCATCGAAACCAAACTTGGCTATATACCTCATAGATTGATCCGACTCATTTACTGCTGATCCCACAACAAATACACCGTCGCCATTACAGCTGACTTTTCTAGCCCTCACATCACCAACGCTGTCCCATGATGTCTCCCAGATAACTTCACCATTAGACGTAAATTTACTAAGACATGCATGGCTTACAGGCTGAAACTCGTTATTGTACTCCCAGCCAGCCACATATACATCGTCATTATAAACGCATACATCCTCAGCAACCGTGAATGTGTCGAGATTAATCTCCTTTATTCTTGTTAATGTAACTGATTGGCTACTTGTTTGAGTTATATAATAAATCCCAGTTGCGGAAGCTATGATAACTAATACTAAAATGATATTTCTCGTAATATTTACATGTGATGTCATATTTATCTAAATAACGATAACTTTTGCTTTAGTTTAAATTGTTGTTGTAAATTATTTTTTACAAGCGTAAATAGATTATTTTTAAAAAACTAAATACCTCTATGTTATGCTCAATGAAATCCAATATCTCTGTTACGTGGATTAGGTAAATTGTATTTCTTATGTGATAATTTTCTTTTGTAGATAATTTTCTGTGGCGTTTTCTTTCAAACCTAATTTTTCTAGGAGATAACTTATTGGTTGTATGATGAAAGGTGAGATTATCGACAGGATCAATCCATCTTTTAAGACATTTTAGAAAGTTGTATTTTACTTAAAGACTTTCATCGCTAATATACCGTGAGGCTGTCTATGTGGATACTTTCTTGATGAACGCAAAAATGCTTGCTTTAATAATCCTTGATACCTTGGGTTAACCCTTTTTTATTAGATATAAATTAGCCCTCCCTAGTATAATATGGCGAAATCTGATCAGATATAACCTGGTTATAGAAGGGGGAGGTTTCCAGTTACTTTATCCATGAATTGTTCTTGGTGGGGACCAATGCCAATACAGGTAGTGGTTCCCGGCGCTACCTCGGTGTGTCCAGCGTCCCTGATTAATACATATGGGAGGTTCAACTGCTCTGCTTCCACAGCCAACTCCTCCAATTCTTCCATACTATCTGCCTCAAGTACAACTTTTTTCCCGCCCTCGTCTCTCCATCTACGCCAGTGCTTTGTCTGGGTTCTCTTAGCCTCCTCGCTGCATCCCACCGCCGCGTGGCACGCCTGGGCGATCATCTTACCCACACTCATATTCAGATCGGTGCGTATGACTATAGCCATCTTGTAGTTAAATTGGCTTCTCCCCAATCTATGGCACCAGCCTATCCCTGTCACGGGGGAACATACAGCATTCCCGGATGTTATCCTGATCAGTGACTGTCATGGTGATGCGCTCCATGCCTATGCTCCAACCCGCGTGGGGTGGTGCACCATACCTGAAGGCACCTATATAATACTCAAAGTTATCTGGGTTTAACCCCTTATACTTAATTCGCTCAGCCAGCAACTCCGGTAGATGGATCCTCATGGTTCCGCTGCTTATCTCTATACCCGAGTAGAGGCAGTCAAATGCCCTGACTATCCGGTCACCTATCTCCACGTTACCATAAGTCTTTTCAAGGTAAGCTGCATCCGATTCATCCTCCTTGTCGTAGGGCATGGCGTAGAAGGCTTTCTGGGCCCCCGGCCAGTCCTTCATGAAGAACGCCTCATCCCCAACTAGCTCCGTTAGCAGCTTCTCCTGGGTCTTTGTGAAGTCGTCCCCCCATAGTATCTCTTCACCCTCATCCTGGAGCATCTTTATGGCCTCAGTGTAGGTTACCCGTCGTAGAGGTAGCTCTGGGACGGTTAGTTCTCTACCCAGTATCTCCAGTTCTTCCCCCGCTTTCTCCTTTGTCTCCTTGAGCATATGGGCTAAGACCTTCTCCAGTACACCCATCACCGTTTCATCGTCGCTGAACGCCTGCTCGATATCCATTTGCCGAACCTCGTTAAGGTGCGTCGGGGTGTTGAACTTCTCAGCCCTCCAGATAGGTGTAATAGTGAATACTTTCTCAAAGCTGATAGCGCACA
>CAZLHA010000059.1:0-13401 GCA_964559155.1 uncultured Candidatus Bathyarchaeia archaeon | reverse complement strand
ATTCAACATTAACATCTATGACAAAGGACTAAGCACGGTAATCAAAGGAAACCGGGACTCATCTGGAAGACTACTAGATAAGGATACACAGTACAAGATGATGAGGCTCAGAAGACAGGATAACAGGAGTAAGGTCCAGGAGTCCAAGTCAAGAAACCTGAGTATCGCCATGGCTGAACTAGACAGGATGGCTTCAGAGCTAAACCTGCCTAGGAACGTCAAGAAAAACGCTGCATTGCTCTACAGGAAGGCCCTAGATAAGGATCTAATTAGAGGAAGAAGCATAGACGCTTTCATAGCGGCATGTATCTACGCATCATGCAGACTACTCAAAGTACCGAGACCACTCAAGACTGTATCAAAGATCAGTAAGCGTCTTCACAGCGAGGTAGCCATGACTTATAGGCTTCTTCATAAGGAGCTAAGCTTGAAGCCACCGGTTGATGGACCATACAAGTTCATTCCAAGCATCGCTTCAAAACTTGAGATAAGCCCCCAGACAGAGAAGCTAGCCGTGAACATACTTAGGAAGGCTGATGAGCGGAACGAGTTAGCGGGTAAGAATCCGCGTGGTATCGCTGCAGCCGCACTTTACATGGCTTGTAAGGAAGCTGACGAGAAAAGAGTTCAGCGTGTTGTCTCTAAGGCTGCTGGGACCACTGAGGTCACTCTTCGTAACAGGATGAAGGGTCTTAATCAGGCATTAGATGAGCTGGATGTCCAGACATCAGACTTAGTGGCTTAAAACAAATATCTTTTTTCAAATATTTTCTCTTTAAGACTTAGGTTTACATAGCATTATCTGTGAGTTAGATTTGTATGAGTGTTGAGAACGAAATCTGTGATCACTGTGGGAGCGAAGATCTCATTGAGGATGAGGAAACAGGCGAGATCATTTGCGCAGAGTGTGGCTTGGTGGTCTCTGAGGTTAGTCTCATCGGGCGTGACTTCATAGAGGAGGAGTCTCAGACCATAACCTCACGGACAATATCTCCACGAGCAAAACGTAAGATGGATCGTTTAATGGTTCTTGATCATAGACTACGCGTGGATGCTCAGGATCCATATGTTTTAAGATTGGCTGGTAAGGAGATAAGGCGCCTTATCCAGAGTCTGCATTTGTCTGATTTTGTTGAGAAGAGTGCTGAGAGCATATATCGACGAGCACAGAAAGATGGACTTGTAATCAGAGGAACTATAAATGGGTTCGCAGCTGCCAGTGTTTATGCTGCTTGCCGTGTTCAAGGAATACCAAGGACTCTTCGTGAGGTTAGTGAGGTGAGTCCAGATAATGTGAAAGATATCGCTCGCATGTACAGGATACTTTTATCCGAGCTGAACATCTCTGTGGAGCTAGATAATCCCTTAAAACATCTGACTAGGATAGCCCAGGAAGCCGGAATATCCCTCAGGGCTGAGAGAATAGCGGGTGATACCTTGATGGAGGTTATGAAGAAAGGGCATCATACAGGCAAGAATCCTAAGGGTTTAGCGGCTTCAGCTTTGTATGTGGCGTGTAAAGAGATTGATGAGAAATGTACTCAGGAGGAGTTATCCGAGTTATCTGGTGTCTCAACGGTAACTATCAGGAAAAGGGTGAAAGGTATTCGTGAAGCCGTTGAAGTGAATAGACTCATCGAAGAATCTTAGCGAATTTTCTCTACTTCCTTCATAAGTTTCATTACGTTATCCAGTGATACAGGGTTCCACGTATAACCCTCCTTTTTCAGGCAGGAACCTACGATGGCCCCGTCAGCCAGGGATAAATAGTCCTTGACATTCACGGGTTTAACTCCTGTGTTGACCAATACTGGAACATTAACACGTTTCTTAATCTCCTCTATGGTTGATAGATCCGCCTCCGATCCAGCCATAGAGCCAGACACTAGTATGACGTCTGCAAACGAGGAGACTATGGAGCTTTCAGCGCGATCCGCTGCGCTTCTGGTTCCAAGAGGAGAAGCGAACTCCGGTACAACGTTATTGAATACCTTGATGTTATCTGCACCTATTCGTGATTTGAAGCGTGTGAATTCTCCGGCGTCTGGGTTCCATAACCCCATATCTGATTCATATACTCCTGTTATTACCTCTCGGATGAAACTTGCACCCGCTGCATGGGCTACTGACATTGCAGCTATTGGATCCCAGAGAAAGTCTACTCCAAATGGTATGTTGCTTGGCTTTGTCTCAGCGATTACTCTTGTCATGGCTGCCACCTGTTCTAATCCTGCTTCGAACACGTAGGGGCGATCATCTTCGTTACAGTACATTACCGCGTTAACACCGCCCTCGATTAGGCACTTCATATCCCTCTTAACCCAGTCAACTAGGTGCTGTACTCCTTTTTCTTTATTGTATCGTGGTGTGCCAGGTAAAGCTGGTAGATGCGCCATGGCGATAATGGGTTTATCTGTCTTAAACAAAGTCTTGAACCAGTTATTCATGACATTTTTTCTCTGTGTCGTGTAAATAAGTCTTGGTAGTTTATGGTTATGTTTTCTTTGATGCACTTCTTTTCTGGGTCATTATCTTGATTATGTCTCTGTGTCTAAGCTTGTAGTCTTTCGGTAGTCTTAACCCGGTTCTGGCGTCAATAGCGAGTATATAGTCCTTGACCAGTCTTGTGTGTATGATCTCCGCTAGATCTATTGGGGTTGCCCCATCTTTCATGAGGTGCACATCTGGTAAAACGTTCCCATCGCCGTCGCTGAACCTTGTATCATCGCTTACAGGGTAGATCATGTTCATTTTGAGCAGTTTAAAGGCAAGGGTGTTTAGAACCTGCTGAATGCCTGTACGCATATATCTGTACATGACTTTTTCCTCGATGTATTCTATGGCTTTTTTCTGGTCCAGTGTAAGGGCTTCTTCATCTACTACTTTGAAGCTCTCCTGTCCCGGCATATACTTGATTAACCCACTCTTGTCTGCTAGTCTTAGCGCTAGCTCTGCCTCGGCGCTACAAGCAGCTACCAGTGAATGTGTGTAGTATTCATTGAGTTTCTCTAGGTTTTCCTCGGCGCTGGGTAGATCCATCTTGTTGGCTACGATTAGTGTTGGTTTTATTATGGGAAGCAGTCTGTGGGAGAATTCGAGGGTGTCTTCTGGGGTCCACTCCTTGTATGGTTTATCCATTAACTCCGCTTGATTCAGCGCCTCTGCTACGTGGCTGGGGTGAGTCTTGATTCCTGTTAATGATTTATTCAGCGCCTCGACGATGCCCTCATTATCCACGTCTTTTGTGATCTGATTCTCGTTTCGGTCAATTATATGGCTGATCCATAACTCGATCTCCATCTCTATATCCATGACATCCTGCACCGGGTTTCCGCTTCCCGGTTGAGTGATTTTTCCCTCCTCGTCTATGGACCCTGAGGCGTCTACCACATGTATCAAGGCGTCTGCCTGTCCAATGGCTGATAAGAACCTGTTTCCTAGTCCTCTCCCCTTCCACGCGTCTTTGAGGAGCCCGGGTACATCTATTATCCTTACCGGTATGTAGCGCCATCCCTCTATGCAGGCAGAGTTCTGGGGGGTGTCCTCTAAGTCGAGTTCACGGCATACGCATAGGTCGCATACATATGCTGTTCCGATGTTGGGTTTCTCTGTGGTGAAGGGGTAGTTGGATATCTCGGCGTTGAGGAGTGTAGCTGCGTTGAAGAGGGTTGTCTTACCCACGTTGGTTTTACCAATGATGGCGAATGTTAGCATCAGAGACCACTAAATAAATGATGGATGGTGGTCCATTTGAGAGTGTCGATAGTTGTTTTTACTATCTGTACCTAGTTACGTTTCATTGTTGTTTCTGGTGACATAACTAAAATCTGGTTAAACCCCAACACAAACATGTTACTAAATGAAACCCTCAATAGTACCTGAGTACTCAAATAACAATGGCTTTGTTATTTGCCCCGGGGATGGAGATCTTTACATTGACTCAAATTAGCTCCTCATTCATTATTAGCTATTTTTTCTTAATCGTCTAGTTAACTGCTAAGGTATAAACAGGGTCTCTTTTCTTAATTAATTGATAACGATGTCTGAACATGTGGATAATAATCAACAGACCAATGGTATAATTGGACCAAGTAACAAGATGCTGGGACCAGTAAAGAATGGTGGAAGAATAACCTTCACAACGGCTCCGGGGTGCTGGGGCCCCATGATATCACCCAAAATCAAGGGTGGACACGAAGTGAACACCCCTGTAGCGGTTGAGGGGGCAAAGGTTGGGGACGCTGTAGCCATACGAATAGAAGAGATCAAGATACTATCAAAAGCTTGTAGCAGCGGCGTCGATGAACCACGTGAGGGGGCTTTTGAGGGAGACCCTTTCGTGATGAAAAAATGTCCCCAGTGCGGGACAGAGTACCCTGATTACGAGGTGGAGGGGATCGGACAAGACGCTATAAGATGTAAGGAATGCGGAGTTCCTGTTTCTCCATTCAAAATGGTGAACGGGTACACTATGGTGCTAGACCCAGGGAATGGTGTAGGTGTCTCGGTGAACAAGGAGAAGGCCGAGGAGATAGCCGGTGACGCGTGGGAATGGCATAGCATACCTGAGAACAGTCAGCAAGTACCCATTCTTATCTTCGGTCAGGCAGACATAGTTGGAGCAGGGGCAAGGCTAAGCCCCTTCCTGGGCCAGATAGGGACGATACCTGCAGTAGCTATACCTGATAGCCATAACGCGGGGGATTTTGGAACCTATCTTGTAGATGCTTCTCATGACTATGCACTAACTGAGGAAGAGTATGAATATATGTTAACCGACGGGCATCTCGACATTAATGTAACTGGTGAAGGTACTATCGTGATAGCACCTGTGAAGGTAAAAGGTGGGGGTGTTTATGCTGGTGATGCTCATGCTATGCAGGGTGATGGAGAGGTAGCCGGACATACAACGGATATAACCGCTGAGACAAAGGTAAAAGTTAATCTGATTAAAGATCTGGGAAATCAAGGACCCATACTGTTGCCTCCTGTCGAGTATCTTCCCCCCTTAGCCAAGCCTTGGAGAGCTGATGAGTGGGAGAAGATCCAAGACTTAGCCGAGAAGATGGGTACCGTGCCTGAGAGAACCGCACCGATCCAGTTTGTGGGATCAGGATCCACTATTAATGAAGCTGCTGATAATGGCTTCAAGAGGGCAGCTGACCAACTGGATATGAGTGTCCCTGAGGTGAAGAACAGGGTTACTTTCAGTGGAGCCGTTGAGATAGGCAGGTTACCCGGTATGGCGCTGGTTAGTCTTCACGCACCTCTGAGTAAACTGGAGGAGCTGGGTCTAGGGGCTTTTATACGGGAGCAATACGGAGAATAAGCCTAATTTTATTTTTACTATTTTTACTGAGAATTACGATTTACTTTAGAGCTTTCATTTCAGATATATCTATTGAGATGACTATCTTCCACTCGTTATAATTGTAATTGGAATACTCTACTGGTTAGTGTTATTGATATGATCCATTGATTGGGGTTGGTAGTTTTATTTACCTAGGCGTATTGTTAATTCATGGTTTCTGATAAAAACTGGTTTACTCTTGTGTGTGGTGGAGATGTTTACTCTCCTCGTCATATCGGTGTAAAAGATATTATGATTGTGGGTGAACGTATTGTAGCAATTGATAAAAACTTGGAGCTTCCAGACAAGTTGGGCGTCTCTGTGATTGATGCATCAGGAAAACTCGTATTTCCGGGACTTATTGATCCTCATGTTCATGTGATTGGTGGCGGTGGAGAAGGTGGTCCAGCTACTCGTACTCCTGAGATATCTTTGTCGAACATTACATCATCTGGGATAACTACTGTGGTGGGCGTACTGGGTACGGATAACGTAAGTAGATCTGTAGAAGCGTTACTGGCGAAAACACGGGGATTATACCTTGAGGGTGTGAGTGCTTATATGTTCACAGGTTCTTTCCACTACCCGGCTTCCACTATTACCGGTAGCGTGAAGAAGGATGTAGCCTTCTTCAAAGAAGTCGTGGGCGTAAAGACTGCGGTTTCTGATCACAGAGACTCTCATATGACTCAAGCTGAGTTTGTTCGATTATGCTCTGAGGCACGTTTCGGCGGTATGCTTGGGGGTAAGAAGGGCGTTGTGCATGTTCACATGGGTGATGGAGATCAAGGGGTGGATCTAATTTATGATGTAATTGATCAGGGTAACATCCCTATTACCCAGTTTCACCCCACACATGTATCAAGGAATCCGGCTCTACTAGAACAAGGTATTGATTTTGTGAAAAACGGTGGATCTATTGACTTGAATCCAGAGCCCAGTGTAATGGACACAGTTAAGGTGGTCTCCAAGTTAATCGAGAATGATGTTGATCTAGACAGGATTACGTTCAGCAGTGATGGTAATGGGTCTCACTGTGAGTTTGACGAGAAAGGGGAGCTTACTGGTCTTGGTGTTAGCAGTGTATCAGTTATAATTAAATCCCTAATGGGCATAATAGAGTCGGGTCTTCTACCCATAGATGCTGCTTTGAGCTTTTTCACATCTAACCCAGCGGATATATTGGGGTTGGAGAATAAGGGCAGGATAAGCGTTGGCATGGATGCTGATCTATTGATACTTGGCAGTGACCTGTCTTTAGACTATGTTATGTCCCGTGGCAGAGTAATGCTTGAGGATGGGGCTATACTGGTAAAGGGAACATTCGAAGGTTAAATTTTCTTTACTTTTTCCGAGACAGGTATTATTCCCCTCATATATTTTTCTCGTTCCTCATCAATGGGTATTGTCGCATCGAAGCAGAGTTTACACCCTCTTTTATTCTCAAGGTCAGATGAGGGGTCTAATCTGGAGGCGTATGTGTCTGGTTTCTTTATGAGATCTCGGTCGCCCTGAAACCTCGTTGCTAACGCCCACTCAACTTCGTTCAGATTATTGGGGTCAATATCAGTGTCTACCAGCACCAGATGTTTGAGTGCTGGTACTTCTTCTATTGCCACTTCCAGTATCTTCTCGCTGTCCTTTTCTGTTTTCTTGTTATAGGACATTACGCCGTGAAGCCAGCTGGATCCATTTGGTGTCATGTTTATACCTCTAACCATGTAGCCTATGTTTGTGATTCTTCTCCAGAGTTTTACCTCGTTGGGAATACTCTCAAGTAATCTGTGCTCAATTCCTCCTCCAAGCAGTCCCTGATAAATATAATCTTCACGAGTTATTACGTCTACCACTTGGATTACGGGCATTTCTTTGCTTTCCTTCATGGTGCCTGTTACACAAATATATGGGCCTTCGACCGCTGTCTGTTGGAGCAGTAATTTTGCCTCTAATATGCACTCGCTATGTGCTGGAGCAAGGGCATCTACGTTTGGACATTTGATTAAATCCAATTTATTATCAAGTAATGTGTTAGCTACACTAAACTCTGATACGTTTTTTGGGGGTCTGAGCGCAGCCGCTATCATGGTTACAGGGTGGTTTCCGATGCTTATACTGATGTCAAAATGACTTATGTCCGATTCTTTTGCTTCTTTGATGTATTCTTTTAAGTGACCTGGTTGGATGCTTATTGAGGCCCTGTCTGGGCTTAATACGTCTATCCTGTGGTATGAGACATTGCCTCCTTCTCCAGTGGGGTTCTTAGCGTACACTAATCCCGCTGTAATGTATGGTCCCTGTTCGCCCTTGTAATGAGTGAGTACTGGTAACTTGTCTAGCGATAGTTTATTTCTTGAAATAGGATCATCAATAATTTTACAGGGTTTAGGATTCTCTATCGCTTTGTATAGGTGTTCATAGAGTTTATCCTGCGCTATGTTTAGGCTCTTGCAGAGAGTGTTTCTTGAGTTACAAACGTTTGCTACGACGCTGTGTTTAGAGTCTTCTACATTTTCGAAGAGTATGGGTGCATCTCTATCATATTTCTTTATGATTGCTGGTATCTCATATTCTGTGGATAACTCTTCTTTTATTCTGATTAATGATCCTTCTGCGTCTTTTTCATTTAGATATTCCCTTAGACTCATTACAACGCCTCCGTTATTATTGATTGTATACTATCCTAGACCTGTTAATCTAACCTTTTGTTTGAGTCCATTGCTTAGAATTAAGTTTACTCTTTCACTGGGATCTTGAATGTGAATGTTGATCCCTTTCCTTTTCCCGGTGACTCTGCCCAGATTTCTCCTCCATGGAGTTCAACAATCCCTTTGCAGATGCTGAGTCCAAGTCCTACGGACTGCTGAGACACTACTGGTCGTTCAATGTTCGGGAAGGGCTTGAACAGTTTATCTATTTCTTCAGATGTTAAACCACACCCCTCATCTGATACACTGAACTGTACAGCATTCTCAACTAACTTTACGGATAAATTGATCTCAGTGTTCTCCGGGCTATACTTTGAAGCATTATCTAATAGATTAATTAAGACCTGACAAAACCTCATCTCATCACAGTTCAAAACGATGGACTCTCTTGGCTCTGATACAGTAAGATGTTGTTCTCTCTCAGTTATCATAGTTGACATTTCTTCAACTACGCAAGAGACGAGTTTGCTTACTTCAACTGGTGCTCTATTCAGTTCTAATCTTTTTTCTTCCAGTCTTTGTTGATCAAGTAGATCTGATGTTAAAGCTTCTAGGCGTTCAGTGTTACGATAAGCGATATTCAGATAACTCTTCAATGATTGAGATTCTGCTTCCTCTAGCGCTAACTCAAGATAGCCTTTCATACTTGTCAGTGGTGTCCTAAGCTCATGTGTTGCAGTGCTAACAAAACGTGTTTTCATACGCTCCATGTTCATAGCTTGTTCAGCTCGGACTCTTTCCTGGAATAGTTGTTGCTGTAGGTTCTGTTTCTCTCTTCTTGATTTTATTCGATGTAATGATGCTCCTACATGCATCGCCAATGTCTCCACTAAGTGTTGGTCGTTAATATCGAAAGCATGGGTGTGCTCGCTTTCAATATTAATCACACCTATTGCTTCGCCTTCAATTATTATGGGTACATCAAGTTCAGAGCCAGCCGGGGTGTCCCTGAGAGGAGCTACATATAATTCGGATTCCTGTGCCTTTTCAAGTAGTATTGATTTCCCGGTGTTTATGGCTTCAACTGAGACACCTAATCCATCTAATGGCATATGTAGTGTTTTATCGCTCGCGTATCCCCAATAATGATCAAACACCAGATCCCCGTCTTTAACGAATCCAAGACTGCACCACATATATCCAAGTACATCCGTTAAACACTCGCCTGTGATAGAGATAACTTCCTCCCTCTCTTCTGTTTCAGCTAACCTAGCGGCATGATCATGAAGTAGCTCCAGTCTTTTCTGAAATGTATAACGATCTGTTATATCCGTGGTTATTACCCCTAATCCATCACCTGTTTTGAAAACCTTCAAGGTGAAATGTCTTAACCCATGTCTAGGTGTGTCAAGTGAAAATTCATCGAAATATGGTTCCCCGGTTTCTATAACCTGTTTATATTTATCAAATAACCCAGATTTTACTATTTTTGGCTGTAACTCGGTTATGTTTTTTCCAATTATTTCATTCTCGCTTACCCCAAACCGATCTCTGGCTGTTTTATTTACCTTGATCAGGTTCAGTTTTGAATCAAATATACTGAAGCCATCGGTTGCTGACTGCATAAAAGCATCTAACTGTTCCCGGCTTTCTCTTAGTTTTTTCTCTAGAACGAGTCTATCAGTTATGTCATCAAATATTACCAGCACTTCTCGCTGGTTATTAGGAGTGTCTATGTATTTTAGCCAGGTTTTTGCATACCGTTTTTCCCCTTTTTTCGTTGTATATTTGAATTCGGTGGGGTTTACATGAGTGCCTTGAACTAGGTTTTTTATAACCTGAATGCAGTGCTTTATTGAATCCTTGTTAAGGAATTTTAGTTTAATGAAATGTTTTCCCAGTATTTCCTCTTTTTTGTATCCTGTTAATGTTGTTGTGACGGGGTTGCATGAGGTCAGGTATCCGTGGATAGAGAATGTTATGATAGCGAAGGGGGATGTTTCTATCAATGTTTTGTATTTGGTGGCTTCTTCCCTATCTTGGTTTGATTGCATTTTTGTGACAAGAGTATGCCGTGTTTATTAAATGATGTCGATAAGCTTCTTCTGTTTCATTTATGGAGTAAAGATTAACTCATTTTCATAAGAAAAGCTGGTTCTACTTATGAGGGATCCCTAAATGGTTCTGGTATTATGCTTAATGGTCGAACTCTATCTTTTCCGCGTGTCTGAGGTAGACTCCGGTTAATACTCCGATAAACATACCTACTAGGTGAACGTTGTGTGCTATCTGGGATGGGGTGAAGAGTCCAGCGAGGTCAGATAACGCCCACAGCGCTGCGGCGAGGATCATGGGTAACGGCACCATGCCGGTAAAATACACCAGCCTGAAGGGTTCTAAGACCGCTAGTGCTCCTATGACGCCGTAGATGGCTCCTGATGCCCCTAGGACAGGTATTAGCTGGGTGCCTGCGGTATAATAGTGCCCTAGGTTTCCTATGGCTCCGGATGTTATGAATAGTGCTGCGAATAGGTTTTGGCTGATTCTGGTCTCTAGGACGGTTCCGAAGAAGAAGAGGGCGAACATGTTGAATAACAGGTGGTTTAGGTCAAGGTGAAGGAATATTGATGTGATGATGATCCACGGATACTGTGTTATGAGGGCTGGTGTGAAGGCTAGATATATCCAGGTATGTGTTGTCCGAATGAGAAGATAGACTGATATGGATAATATTATGAAGATGTAGGTCCATTTGGGTTTGTATTCCGTATACATGCTATAATTGATCTATACTTGTCGGTTAAATCTCCATGCATTTAGATCTTAGTATACAGAATTTTAGATATTTGATGCCGTGCTGTAAACGTCCTGAGACGAAATAACTTCAGCATCAAGTACTGGAGTTTAATTTATGCTTTAGATTTTTTTCAGAATGATCTTTATTGCTGAATAGAGTTTACAAAAAAAGTTTGTAAATATCGTGTTTGATGGTTTATACTGGTTTGAGTTTTGCTTTACAAACGGAGCATTTACAATCTGCAGTAATCTTTGGTTGTTCTTTAACCTCTTTTCCACATATTCCACATTTTGGCATTTTTATTGCACCTATTTTTTGGTGTGGGGGTAAGACTTTAACAAATTTGTATCCAGACTGAGTATTCCGAGTGGATACCAGCTTTAAATAGTAGTGAAAAATCGTTTTAATTCTGCTGCAAGTTCAAAAACGTGTATGATTCTCTGTTCTTTGTTTTATTTAATGATTAAAACACCTTAACCTGTATTGCCCTATAGCTTGTTTGAAGCTAAAATCTCTCTGCCAGAAACGAGTTTTTATTCATCTGGTTGCCTTAAGTAGGCAAATGATGATCCCAACGCCCAGTTCATACAGACCCACCCTGAATGACTTCTATAAAGCATCAAAAAATATACAGGGAATAGCCATAAGGACAAAGTTAATGCCTCTGAGACACTATGATAAGGATCCCCGGATACTCTTGAAACCTGAGATGCTTCAACCAATAGGAAGCTATAAGATCAGAGGCGTCTATAACTGGGTAAAAAAACTAAGCCCGGAGCAGAGAGTGAAAGGGTTATCCACTGCGAGTTCAGGTAACATGGCCCAGGCGGTCGCCTATACAGCTAAGCAATTCAATATTCCCTCTCGGTCTATAGTCTTCGATACGACGCCTCAAAGCAAGATAGACTCGATACGCAAGTATGGTGGAGAAGTAGTCAAGAAGACACGGGATGAATGGGCGGAATATACTATGAACCCCGAAGAGGATAGGTGCTTTTTACATCCCCTTGAAGAGTTTGGCCTAGTAGATGGGCATGGTACAATTGGGTTAGAGATCATGGAGGATGAACCGGATGTTGAGACGATTTATGTGGCTCTCGGCGCCGGTTTCCTCGGTGCAGGAATCGCATTAGCAGCTAAATCGGTAAACCCCTCAGTTAAAGTAGTTGGTGTTAACTCGGAGAACTGTCCACACTATTATAGAAGCTTCAAAGAGGGGAGAGTAATGGATACTCCAACTAATTCTACTATCTCCGATGGGAACGCCGTTAATCTTGGGCCGTTCCCTAACTCTGATAAGTTGCTGGGGCTGATAAAGGAGACTATAGATGATGTTGTACTGGTCCAGGAGGAGCAGATACGTGAGGCTATTCGATACCTTGCATTGGAGAATAAGCTTGTCACTGAGGGTGCTGGGGCAATAAGTCTAGCAGCTGCTTGGAGTGCACCGGTTGAGCAAAGGGGAAAAACAGTTTGTGTCTTAACCGGGGGAAGTATAGATGCGGAAAAATTAGCGGAAATCATTAAATAACTCTATTTTTGGGTTGGGGAACCTATGACCCGTAACTAGTAGAAATTAGTTATCGTCCTCTTCAGTTATCCGTTTGTGGTTATCGATTGTAAACGTGTTTAGATATTGACTCTGTTTAGTAATGTGGGAATAGTTTATACAGAGTAAGTATTGATTGAATATTATGGAGTTAACACTAAAGGATGCGATAGAGAAGGCCATAGAGATCGAGGAAGAAGTATCTGCTTTCTACAGGGAAAAGATGGCTAAGGCTGCTTTCCCTGGCTCCAAGAAGCTACTTGAGTACTTGGTTGAGCAGAAACAGGATCACATAAAGTTCTACAAAGATTATCTCAATAGAACTGAGGAGCTTGGTGCCTACTGCAGCATGCCCCTTGATTTTATGGATTATAAGATATCGGACAACCTGAAGGATCAGGATATCTCAGACTCTTCAAGGATACAGGATATACTAATATTCGCCGCTAAACAGGAACAGAGAATCCATGACTATTACATGACGCTGAGTGAGGAATACAAGGATACGGAAATGGGGTATATCTGGGAATGCTTCGCAAGGGAATCACTCATCCATAAGGAGCGTTTTGAGAAGGAATACGATCAGAACATACTAAAGGAGATGTAACCCAGTTCCTTTTATGAAACTCGTATTGACTCTTTTATCATATTTTCGCATCCTAATCTAATTTAGTTGTGGAAAAAAATTCCGTTATTAGCGGTTAATACCAATAAGAGTTCTTGTAGCTATCTTCAGTTTAAAGCGATTATCTGGGAGAATCCCTGGTTAAAATCTTCACCTTCTATGTGTTTGAATTTTTTCTGATATAGTAAGCTACTTTATGGAATATTTTTTTGTTATTCTTAGTGAGGCAATGGACTCTTTTTCCGTTATAGACTTGAGCTGACTTCAGGGTTTCACTTTTAATGTGTTTATTCTTTTTTTTGGGCTCTTCTTAGTGCAAGAACCAGTGAATCGTGTACTCGACAAGTTATCTTAGAGTGTAAAATTAGAAATAAAATGGGTATTAGATCTCCTTTGAGTACCTTTCCTAATGGTCTTTAAACTAGGTTAACCATA
>CAZLHA010000058.1:0-13508 GCA_964559155.1 uncultured Candidatus Bathyarchaeia archaeon | reverse complement strand
GTAGTGGGTCGTTGTATTTTTCCCGGAGCATGTAGGATAGGTTTTTAATGTTCTGTAGTGGGGTTCTGAGGTCGTGGCCTATCATTGAGGCTGTTTTTCCTGCGGCTACTAGTCTCTCGTTGTTGATTATCTCTCTGGTCTTTTGTTCCACGAGTTTCTCGAGGTGTTCAATGTTTTTCCTGTGTTTCTGTTCGCCTTGTTTTCTCTTTGAGATGTCATTTATGGTGATCTGGTATCCTAGTATGTTGTTATCGAAGAGGGTAGGGGTTATGTGGGCTCTCATCCATGTCTCTTTATTTGTTTTGGTAGTGATGGGGAGATCCAAGGTGATTGTTGTCTTGTTTTGTTCTACGGTCCTGAATGCTTTTTCTATGATGTTTTTTGCCTCGTGCTTGAATATTGGATGGGTGTGTAGTTTATGTCCAGTGTATGTTTCTTCGTTGTATCCCGTTTGTCTGGTTACAGTCTTGTTGATGTTTACTATTTTTTTCTCGTCATCCAGTTCTATTAATCCGGTTGAGGATTTTTTGAATAACGTGGTGTAGTTTACTTCGTTTTTCTTGGATTCTGTGATGTCTCGTGCGATTAGGAGGATCTCTTTTATCCCGTTTAGCTCTATAAGGGCGATGTGTGACTCGCCGACGCCCTGTGAGCTGTCTTTTCTATTGTAGGTGAATTCCATGGGTGGGCTGGCTTCTCCTCGTAGTATGGATACGAAGCTTCGCAGGTATTTTATCAGGTCTCTTTTTCGGAGGGTCTTGAGGCTGGTTATGTGTTTTCCGATTAGTTCTTCCTTTGTGAATCCGGTGAGGTTGCTGAAAGCTTGATTGTGAAAGGTCATATATCCATGTGTGTTAAAAGTAGCTACGCCGTCTGGGGATAACTCGACTAGGGCTTTGAATCTTTCCTGACTGGTCTTGTTCCTTATCTTGAGGTGGTGTTTTTCTGTAGCGTCCCAGAATACACCGAAGATGGCGGGGTTTCCGTTATAGTTTATCTCTCTGTTTGAGATTCCTAGGACCTTTGTCTCACCTTTTTCGGTCTTGTATACGTATTCATGGTCTCCTAGCTCTGTGTAGGTTTTGTCTGGGAACGGCGTTTGGTCCATTAATTCATCGATATGGTTTTTATCCAATAGTTCTGCGGCGGAGTTGTTGGCGAATACTATTTGGTTTTTTTGTAAAATGGTTATGCCGAAGTGGGTCTGATCCATTAGGTCCTGGTATAGTACTTCTAGTTGTTTCTTGTCTACAACGTTTCTTATCCTCTTTGCCAGTATTTTATAGTGGCTGGGATCCAGTTCTTTCCGGATGTAGTCATCTACTCCTGCTTGGAATGCTTTTTCTGCTACTTTTTCGCTTCCGTGGCCTGTGTACAGTATTATGGGGATTTGATGGTGTTGTCTTATTTTTGTGGCTAGTTCTATGCCTGTCATTCCAGGCATACTGTAGTCGGTGACGATACAGTGGTATTGGTGGGTGTCTAGTTGTTGTATGGCTTTCTCTGGGTTGTTAGTGTAGGTTATTTTTAGGTTGGGGTCTATCTTGTTTAGGAATATCTTGGTAAAGTCAAAATGGGTGGGGTCATCGTCTATGTGAAGGACGTTTATTGTTTCTATGTTTTGGATGCTGACCCGGCTAAACAACTTGAGAGGAGTTTTGTCTTGTATTTAATTTAGGGGTTAAGGAATGGTAACATGAATCAAAGATATATATAATAAATTTCATATTGCCCCCTTTGAGTTATTGTTTGGCGGGTAGTTAACCCTAGATTTTTATTAGTCTTGTAGCGTTTTCTGAGTATTATCTCTTTTTATGTATGGGTATTGTGAAAGTAAACTTTGACCCCTTCTTGGGCCCTTGTGATTCAGCCCATATCTCTCCTCCGTGGAGTTCTACTAACCCCCTGCAGATGCTTAGACCGAGACCCGTACTATCTTTTACGTCTTTGACGTGTATGCCTGGGAAGGGTTTGAAGAGTTTATGTATGTCTTCTTCTTTGATGCCTACTCCGTTATCTATGACGTGTACCTTAACTTTGTTGTCTTCTTGTTCCATTTTTATCTTGATTTCAGAACCTTTTGGGCTGTACTTGGAGGCGTTCATTACCAGGTTGACAAGTACCTGCATTAATCTGATTCGATCCGCGTTGATGTTGCAGTCTTCGCCTTTAACTGTGAGTCTCTGGTCTCGAGACTCCAGTATTGGGCTCATCTCGAGAGCTACATTATCCACGAGTTCGTGTAATGATATTTTTTCTTTCTCTAGTGTTAGGCGACCTGATTCTATGCGCTGCAGGTCCAGCAGGTCTGTTGTGAGAGCTTCAAGTCTCTCGGTGTTTCGGAGAATTACGTCAAAGTATCTATTGATGTCAGGCATGCTTTCTTTGTCAATTTTTCCCTGAGCTAGCTCTGTATAACCTTTGATAGAGGTAAGAGGGGTTCTAAGTTCATGGGTTGCTGTCCGTATGAAGCTTGTTTTCATCTCCTCTAGCTCTATGGCTTGCTCTGCCCGTTCCTGCTCCCGAATGACTCTTCGTTCGGTTTCCAGTATTTTCTTACTCTGATTGATTCGCTTGATGTTAGAGGCTATGTGCTCAGCCATTATCTCAACGAGGTTAGCGTCCTCAGAGGTGAAGGTATTAGGCTGATTGCTTTCAAGATTAATTACTGCTACACATTTATCATCGATAACTATGGGTACGTCAAGTTCTGAGAGAGTCTCCTCCCCATTGACTCTACCATTAAGATAATCCGGATCAAGTCTTGTGTCAGATACAAGTTGAGTTAAACAGGTTTTTACCGCTCTGGTTGTTATACTTTTCTGGTCTAAGGGTATTATCGGAGTGGTTGTGGGCCCCATTAATTCAATAAATTGAATAGCGTCATTTTTCACTATACCAAATGAGCCAGTTGAATGTTTGAGTATACTCAATACTGAGTCCATGGTGTAAACAGCGATCTCTTCTATGTTATTCAATCTGTCAATTTCGGCCCCAAAACGGTTTAAGGCTGTTAACCGTTCCCCGTATCTTTTTCTAGTCTCTAATAGTCTTATATTCTCAATAGCTGCTGATATTTGTCTCGCAAGTAGCTCCACCAGTCTTACATCAGTATCTGTAAAAACGTCAGTTTCACTACTCTCTAGATTAATCAAATACTCTACAATATTGTCTATATGTACCGGTACGACTAGTTCTGAGAGATTAGGTGTATGAATGCCATTGAGAACTAGATAATCCGGATCATTCCTGATATCTTTTACTAGCTGTGTTTCACCTGTTTTCACAGCTCTTACTGTGACTCCTTTTCTAGTCAGGGGAATTGTTGCAGCGTTATCTGGTGCCTCTCCCGTGAAACGGACATATCTTATATGTTGTTTTTCGATTTTGGCGATACCTGCCCAGGTGTAATTGAGGTCTTCCTCCATAACCTCGAGTACGATGTCGTATACTTTTTCTTCTGTCTCTGCTCTGGATAATTGGATCGATGCCCTATGCATAGCTTCAAGTCTTTGAGTGTAATCACGTTCTTTCTCGAGTAATTTGAAGTTCTTAAGGGTTGATCCAACATGTTCTGCGAGGATAGATAATAATGATGTGTCTTCTTCTCTGAAGGCGTCTCGCTGTTTGCTTTCAACATTAATCACGGCCACGACTTGGTTTCCAATCTTTATCGGGACGCAGAGCTCAGATCGAATCATATCAACGTTATCTGGTGTTGCATAATTAGTGTCGAGTTCTGTGTCTGTGACAAGTTGTATCTCACCGGTGTTGACTGCTTGTACTGTAACTCCTGGGCCATCAAGGGGAAGTATGTAAACCTCATCTAAGTCAACGCCCCATACATATTCATGATGAAGAGCGCTTCCTTTAACGATCCCAAGGCTTCCCAGTTCATACCCCATAATGCCTTTTACTGCGTATTCCACCTGTTTGGCTATTTCATCGATGGAGTTTGTCTTGGGTAGTGCTTCAGTGATTAGGTATAGTGCTTCTAGTTTGTAGGAGTATTTAGCCCGTCTCTCTTTCTCATATAGTATCTCTAAACTTGAGGCGGTGTGGGTTGCTAGGATCTCAACAAGTCTTCTGTCTATATTTGTGAATGCGTCTAGCTTGCTTCGCTCCATATTTAGTACGAGGTGAACTTTTTCATCTATCTTCACGGGTACAGCTAGCTCTGATAGTATCCTGTATGGTTTACCGTCTGTATCAACTTTTTCTCCCGATACATAATCTGGGTCTTTTCTTGTATCAGGGATATATTGGATTTCCCCAGTCTTTATCGCTCTTACAACTACGCCTGGGCCATCCAAGGGCATCTCCTGTATTTTTCCCGGTCTGCTTGATCTTATTATCCGTACCTTGTCTCCGATTAGTTGGCTTATGTCGCAGAACTCGAATTCAAGTATTCCTTGGAGAGCGTTTATTGTGTGTTCCGCCAATTCATTTATTGAATCAACTCCTGTTAATTGAACTGAGTAGTTGTGTAGTTCTTCAAGCCTTATTCTGTACTTCTCTAACTGTTCCTCATCTTTTAGCCTCTTGTTTATATCTCGGGCGATGACGAGTACCTCGACTATCTTATCATCCTCGCCTGTGATGGGGGAACTGGTTAACTCTAAGTGTATTTTTTTCCCTTGGACTTTGACGTGGGTTCTGTAGATCATAGTTTCGGTGTACCCGGATCTGCGTTTCTCATATCTAGTGATTATGTCTTCAAGGTATTCCTGTGGAATAAAATCGTATACTGTTCTGGATAATATTTGTTCCTTGGTGAGACCCACTAGTTTTATTCCCCGCTGATTGATGTAGGTGATGTTTCCCTCAAGGTCATGTTTGAATATGATATCCTGGGCTGACTCTACGAGAACCCTGTACTGTTCCTCGCTTTTTCGAAGAGCCTCTGTAATTTGTTTCAACTGACTTATGTCTCGTATGTATGTGAGGCTAGCTGGCTCTCCCTCATAGATGATCCGCGATACACTGTATGCGACAGGTAATCTAGTCCCGTCTTTTCTGATTAATTCTAATTCGTAATAGTTGGGCACTTTTACCCCATTGTGTCGTAGTCTTGTCCTTTCTTCTACTATATCACGGTATTCTTGTGCATGTAGATCGAGGATCGAGGTGCCTATTAGCTCCTCCCTGTCGTATCCTATCATCCCAGCGAAGCGGTTGTTAACATACACTAGTTTACCGAGAATGTTTACCGTTACACCGTCCATCCCGCTCTCAAGGAGGTTACGGTATCTTTTCTCTGAGGCTTCTAGTTCTTTGACTGCTTTATCTCTGGCATCCTCTAGGTCTAGGTTGTGTAGTGCGTAAGCTAGGTCTCCCGCAACTTCTTTGAATAGTGATAGCTCCTCGGGTTTAGTCATTTTTTCTGGTACAGTTGCCGTAAAGTATCCGTAATTTTTAGCTTCATGGCTTAGTGTCATCCCGAGAACAGCGTAGCCTGTTGCACCAGAGTAGAGAGGACAACCGTTGCATGCTGTTTCTGGGTCGGAGAATACTGTTACTTTCTCTGTTGTGAGTTTATCGATGCATGGATATAATTCAACTTTATTGATCCCGGTTTTTGAGGCCTCTGGGCTTGTATCATATATTTGGTCTATTTTTCCTTTCTCGTCGAGATACATTATCCTGCAGTGATTGTACCCTTTTGTCTCAACCATCAAGTCGCAAGCGCGTTGGAGAAGCCTGTGTCTATCTTTCTCGGTAACGATGAGTTGGTTGACGTTTCTTATTGCAAGTAAGACTTGGTAGAGGTATTCGATGTGATTCTCCTGTCTGACTCTCTCAGTTATGTTTCTTGAGATGAGTCCCAGTCCTTCTCCTACTTTGAAGGCTTTAATATGGTAGATGAGGCCACTTCCTGAGGGCGATGTTACTCTACTAAACTCTACAGGTTCCCCTGTTTCTATTACTTTCCTGTATGCCTCTAAGCGTCCATTCTCTCTTAGTACTGGGAATAACTCATCTATGTGTGTACCGTATATGTCCTCTGTGACTCCAGCCCGGTTGAGCCAGTTCTGGTTAGCCTCTATTATCCTCAGATCTTTATCCATTATTAGGAATCCATCTGTGGCGCTGGCCATGAATCCATTCAAGCGGTTGTTTGATACACGTAGGGTTGTTTCGACTTGTTTGCGTTCTACTATCTCGGCTATTAGTTTGGCTGATAGTTCTAACCTTTTTTTAGCGGCTGATATGATGTATTCTGGTCTTGACTGGTATTCGTGGGCTTTATCTGTTAATTCCACTAGGGGGATTCTGTATTTTTGTGATAGTTCCTTTAACGTCTCAGGGTCTCTTGGCGGATCGCTGTAGCCTAGGTTGATTGAACCAATGGGTTCTCCATTGACTGTAATGGGTACGGCGTACATGTGGATTCCTCCATTGCACTCTATATCCACGGATCTGTTTTCTTCGATTGATGTCTTGGAAGCCTCTGTCCAGCACGATTCGTGGCAGAGCCATTTTCCAGAGTCTAGTGCTTTCTGGTCGTCCTCTGTCTCGCAGAGTTGTCTTGAAGCGCTGTCCATTAGTCTGCACCATGATGAAGAGAATATTCCAAGTGCGTAGTCCCCGTTTTTCTCGTATACTGCTGATGAGGTCTCAAGGAGTTCTTGGAAGAATTGTACGATCTCTGTTAGTCTTTCTTTCCCTACGCTGTCTAATATGAGTCGGTTTGTGTTGAGTCTTGTTAAGTCTCCATAGGGTGGATTATACGTCTCTTCATCATGCATAACAGATTTATTTTTACCCGGTATAATATAGGTTTTCTTAAGTTTTTATACAAGATACAGGGATGCCTTTTTCGAGAGTTGTTTTATGGTGTTTTAGCGGGAATCATCTAGGCTCTTCTGTATTCAACTTTTTCTGTGTATTTACTCATGGCTGCATATTTGTTGTTTAAGATTTATCTGATGGTGACTGGGTTCAGTTACCGATTGGATCTTTCCTAAACATGAATTATGTTTATTAGCCTTCATGGTGGGAGAGTTTTTGATTTCTCTTGTTAACTGTTTTCTTGGATATATTATCGATAGAAAGTATCTGTAAATCTATTAGAAATATGGGGTAGGTGGATCCACGAATTAGTGTTCTATTTTTCGTGGTAGTTCTTTAGCTTGGTTTATCCAGCCCTGTACATTGTTGAGGGATGGGACTCTGTTTACTAGGTTTTTCTCCTGGTTTATCTTTATCATAGTGTTGTGAAGGTTTTCCGAGTTCCTTCTGGCGAGTTCGGGTACTGTGTCTACCCCTGCTTCCTCTAGGAGGTCCGAGTATTGACCTGCTACGCCTTTTATTCTATAAAGGTCGGCGTGGTTCACCCATTCCAATATGAGGCTAGGTGATATGTCTGTTTTTTCAGCCAAGTCTTCTCGTTGTGTTCTTGTTGCACCTTGTTCTAATAGTTCTTCCACTGTTTGGATGCCTATATCTTTCAGTCGCTCTGAGTAGGCGGGTCCTATACCTTCGATTTCTATGACGGGTGTGCCTGGACCTTGTTCGGGCTCAGTGATTTGTTCCTTTGTTTTTTCTTCTTGTTGTGATTCGGTTGGCTCTTCCGCTTCTTTTGTCTCTGTAACAGGTTCTTCTGTGGTTGGTTCAAGAAATAGTGTCCCTTCAGGGATGGATCCTTCTTCCTCAGGGGGTTTTTTCTCTACTTTTATTGCTTCTGGTTCGTATTCGCTGGATGTTAATAGGGTGGGTTCCTGTTTCGTTGGCTCTGTTGTGTCTCTTCTTTTTGAGGAAAAGTATGTGTACAGGGCTAGGATGATTGCGCCCCCTGCTATTATTAGGATGATTAAGGTTAGTGTGTTCATAAATGTAAATATGTTTTTGTCTTATTTGAACCTGTGTGATCTTTTATACTGGATTCTTTTTTCTGGGTGGGGTGTCTGTTAATTAACCTCATTAATCAGGTTATGTCCAGAGTTTTGTAGTTATCCTAACAGTTTATAGTTAAAAAAACTGGGGGTTTTTGGGGTTTATTTGATTCTCTGTTTTAGTTCTTTCTCAGACATTTTAAAGTCAGGGTGATGTTCTTTTCCATGCATTTTTACATGTTTAATAACTTCTTCCTCTGACTCTGCCTCTACTGCGAAGCCGCATTTGGGACATTCAAATCTATTTGTAGGCATTTTTACCGATTTAAGATAAAATGTGGTTATATTTAAACGGAAAACGATTGGAGTTATCTACGGTAATTGGGTGCAGGTGTGGGTTTATCGGGGGTTTAGTAATAATGTTCCTGCTACTATTCTCGTGAAACCAGATGAAGAACTGAGGTCCACTTTTGTACCTGTTCCCTTTATGTTTCGTAATTACTTTGATCTATTATGTCATGTAGTATCTGCGGGGAGGAAGTTTCAGATGATGCAATTAGGGTCGAGAAAGACGGGGATACTCACTTGTACTGTTGCTCAGGTGTCTCTATGAGAGTCCTGAACTGGAGGATTTTAGGCATAGAAATATATCCTCCATCGTATTAAACAAGACTCTATTTGAGGTAATGGCAATCATAACGGGGTTCGGGGGAGTCTATTATACATTGTTTGAGACAGCTAACCGAGCGCTTATTATGGATACCTTCAGCGTGGCCGCCGCGTTACTTGCTCTATTCATAGGGGCTGAGCATCTTCGCTACGTTGAGGAACATGATCTTCTGAAGCGGACCGTAGTATATATTAGCGTAATATCTATCATAGGTTTCATAATCCTAGTTTGACATTACGGGCTCAGATAAAGGCAAAGACCATCTGTTTTCGTTTTTGTGATCTATTTGGAGATATCGTATCAACAACTTGTCTAGGAGGAATAAATTTAGGGTTTATCTTCTATGGGTAAGGGACTAATTTTGTCATCTTATATGGTCCCACTTTGAGTCTGTTCTAAGGGATGACTATTATTCGCCTTGTCTTGGTGACTGAACCGGTATCTAAAGTGCGTTGATTTCTTCTTGTGTTAGTTTGAGCTCTGGTCGTTGTAGAACTCTGTTTTCTCATCACGTATTGTTTATTGATTTTTTTGGGTCCCTATTTGTGTTTCTTGTTCTTTTTGGTTTCTTTTCTGGATTTCTTGTGATGCATGTGCTGATTGTTTGTGGGAAATTATTAATGTTGGGGATGCTACGCACATGTGCCGTGTATATATATATTTGTTATTACTCATTTTCATATCTATATACAGATGGCGTTTTTTAAACCCATGTAAGTAAATCGAGTACGGATAAAACTTGATTAAATCTGTTTACAGAATGTATTATCCAGGTATACATAAATAATGTCCCCTAAAGTTAATATTCCATTATCTAAAAAGCGGACCACTATAAGGCAGGTTATATACAAGATACTTGCTTATGTCACAGAAAACGTCTGAAGAAAAGCATGAATGTACTATATGCGGGTCAAGTGACACTATAAAGGATTTAGCCACAGGAGAAAAAATATGCAGAAAATGTGGATACGTCTACCAGGATAATAAACTGGATATGGGACCTGAGTGGCGTGCTTTTACACTACAGGAAAGGAAAGATAAGCCAAGAACGGGGGCGCCATTAACACACCTTATGCATGATAAAGGCCTAAGCACGAAGATAAGCTATAGAAACAGGGACCATGCTGGTAGAAGACTGGATCAGGATCAAAAATCCAAGTATTACCGTCTGAGAAAGAGGGATAACCGGACTAAAAAGTCTGGTAGTCATAGTCGTAATCTTTCTAGAGCTCTAAGTTTTATTTCTAACCTGGGTAATGAGCTAGGGTTACCCAGGAGCGTTCTTGAGACAGGGGCGGTAACCTATAAACAGGTCTTGAAGAAGGATGGAGTAAAAGGGAGAACCATCAATGGACTATCAGCTGTTTCTCTCTATATGGCATGCAGGGTATGTAAGGTATCCAAGAGCCTTTCAAAGATCTCTGAGATAGCGAAAATACCTAGGAAGACGCTGGCCCGTAACTATCGATACGTATACAATCTATTGAATAAGGATATACCTCGAGTGTCAACAGGTAAGATAATCTCCAAACTGGTGAAACAGTTAAGGTTGTCAGGTAAAGTAGAGACATTGGGGCTAGAGTTGTATACCGTTATCTCTGATGAGAAACTGACCTCTGGAAAGAGTCCAAGGGGTATAGCCGCGGCGGTGGTTTATATTGGGAGTATTGTAATGGATGAGAAGCGGACTCAGCAGACTATTGCGGAGAAGGCTAGGGTTACTTCGGTTACGATACGGAACCGATATAAGGACATAGTGGAGCACATAGAACTGATTATAAATATTTAACAGAAACCAGCGTACACATGGGCGTCTAGCAGGTAACGATTGAGAATTTATAAAAAGTCTCTTCGACCGCCATCAACTAATAGGGTTTTCCCTGTAATGTAGTTGGATTTATCCCTGGCAAAGAACAGGACAGCGTTGGCTATATCCTCAGGTGATCCCACGATGCCGAGGGACGCTCTGTCCCTTCTTCCCTGCAGTTTTTTCTCGTATTCCTCGGGTGTATTGTTTCCCCTTAACATTACAGTATCTACTGCTCCTGGGGCGACACAGTTAACATTGATACCATATGGCCCCAAATCATAGGCGGTGCTCTTAGTTAGCTGGATGACTCCTGCTTTTGATACCGCGTAACTGGTCTCGCCGTCCATGGCTATTCCGAAACCAGAGTTGGATGATATATTCACGATCTTTCCATACTTTCTCTCAACCATGTGACGGGCGGCTACCTGGGTACATAGGAAGACTCCCTTGAGGTTGATTGCCATGTGCCAGTCCCATATCTCATCTGTTGTATCAAGGATGGAACCACCTTTTGCAACCCCCGCGTTATTGACGAGAATATCTATCTTACCGTAGGTTTCTATGGTTTCGGTGAACATTCTCTCCACATCTTCCCTCTTGGAGACATCACATTGAGACGCGATGGCTTTCCCTCCCATTTCTCTTATCTCATCGACAACCTCCCTCGCCTCACCCTGACTTTTACTGTAATTAACTACAACCGTACAACCTTCCTTTGCTAGGGCTAACGCGATGCCTCGTCCAATACTTCGAGATGCACCTGTTACAACCGCTACCTTATCTTTGAAACCCAATTATATCACTTGGAGCTATTGATGGTTGAGGATTTTAACCTTTGTAGACGCGTTCTTTGATGTATCAACTTGTTTAACTCTGTACGAGCAATTTATGAGACATATATCTAACCTGTAAAGCTATTTTTTATGCATTATTCACTGAACAAGAGTATTGAGAATATCTAAAGTGCCTCATGTGCTCTGCTTGTTGTTGCCTAAAGTCAGGTTTTAGCTCTTAAAACGTATAGATACGCTGCGAGACCTAGGAATATGATATGTATTGGGGTTGGTATAGGGTTAAAGCCATCTTTTTCGACTGTAAACTCCTCGTATGATAGAGGCGTCCCGTTAATATCGATGATTAGGCTCCATGAACCAACTGGATCATTATATGATGAGGTATCAAGAACCGCGTAAACAGTAATAGTTCCAGACGTATCAGCTGTATAAGTCTGTGTCTCAAAGACCCCGTTTAGCCTTGTAAAGTCCCATGTTATTACATCGCTCTGATCTATGTTTGAGACAGTGATATAGCTGATAACCTGTGATCCGGTGTCAAAACTAGTTGATATATCAACAGGCTGAACTTGATCATCCAGGGAACTACATAAAACACTGTAAATGACATCAAGATCACCGCTTTCCTCACCGATGTGAGTGATCTCACTCTCCTCGATACTGGGAACTGATTCACTGTTTTCAGGGTAATAGAATGTATACGTGAAGGTGCCACTGACCGCGTAATACCTGTAGATAATCGTGCTTGTCTCAGGTTCAGGATCATTGTTAGTGCCCGGGGGTCCAATGGGGTTATAGCTGTCCTCCTCGGGGAGGTCTGAGATCCAGTGAATTGGCTTTACCCGGACATAGAGGGGGTTCCCTGCGTATACTTGGTGAATATCCCCTGGGGTGTATCGTTTCCAGGATAAGCCGTCATGACTTGTATCAACATAGACTCCGTAGAGCCACTCTGTTCCAGTGGAGGCCCAGTGAAGTTCTATGTATCCATCGATATTTGTGGTTAAATCATAGTATGTATAGGTACAGTTTGTAACAAATCTCCCAGAGTCATCATTTCACGTAGTGTTATGGTACGCTCCATTCTGGTAATCATAGTGTCCCAGAATACCTGTCTCGGATATATAGAGTCTTGCGCGTTGGTTATTGGTGTTAGGTGTGCGATCAGTATTATTGATGCTAGGGTGATTAGACGACGGGAAATCATAGAGTAGACTTTAGTGATTGTATATTTAAACGATTATTCTGTTAGAAACTTGTAGAAATATTGTATTTACTTGTTTCTCATCTGGTCTGGTGTTTTTTAGCAGCAGGAGCTTGAGAGGTTTATCATTTTTATCGCGGTTGTATGTTCTGCTTTGTTGATGAGTATTGTTCTACTGAAATAGTGTGTTGAAACCTGTATCTTATGTTTGCTCAACCTTGACTACAAGCATATTATGGTATTTTCTAATCTCAAAAACACCGTTTTTCTTGATCAAATCATATTTTGCTGTCTCAACCATTACTTTAGGATCTCCCTGAATTTTTCTTCTATCTTCTTGATCTTTTTGGTTATAACGGTTCTACTGTATCCTTGATTCTTGTTGCGCTGATAGTAATCTTTATGGTATTTTTCTGCTTCGTAGAAGGCCTCAAACGGTTTAATTTCTGTTACGATAGGTAAGTTGAATTTATTAGTTTCTTTCATCCTTTCTTTGAATTTCTCAGCTGTCTCACGTTGTATGTCGGTGTGATAGAAAATTACCGACCTGTATTGTGTTCCGATGTCAGCTCCTTGACGATTCAACTGTGTAGGGTCATGCATGGTAAAGAATACTTCAAGTATTTCATGGTATGATGTAACCTCGGGGTCGAATGTAACCTGGACCACTTCAGCGTGTCGTGTGTTTCCAGATACAACTTGCTGATAACTGGGGTTCTTTACGTTACCTCCCGAATACCCAGATACTACGCTCTTTACGCCGGCTATCTTCTGGAACACTGCCTCGGTACACCAGAAACAGCCGCCTCCAAGCGTAGCTTGCTCAAACTTATTACTCATGAGATATTGATGGAACCGTATGGTATAATGATTCATCAAAATAAACACTAATTTAGAGGATTTTTATTTTCTTTTGTTTCCGGGTTTCTATCGTTTTTGTCCTCTATTTCTGTTCCAAGCAGCCTCCACAAGCGCATAAGACCTCAACCATCAACACTATACCTATCCTGAAGCGGTCTCTAAGCCACCCAGAGGAGCCGTAGACCATCCGCTTCAACCCATCTTTACCCGTCCTCCAGGAGAAGACCCATAGCCCACGCTAAGCGCCACCGCTCAGTCGCCCCAGCTGAACCAGGTTAAAGCAAAAACACGCAAACACCAGCTTAACCCGGACACGCGGCACCGTGGTCACCAG
>CAZLHA010000057.1:0-13761 GCA_964559155.1 uncultured Candidatus Bathyarchaeia archaeon | reverse complement strand
TATCCGACGGGGATCTGGAAACTTCATGTAGATTCATGTAGATTCTGTGTACCGGAAGAGACCATCAATAAGGGGGTAGACGAGATTAAGGATCATGGTGGCTGGATGAGTTTTGACTCATATGAGAAGGCTGATTCCTATTTTAAAGAGAACTCGAAATCAGATAGCATCTGGCAACCATGTAAGGTTTGCAATCCGGGGAAGTATTACAAGAACCGTTAATAATCACAGCTCCATAATAGTTTGGATCAATTAGTAATTGTATATCTGGTTTTCTATTGGCTCCTAGTGTAAGTGTACAAGTATCCTATGTTTCCTAGAGCTATCAAAATTATAAGATAGACAACCAGTGCTGAATTGATTTCTACCTCGGATAGATTCAAAAATAATCCGAGTACGATTATTATCATCGAAAAATAAATAATTTTGTGATCTATTTGCCCTGATCTTTTAGTCAGTATATTCACATCCATTTATAGCTAAATTAATGTAATATATAAACCGAAAAATTAGATTAAAATATAGGCTTTTAAAGAGTGTACGTATATTCATCCCGATACGAGGCATAGTTATGGCTGATATGTTTGAAACAGTGCTTGAGCGTAGTAGAGGTAAGACGATTTTGATTAAAATGAGGTATGGTCGGACTATTCGAGGTATTCTTGATGGGTTTGACCAGTATGTTAATCTATTTATGAAGGATTCTCAGGATGTTTCAGATCCCATGAATGTGGTAGATCTGGGAGACATTATGCTTCGTGGGCATAATATTGTAATGATTAATCCGCCGCCAGAGTAAAGTTGGGTTGAGATGCATTAAATATTTATATTATTCTGAGGATAACTTTGTTGGTGTGTGAGAGCCTATAAATACAAATCGTTCTAGGGATAAGTCAAAATATACTTTTGAGGAAGCGTGGAGATTTCTAGATAGTTATGGTAATGTCTTCATAACTACTGAGCTCGGTGACATATTAGAGATTAGAAACGGGTTTACTAAAGATGAAACAGGGTTGAAGAAGATTATTCGTTTCATGTTTGATGAAAACGAAAAATCTCGGATTTGTGTGAAATGTTGGGATGATAATGATAACTGTAACGGGGTTAAGATAGATTTTCTACAAAGCAAACTAATACACTTTATTGAAACAGCCTATGTTGGATGATACTTAACCTCTATTTTATTCTGGAGCACATCGGATAATTAAACTACTTCCATGAATCTGGATTATTACAGGAATGGTGGACGAGGAGGGATTTGAACCCTCGACCTCTTGGTTGCAAACCAAGCATTCATACCCCTGAACTACTCGCCCGCACTCCCCAATGAACCCATTTCCAAGTTAAAAAAGTTTCACTCAATAAAATACTCTATAAATCATCATATAGGAATACCTTTTATGCCGTATAGAGCCGTGGTATTCGATCTCGACGGGACTCTGGTGGAGAGCCACATCGACTACCAGAAGATGGGTGAAGAGATCAGAGATCTGTTAAACAAAAAGGGAATGACCGAAGTCATCGAGGATAGACGCAAAGCATTTCAAGTAATCCGAGGAGGAGCTGAGACTCTACTAGAATATGGGTTACCGCGAGAAAACCTTGACGACACTCTAGTAGGACTTGATAACGTGATGAATAACATCGAGCTCAAAGCCTTACCCACTATGAGTCTCAAACCACAAGCTCATGAAACCATCAAGACCTTATATAAACACGGTTACCGCTTGGGAATAGCAACCAGAAGCCACGGAGAGTACGCCAAACAAGTACTAGATAAATTCAAAATAGATGACTTTTTCCACGGTGTCGTTGGACGCGACGAAACCCCATACCCAAAACCGGATCCAAGACACCTATTATCAACTATAAATCTAATCGAATCCACTCCCCGTGAAACACTATACATAGGAGACACTACCACGGATCTAACTACCTCAAAAGCAGCGAAAGTAGATTTCGTAGGCTACTGGAGAGATGATGAATGGGCGCAACGATTAATTGAAGGTGGCTGTGAAAAAATAATAAAAAACTTATACGAAATAGTTGAACTAGCCAGACGCTAGTTTTTGTAACGTATCCGGGAACTCGTCTATATTCTTGATTACCATGCTGCAATCATGGTAGAATTCATGTTGATTGTCATAGATATCCACCAATACAGTCTTCATACCAATCCTGTTACCTCCCACCACGTCAGCATCATAAGTGTCTCCCACCATTAAACAGCGCTCAGGCGTAGAATCGGTTTCTCTCAAAGCGGTCTCGAAAACAATCTCAGCAGGTTTCATGTACCCCAGTTCATGGGAGACCACCATTGAATCAAAGAACTCATCATAGCTCAGCTTCTGGAAGACTGCTCGACAGGTGGGACCATCCATATAATTGGTTATTACGCCCAACTTGTACCGAGGCTTTAGCTCCTCTAGCATCCTAGGGACTCCGGGGAAGAACTCTGTCTGCTCCGGCCACATCCTGAGATAATATTTCCAGGCACCATAGGAGTGGTCTACAGCTGAATCTACCCCGAGTTTCTTAAAGACCGTTTCCAGTCTCTTACGGTAATCCGGCTCCCTGTATCCATCTAGTTCGCATTCCATGTTCTGAGCCCTAGCCACCGGTATATAGGTCTCAATCAATGAATCATATGATATCTCTATGCTCTGTTCCTTCAGATACTTATGAAAAATCTTGGTGCTGCTCCCCTTCCTCATTAGATTGGGGGCCTGAACCAGTGTGTTCCAGTTATCGAAATAGATGGTGTCAATCATTTATCTTGCCTGCCTTGAGGAAACTTTGGGGCCAATGAGGGTCCAAAGCCATTCCACGAATTCTCTAAGATTCTTAGTTTGCACATACACCTCACCGGGGCCCTCAATATAGGTCACTAATCCTTCGCCACTGAATAAGGTGTCCTTCCAGCTACCGAATTTTCGTACTTCGTATTTGCAGGTGTCACTGAAGGCTGCTAAGTGGAAGTTATCTACCACCAGTTGTTCTCCGGGTTCTAATATGTGTTTATCAATGGCCCCGAAGCTGTTGATGAAAAGATCTCCTGTGCCTGTTGTCTTAATCATGAACAAGCCTTGACCGAACAAGCCTTTACTGAACCCCTCCCACCGTACATCTAGATCTATTCCTTGAGTTGACGCCAAGTAGGCTGATTTCTGGATAACGTAGCCATTATCCGGGGAGACCTCAAATCGTTCAACATCCCCGATGGGCGCAGCCACCAATGCTACTTTACCAGGTCCACCAACGGCGGCAAAATCAGTAACAAATAGACTCTGTCCTCCTAAGATGCTGGTCTTGAGGCTTCCGAGGAGGCTTTTCTCACGGGTCCTAGTCCTAACATCGATATTTGGGCTCATATAGGTTAATGCCCCTGATTCACCGGTTATTACCTCATCTTTTTCTAGTTGTACCTCTAGAAGGCTATAGCTTGGTTGATATTTTATCTCATATTTCAATTAGTTCACGAGACTGATTATACGTATCGAATAATAAACCCAGTGAATCTAGTCTATATAGATTGATTCTTTCTCCTAGCTAGCTGGTAGGCATCGATGGCTGAGACAGCTGCAAGAAATACGCCTAAACCCATAATCTGTTCCTGTGTATAACTGATTGATAATATGACGCCCATTAGAAGTGTTCCAGCGAAGAAAGCCACTCCTCTTCTCCGGGCACCCAGATAGTATTGACCTAGACCTGTAATGAGAAAGCTGAGTAAGACTGCTATCCAGACCTTTTTCTCTTTACTCTTTTCTTCTCTTAAGGGTTCCATGCCGGGTAGTGTGGGTTGTTGTTCACCACAGGCGGGGCAGTGTCTATCATAATAGGGTATTAGTGTTCCACAGCTGTGACAGTATTTTTCTTTTTCCTGCGTCATTACAAAAAGTCGTCATCCTTCTTGGTTAAGTAGTGATAGAGTTCAACGACTAGTCTATACGCGAAGTAGACGCTTGGTATCATGCCTACCAGGTAGGCGATGAGTTCGATGGTACTTACCTGTTCACTCATTCGTAAACTCACATCTCTGAATGATGAGGCTACTTAAAGAGATTTTGCCGGTTTATAGAGCTACCTGAGTGTACTGGTTGCTGCATGGTGGACCCGCTGTGTACATGAATAAGAGTTTCTCTGGCTCCATGTAGACGGATGATACTGTTTCCTCCCAGTGGTCCCTGTGTTTGCTTTTATCTGGGTGATGGCATATACTTGTAGGATGGTCATAGTGGTCTGTTAGCATCTCTTTGAAGCTTTCAAAGCTATGAGCGTCACGTGTATTGAGTTTATTCTTTGCCATTATGTACCGGTTTATGCTGCTTGTCTCGCTTAGTACAAATTTGTCCTTGATCTGTAATGCTCGATCACCTAAGAAGTGGTTGGTATGCGCCAGCACACCATACTCCGGGTAGATAATAGATACGTCCTCCGGGTGAGCCTCCAAGCTAACCGCTATGCCTTTCCCAGCCATCATTACATTATACGAGAGGCTTCTCTCCGCGTTTAACAATTTCTTAGTTGCTTCACTGAAACGTGGACTGTCCAGCATCTTTCTGCAGACTAGGAAGAAAGGCACGGATTCCCCCAGTTTATCTCTGTCCGATACCATGGCGTTAAGCACTATCCCGATGCCCTCACTGTTCAAACCTTTATGCCCTATGATACCAGCCTCGGTGTGCATAACTACGGATGGTCCGTCATCCACTTTAACCTTCAAGATGATGCAGGTGTCCCGTACATCAACACGGTAATCCCAGTTCTGAGCCAGCAGGGTATTCCGTGATTCCGTTCTAATGGGGAGGGCTGCTATGCATGTACATCCGCCCATAAGCTGTTCTGGACTAGCCCAAGCCAGTTCATATCTACCGTTCAACGCGGCTACTGCTTCCAGATCAACCTCAACTGCGTCTGCGATTCCTCTCATTTCTTCTACTAGTCCTGAGTCATATGCCTTAGTGGCGTCTAAGACGTTGTCAATATACTCATATACCTCGTTTTTACGCATCCTGAGGTTTCGTTCCCACCAACCGAAATAGTATTTTAGATTATATTTGATCTCTTCAGCGGCCTGTTCTCCGTGCTGGTGCCCGCATTCATATCTTGTTCCTGATGCCTTAACGATTTGAGTGGTTTTATTCATACCTAATCAATTGTGATGCCTATCAATAAGCTCTATGGGTTAGTCATCATCAGGTATGGTGGTGTTGAACTCGGCGTAGACCGGGTAGTGATCTGAGACGCTCTCAGTAAAGGTCTGGTTTAGACCATAAATGGTGTCAAAGTAATAAACATCTGAGCTGCTCAGTATATATTCACTGTTATATGTGTAGTTAGTCAATATGATGCGGTCATATGTCCAATCTGTCTTGGTCATGGTATCAAAATCGTTCTCAATAACCCAGTAATACTCTGCGGATCTCAAGGGGTTACTTAATGAGTCCTCATCGAAATAAGAGCCATCCGCATTAAAATCCCCTAGTAAGATAACATCCTTTTCATCTCCAAAGCCCAGTATATAATCATAGACAACGGTGAGGTTCCCGATCTCGTAATACGCATCATCTGGCTTTGTATGAATACCTACTAAGGTAAAATCAAATTCACCTGCATAGAAGCTAGCCACATAGGGCTCCCTCTCAAAAAAACCCCATGTATCATTGTAGAGGAAATCTGATCCAGGAATATATCCCACGGTCTCGGTGTTGTAGAAATAAGCATACGCTTCCTTACTGCTTGTGCGACCTACTCTGGAGCTCCTGATGAAATCATATTTTGGTCCTTCACGCAGGTTTACCTCCTCAAGAAATATGGGCGCAGTGGTCTCGCTGCTATCCCGTATCTCCTCAATTAGTACTATGTCAAACTCTCGTACTGTATCGGCTAGTACATCCATTACCATGGGTTTATCTCGTTTTGAACGCCCAAAGATCTGTATATTGAAGGCGGCTATTCGTATTGACTCCCCATCCTCAGGGGTTACAGGTATATCCGTTTCATCTCCGCCGTTAATTGGATCAATTAACCCTGTATTATAAACATAGAAAAATGAAGCAAAAACTAGTATGGCGATAACCTCTAAAACAGTTCTCTTCTTCATGAATCAAGAAAAGAGTCCCTGTTGTTTAAGATTATTTATTTTTCCACGTCTTCTACCTCAAGCTTCCTAAACATCTTTCTTAGCTGGCGTCTCATCTTGGTTCGTTCAGTGCTTAATCCTAGATAATCAGCAAAGTCCTGAGTTGTGCGAACCATACTGGTTCTTCCACATTTCTCACGATGGATTAACCCCATATCCTCCAACTCCTTCAAGTGTCCATAAGCGTGACTTCCACGATCACTGGCTATATCCGTCTGTTTTACTGGTTGATGATACGCGACATAGCTAAGTGTTCGCAGTGTTCCCTCTGTTAATATGGGTTTTAGGCTGTATCTACTAGCTTGTTTGGTGAACTCAGTCTTAAGCTGTAACACTACTTTCTGGTGAGGTAGTTTCTTGACTTCGAGAGCGCTTTCATCCTGTATGTAGATCTCTTGAAGCTGGTCAACTAGCTTGTCTGCCTCTATCTCGTTCTCCAGCTTCAGTTTGGTTACTATATCTGTTAGTTCCATTGGTTTGCTGGCGGCATAGAGTATGGCTTCAAGTTCCACAACTTTATCGCTCTCAGTCAAAGGATGTCCCCTCTTTCAACATGTATGATTGGTTAAAGAAATTATTGGATGTCTTGGGCTATGTCTGTTCGATAATGAAGGCGTCCAGTTATCTTATCCACGTCCTTGTAGACGTTCTTCCTAGCCTCTGGGACAGTATTTCCTTTGCCCAATAGGGCGATAGATCTACTTGTGGTAGTTTTTATAATTCCATTATCATCGTAGACTGATGCATAGTATAATCCGCTCTCGATGCCATCACCAATCTCTATAGGTTGATCCTTTATAGGAGACGTTGGGTACCCTTCCGGTACAAGGTATACGCATACCGTTGCTTTTTTCTTGAATCCAAACCTAGGTAACTCCCCGTCTATTATTCCGTATCCTACATCGATTAACGGTTTCTCCAGCAGGCTAAGGACGTTTATTGCTTCAGGGTCTCCAAATCTACAGTTGTACTCAAGGAGATAGGTGTCCTCTGGGGTAACCATGAATCCGCCGTATAGTACACCTTTGTATGGGGTGCCCTTAGACTTCATGGCTTTTATGGTGTCTCTCATGATCTTTTTTCCCTTATCCAGTGATTTTGCTTCTAGATCAGGCATATCATGATCGGCGCAGCTGAAGCTACCCATACTACCTGTGTTGGGGCCCTCATCATTGTCATAAGCTCGTTTAAAGTCACGAACAAGGGGCATAAACTTTAGCCTATCTCCATCGCTGAATGCTTGAAGAGTGAATTCTCTTCCAATTAGCTTCTCCTCTAACACTACTAATCCATCGGATTTTATTCTCTTCCGAGCATATTCTTCAACCTGTTTTCGAGTGGTTAGATGTTGTCCCGTGACTTTCACCCCTTTTCCACCTGTTAATACATCTGGTTTAACAGCTACATCTGGATGCTCGTCGAGGAATTCTTTTACTTCTTCAATGTTTCGGCAGATTCTGTACTCTGGGTTGCCCGTTATGTTATTCTGATCTAGTACTTCGCGGGCGTATGCTTTGCTCCATTCAAGCTTGGCTGATGCCTTTACAGGTCCGACAGTGGGTACATTCATTTCCATCAAGTAATCCGTTACACCTGCCGCCAACGGTGACTCTGGGCCTATAAACGCGATATCCACGTCGTCATACTTGGCGTAGTTGTCAAGCTTAACTAGATCAATTACCTCATATTCCTTGCTGAGAGCTGCGATTCCGGGGTTCAATTTGCCCATAGCTGCGTAGATATCAACCTTTTCCTCTGCAATCTTTTTAACGATAGCGTGCTCCCGGGCTCCATTTCCTACCACGAGTACTTTCATAGATAAGAACATTGTATCTTATGATATAAGAGACTCCCTGATACAAGTTATATGCTCTTGAATCTAACATACATTCATGACTCGTGAATTAAGGCTAAATGATCTAGGAAATTTTAGGGTGGTAGCCAGACCAAGGCTATCAAGCAACGCTGAAAAAATATCCTACCTCGTAACAATTCCCGACGGGGATGAATACAAGACAGTCTTAGAGGTAGTTGATAGAAGAACAGGCGAGAATCTCTGGAGCATAGATGAGGGTAATCCATCGAATCCCGAGTGGGCACCATACGGTGATAAACTGTTATTCACCAGCAGAAAGGGCATGGATAAAGAGGAGAAGGGAACAGGTATCTGGGTCACTGATAACGGCGTAGACCTAGAACTGGTAGCCAGATTCAATGGTGGAGTCTCACAGCCATGTTGGGGCGGTAATGGAGGATATATTTTCTTTATATCAGGTATAGGTGAGGATGACTCAGAGGTAAAACTGATCGATGATATTCCTATATGGTATAATGGAGAGGGATGGACCTACTATAAGACCAAGCATCTGCACATGGTAAACCCGGAGACAGGCGAGGTAAGGGTAATCTCTGAAGGGGAAATGGATATACAATGCTACGCGGTGAGCCATGATGGAACCAAGATAGCGTACTCTAAATCAGGCAACCGCCTTCGACCCGGTGAATCCGATCTCATCATCCTTGATACAGCTACTTATGAGAGGGAACGTATTCTAAGTGACTACATGATCCACTCACTAGCATGGAGTCCTGAAGGGGATAAAATCGTGTACCTGGGTAATGATGGTAGCAGAGGATATGCAACACATGAGGGGGTTCACCTGATTGATGTTGAGGGTGGACCCGTGAAGCATCTAACCCGTGAACTGGACAGGGGATGCAGTAGACGCCACTACTATGACTTGAGGAGCATGCATGCTGGCTCACCTAAGCCCATCTGGGCTGGTGATTATATCTATTTCCCTGTCTCTGACAGCGATAAATACGAGTTACATAGGATAATTCCCGAGACTGGTAGCATAGAACCAGTTCTACGAGGCCAGTACAGCCTCGAGGAGTACCATGTATCAAACGATGTGATAGCATACACACGGGTTAACACAGATAAACCAGCAGAACTCTGGGTAAAAGATCCCCAGGAGCGGCAGCTCACCGCTCATAACCAGGAAATAGTATTAGATGTACGGCTCCAAACAGCCGAGAAGTTTAGCTTCACCCAGAAAGACAATGCAACGGTGGAAGGCTGGTTATTAAAACCTGATAACTGGGTAGAAGGCGAGACCTATCCAGCTGTACTGGACATCCACGGTGGACCCAAGAGCAAATTCGGTGACAGCCTAATGTTTGAACACCAGTTGTTCGCGTCGAATGGCTACGCTGTACTCTATATTAACATAAGGGGGAGCGGAGGATACAGTCAGGAGTTTGGTGACATCCGAGGCGAGTGGGGGGTATGGGATTATGAGGACCTACGATTAGGAGTAAAAACGGCTCTGGAGCAGTATCCATGGATAGACGAGGAGCGATTAGGCGTAACCGGTCTCAGCTACGGTGGATTCATGACCAATTGGGTTATCACTCACACCGATATATTCAAGGCAGCCATAAGCCAGAACAGCATCAGTAGCTGGACTTCCTTTTTCGGCACAAGTGACATAGGTTTCCACTTCACACCAGAACAGATCGGAGGAAATCCTTGGAGCAACCTTGATGTCTATATAGATAAGAGCCCAATAACATACGCGAATAGAGTGGACACACCCGTACTTCTCATTCACAGCTGGGAGGACTATAGGTGCTGGATAGACCAATCCATCGAGTTCTTCACCGCCCTAAAATACTTGGGCAAAGAAACCAAGCTAGCCATGTTCATGGAAGGACCACATACATTTAGATCGGTGGCTAAGCTGAGTCTACGCAAAAAAAGATACGAGTTAATGATTGAGTGGTTTGATAAACATCTGAAGACCTAGTGTTTCTTTTTCTCCACATTGTCTTTGTATGCTCGGGCGTCTTTGTGGAAGTAAACCGGATTCTTATAAGCCTCATTCAGTTCACCCCGGATTATTGTGGTGAGATACAAGGGGCTAGAACTATTTCTAGCCTATCCCCTGATTTATTCTTTCTAATTATATGATAAGCGGGGGGACAACTATAACCGCCAGTGTGTTCATTTTTATACGTCGATGAACCCCGTGAAGTAGCCCGTAAAGACATAGAAAATCAGTACTAATAGTATACTTATTCCTCCTCCCGTTGCTCCATCCAGTAATCCCTTGATGGTTCATCTAGTTCATCGTTTTTATTATTCTTTTTAGCTAGTCTACCTGAACCCCACTGGGGTACTCCCCGTAGGGAGTCAGGTATATCCTCCCGGCTCCATGGATGGAAAGTATACTGCTTAGTGGCTAGGTTTTTGGGTTTAAAGCTAATCCAGGCATATATTCCAAGTAATATTAACCCGGTTAGGGCATAGAGGTAGAACCTATTCCAGAATAATGTCGAGTTAAGAGAAGTATGGTCCCATAAGCTGAGGCTGTATCCTATTCCCATCAAGTATAAGCCGATGAAAAACACCAGCCCCGCAAGCCTCGTGGATACGCCCTTCCTAATACGTAGCATCAAGTGAATATTACGCTAATCAGTATTTAATATTAAAACCTTTAACCGGAGCATGTTATTCCTTCGTATGTCTCTTAAGGGGGTTTACTGTCTAGGCATAGAGAACCTTGAAGATCAGTGTATCCTGATAGGCGCACTTGGTGAGATATTATTCAAGGAGGGTAGCTATGTCTATGTAGGTTCCGCCCTTAACAGCCTTATACCCCGATTAAAACGTCACCTCAAGGTTAGTCGCGGAGAGCATGATGTAACTCATTGGCATATTGACTACTTTCTAAGAGAAGACCCTGTGCAGCTAAGAGAGATCTATATTCTTGAAACCATTGAGCAGTTGGAGTGCAGTATTGCAGAAACAGTATCCGAGCAAGGTGAAGCCATACTACATTTTGGGTGTAGTGACTGTCACTGCGAGAGTCACCTTTATCAAGTTGAAAGCTTTGATTTTATAGAAAAAATTGGATTAAAGAAATGGTTTTAGAGGTTTTCCTCGACTTCATTGATGAGGGGAATAGCCAACTCACTGATGGTTACTCCATTACACCAAGGCATCAATGCTGCTGCCTGAATCTCCTTCTTTGAGATCCCTGCCTTGAATGCCTCGCCTATAAAGTGACGTAACGCGACAGGATCCCGGGTTGTACTGTATATCGCTATTCTCAACAGAAACACGGTTTTTTGGTCCAATACTCCGTCAATGTTGATAGTCTCGGCCATCTTTATCCATGCTTTTGCTACCTCCGGTGTCTCTTTGCTGAATATTTCCCAAACATTCTTATCTGGCATAGGAACCGCGAATTAATCTACTTACATACATTTAATGTTTGATGCCCTCTATGCAAAAGATTATTCTGGTTATCCAAGAACATTGAAAGAACTTCCTTTTTTCTGGGTGGATTTATAAGAGATAAATACGAAATGGGAAGTTAGTCTAGGGGGCGTACACATTAGAAGATAAATTCACTCAGGATGTCGACGCGGTTATAGCGAAAATAGAAGAAGAACTCTCCCCCTCCGAGTACGAAAAAATATTGGAATTACGAGAAGATCTGTTGCTGAAACACGAGAAACGATTGGTCAAGATCAATCACACTGTGATGGAGCTAATATGCGCCAAATATCTGATTAAAAACGGGTTTGAAGTAGACTTGGAGCATGAGTTAACCAGCCTCAGTACAGATGTCTACGCCAAGAAAGGATACGGGAGTCTCATAGTAGAGGTGGAAACCGGCTTTGTGCCACCTGATCACGCTCTAGATCCATTAACCTACCTAAAAGCAAGGATCGCAAGCAAGATAACACGCTATAGCGCATACGCCAACAAATTCATCCTAGCCGCAACTCCCTACTATATTATGCAGATACCGCCTAGCCTTGTAAAGCCTCCTAGATTTAGAACCCCTGAAGAGGTAGCTTACATAAAGTCGCTCTGTGACATGTATTATTCTAACCCTCCCGTGAGCCTAGAGGAGATTAGGAACGCCCGACTTCATAGTATATACGTGATTGACGTGGATAACACCAGTATCCGTGAATGGGAGGTAAACGAATATATGGGGAAAGCCGCCCTCTGGACCGTCTAAGCAAGGGTTTAAAACTTGGTAACTAGCCAATAGGGAGAGGAATTAAATGGATGTCTCCAGCGGCTTCTTGATTATAGGCTTGTTAATGGCATTAGCTGGAGCAATACTAATCTATAAATCCCTGAGAGCGAGTCCACGTGAGATGGCTGAGGATAATGGCGAGATTAAATACATAGGGTCAGTCCCCATCATGCTTGATGGGAATAGAAAATGGATCCTTGTGGCTTTAATGATCTCAACTGTATTAATTGTCTATCTTGCGACAAAGTCGTTTTATCCAGATGTTCTTGGAGGAGTATTAAATGGATAGGAAATGTGAAATCTGCGGAAGATCAAACGTCGATATATTATGCAGTAAATGCGGAGCCTTCATCTGCGAACATTGTTACGACCCCGATAATGATTGCTGCGTAAAATGTAGTGATAAATATTATAGGAAGACCTCGGATGAAACCAAGATACTTTACTTGGTGGGAGGCTCCCTACTGGTCATGGTGGGACTATTCGTTGTATCCTTTGCCTTCATACCCTTAACAGGCGCCAGGATAGTAGTTTTCCCACTGGTTTTCGAGAATGTTAATAGTGTAACAGCTGTCTTAATGAGTCTCATGTTTTTCAGCATGTTCGCTGTAACCTCTCTTTTTCCCTTCTACTTGAGTTTGAAGAGGAGCGGTTCTTATTCATGGGATGAGGGTGTCTATACGTTGCAGGAGAGTCGGGGGGGAAGCAGTAACATCACTGAGACAGTTGAGTATATTATCACAACTGAGATCCCTGACCGGCTTAGAGACACCATATATATAGAGGATAACTTTGATGAGTTGATATTACGTAGCCAGAAAGATAAGAAATTCAGTAAAAGATATAGTATCCCAGATGACTACGTGATAGACTCCGTGGAATCGGCTTATGAAGATGGGTTCTTATTACTAAACGTCAAGTTGCTTAAGGATTAGATTAGGTTTTTAACTTATACCTCATGAATCTTCACGATGGTTATGCCTCAGATATATGATCTGGAAGAATTCAACCCCAAGTTAACAGATGTGGCTTTGATTGTCGGTGAGGGTTTATGCAGTAATATCTATGTTATCGGTAAAAAAGAGGTTACGCTGGTTGATACCGGTGTCGGTAACAGGGCTAACCCTATATTCCCGCAACTTGATGAACTGGGAATTAAACCCAGTGATATTGAACAAGTTATACTAACTCACGCTCATCATGATCACGCTATGGGAACCTATTTGATCCTTGAGCGTACTGATCCAGATGTCTTTATCCATGAAGAAGACACCAAGTATATCGCATCCAGCCTAGGAGACGCCTTGGTAAAGGTATCTGAGGGCGATAGTATTGATACACCTCTGGGATCGTTAAGTGTTTACTGGACTCCTGGGCACACCAAAGGCAGCATGTGTCTATACAACGCTGAGAAGAAGATCCTCTTCAGTGGAGACACCGTTTTCCCGGAGGGTAACTATGGTAGATATGATGGGGAGAGCGGTAGTCTGGAGACCATGATTGATTCTCTAAGAAAGTTATCTGAGCTTGATGTAGAGGTAATGCTTCCGGGTC